>JAIOHM010000210.1 GCA_019912965.1 Anaerolineae bacterium
CTTATACACTTGGCTATATTTATGAATAATCTGTAGACGCTTCTCAACCGAAAATGAATCGGGCAGCTCATTCCACCATCGACGAAACTCCTGGAAGAGATGTGTGATCAGGAAGTCCCGCCCAGTCTGGAACACCAGAAAATGAAACGTGAACAGGTCAATTCTGGGGCGGAAGAGCCGTCCTTGCCGCTCGTCTTCCTTCCAAAAACTCGCATCACCCTCCTGATACTCATCAAAATGCTGCCAGTAGTCCCGGTATAGACGTTCCACATCTTCGCGGCGACGAGTAGCTTCCAGGAACACAAAATTGCGGATCAAGTCTGACGGTAGAAGCGGCTCGCCACGTGCATTAAGTGTCTCGAAGATAATTTGTGGATCATCTTTGTCTTCCAGTTCAATGACCACAATCTGCATAAACTTTGTGATGGCATCAATGAGAGAGTCAAGCCGCTGAAGTGAGCTGCTTGCATCGTGGAAACCATTGTCTTCAGTCTGATGGAGATATTCCCAAATCTTCGCGTGAAAAAACTGATACGCCTCTGCCAGTCGTGGTCTTTCGTAGTAGCGCTGCGTGCGCGGAATGCGGGTTAAAGGATAAATCTCGTCAAGGCGCTGTGGTGCACCTGAGTTGACGACTGTTTCAAAGACACGACGATCTGCTGTTGTGGGCCACACTTTGTACTGCTCATATTGATCTTCCATACGGCAGTCGTTTAGAGTAAGGCGATTGAGGATTTTGACTGTGCTTTCATCCTCATTCCTGGCAAGCACAATGTCTCGGAATGCAGTGAGTATAATTTGGAGAGTCGTAAGACGCTGTTGACCATCAATAATTTCGCGGGCGGCAACCTGCCTTCCAAATGTCTTAATCTCACTCAATACAGCCGCGCCGAGAAAATGAGTGCCGACCTCAGCACCATCTTCACCCAAATACAATAACTCGTCGGCTTTTGCTGAAATGTCTTCCCACAAAGGCAGCCATTGCTTTTCTTCTGTCCAGACGTAAGGACGCTGGAACAGTGGTACTACATAACGACGTTCTTTTTCAAAAAGCTCAAAAACGGTGAGTGTTGAAGGTTTCATGCTTGCCTCGCATGTCTATAAAATAACGGAATTCATGTAGGTTGTAATGTGCCTTTCTGAGGCACGTTTGCTTCTGGCTGTTGTCATGCAAGTCGGGCTTGCAAACCAATAGCGGTCATACTTAAGTCAGTGGTGAACTCGAGAAGCTACTCCGCACCCGATCTGCTTATCATGTCACTGAATTGAATGATCCTGTTACACACATCATTGATTGTTCTGAGATCATCTCGTGAGGAGAGCAGCAAACCTGTAAGATGACTAACTCGGTTACGTAGGTCAGCAAAATCTAATTCGCTGTCGGCATGATTTCGAGAGCGTAAGCCAAGACGCTCACGCAAACCCTGGTGCTTTGCTACAATTGTGAATAGATCAGCAAGATACAGATGATAAAACAAACTAAGAGTCAGATCGCCTTTTTGAGTCTGTGCATGTTCAGCTCTAAGCGTCTGAATTCGGCTCTCTGACAAGAGCATTTCAAGTTCTGCTTCATTTTCGTTCAGTTCAGCCCGCACCATCCTGGCAAGAGCATCCTCAAATTGTGCGGTCAGGAGATAGATGCTCGCCCGCGCTGGCACTTTGTTGAGGTCTGCTGGCGCGACCAAACCAATTATCTTGCTCGATTGCAGCACAAGAAAAATACGATCAGGCTTCTCTGCGAAAAGCTCGATCAAGTGCAGAATAGGCGTATCGGCTGCAATCAGCCAGTCCGCCGTGAGTGGAATGGTTTCCCCTACAGTCAGTTCAACCCGCTTGACGAGACCAATGATTTGCTCCCCCTGCTTTACAGGAAGATAAGTAACATCAGCTTCTTTTGCCTGTTGGAGTGTCTGATTTTGCTGAATAGTGTCATCAGTCCAGAAATACAAATCATCTGTAGGTGTTGTAATCTCAAGCACCGAATAGCCTATAGTACGCTCCAAGCGACGGTACTGCTTCTTCGCCATAATCATCTCTACTCCCTATCCCCATGCGCCACCGCTGGATCAGCAGGCGGCGGATTGAGCCACGTTCTCCACTGGCTGACATCCGTTGATTATTTCCCTTTGATCTGTC
>JAIOHM010000211.1 GCA_019912965.1 Anaerolineae bacterium
CGCCGCCAACGTTCATCCTGAGCCAGGATCAAACTCTCCGTTTGTTTTTTGACAGAGTTCTTCGCTGTCTCTTGCAATAGTTTTGGTCTCGCGGTCTATCAACCGCTCCTGCTCTTCTTCACTTCTCTGTTGTTAAGTTGCGCCGCGCTTTCGCGCTTGTTAAGGTACGTTTAAAGTGTACCGACCCGCCGCCTGTCTGTCAACACCTTCCTGCTTATCCGCAGAAAACTCGTTTGGGATACTTGGGAAACTTCCTGAACCCAACCGAACCGATGTTTGAGACAAAAAATTCGGCTTTCACCGAACTTTGCGTTTCGCTGTTTAAAGTAGCGTCCTCAGCGGGACTGATAATTTATCACGCCGCTTCGGGTCTGTCAAGACCAGATTTCAACAATTTCCTAACGGAATGTTTACCTAGTGGCTGACAGTTGAAAACAGTTCAATAAACTTACTGAACTGTTTGTTCTTGCTGTTAAACTGCGTTCCTTGCGGCGAGGCAGAAGAATATCAGCCAGGCAAAGAGGCGTCAAGGCCTAATTTGTGAATTGACGCGCAAATGACAAAATGACCTATAATTGAGGGGAAATCACCTCTGGGAGACAGCCTATGAGCATGTTTTTTCTCGCCATCGGCATTCTGCTTTTCATCGCCGTGACCTACATCATCCTGCATGAACTGATTTTGCTCCGATCAAGCCGATCTCAATCCAGGTCATTTACAGGATATAAACCTTCAAAACGGGCGGTTACGCGCGAAGCAGATTTTCAGGTCACACATAAAGGCAAAGGGACTTCAATCACCGAGGCGATGTATCTGGATACGGCCATCTATCGGATAACCTACCAGTTCCCCAACAATGCGAAGGTGAAACTCTATCTGGTGAGCACAGACGGCACTATTGAAAAAATTGTGGTGGAAAAAGCCGGGTATGGTACTGCAACCTTCAACGTGCAGATAGCAAAACACTATGTGTTTCGTGTTGAAACATCTGCCGAGGATGGCGAGTGGGCAATCATTCTGAAACGTTTTTAGGCGGATAAGCCTTACAACTCACTCCGCCCTTGCAACGCACGGCTTAACGTCACTGCATCAACATATTCAATATCGCCGCCAACGGGCAAACCGCGTGCCAGCCGGGTAATCTTGACACCTTTCGATGCCAGTTGCTGCTGAATATACATCGCGGTAGCATCGCCTTCATAACCGGGATTGGTGGCGATGATAATTTCGAGGGTATCGCCCTTCTCTACGCGCTGCACCAATTCACGGATTTTTACATCATCGACGCCGATTCCATTGATCGGGGAAATCGCGCCGTGCAACACATGATACAAACCATCAAAACTGCCTGTGCGTTCAATAGCCAACACATCCAGCGGTTCTTCCACCACTGCAATAACATGATGATCGCGGCGCGGGTCGCTGCATATTGGGCATGGATCATTCACCGTGATGTTGTAACAGGTGGAGCAAAAACGCGTCTGACTTTTCAGGTCGCGCAGTGCATCCGAAAGCCGCTGCGACACTTCATCCGGCGCACGCAGCAGAAAATAAGTCAGGCGTGAGGCACTTTTTGGCCCAACACCCGGCAAACGGGAAAAAGCTTCGATCAATTTGGTGACAGGTTCAGGTATTGCGTTGGACATAGAGGATTTTCAGTTACCTGTTATCAGTTATCGGAGAAAATGGGGATAAGTCTGCACCCATCCCCTGAGGAAAACGCCTGTAAATATTAACCGCCAAGCAGACCACCGAGCAGCGGATTATCGCCCAGACCGCCCGTGATCGATTCCATACGCTGGGCAGCTTTGGTCTGGCTTTGCTCAATCGCCTGATTCACGGCCAACACCAACAGTTCTTGCAGATCATTCAGCCATTCTTCATCCGAAGTATCAACTAAATCCTTATTGATACTGACCGACTGGATACGCTGGTGACCGCTGATGACTACTTTAACCGCACCCCCACCAACCGACACTTCCAGCGTTTCGTTAGCGAGTTCTTCCTGAGCAGTTGCCATATCTTCCTGCATTTTCTGGAACTGCTTCATCAGGCCGCCCATGCCGCCCTGCATTCCACCGGGGGCTGCACCACCGCCAAATCCACCTCGTCGCTTCGCCATATTGTTTACTCCTGTTCGTTTTGTCGTTTTGTATTTTCAATTGGGGTGATTTTCGCGCCCAACTGCAAACCATCAGAAAGCAGTGGGTCGTTCATATCTGTCCCGCCGGAAGTTGTGGGGTCACCGCCCATATCGTTGGACAGTATTAACTTGACCAGCAGCGGCACTTTATGCACTGTCGAAAAGGCCCATTCCACCAGTTTAAGTTTTTGTGGCACATTCAAACGTTCAAAATAGAGCGGATTGTCTGTGCCCAGAAAAACCAGATTACCTTCCACCCGAAGCGGGCGGAAATACTGCATTACATCCGGGGCGGTAGAACTGCGTTTGTTCAAAGTCCTCAACATCTCTATCCACTTATCATGCAGCGCACCTACTTCTACCACAGGAGGTGTGCCCGGTGGAAGCGGTTCAGTATTCGCTGCGGGAAGCGGTTGAGAAACAGCAGCTTGCGGCGGCGCAGTGACATACTGCTGCACCACAACAGGCGCTTCATCTGCTCGTAAACTTTCGATGAGTGCCATTTCCAGCGCCAACTGCGGCTGCCAGCCACCTTTATAGTTATTTACGGCATCGTTAAAAGCACGAATGGCTTTTAGCAAGCGCCCCCGTTCAATTTGTTCAGCCTGCTGTTCATATAACGCCTGATCTTCCCGCGAGGCTTCAACCAGATCGGCGCTGGCGGTCTGCGTCAGCAAAATCGCCCGCAGATGTTCAACGATCTGCCCGCCAAACTGACGCGGGTCAGACCCACTATCAACCGCACTGGCGATGACGTGCAAACCGCCCGTTATATCTTCAGCCACCAACGCTTCGACCAAATCCTTGACGGCAGCTAAACTGGCAGTTCCCAGAATGCGCTGCACGACTTCCAGCGTAATGACCTGTTCGGGATCGGAAACCACCTGATCGAGCAGGCTGATGCTGTCGCGGGCGCTGCCTGTGCCATGCCGTGCGATCAGTTCCAGAGCAGAACGCTCGATATTCAGCCCTTCTGATTCGGCAATCATCTGCAAGCGGTCGGCGACCTCATGCAATGAAATACGCCGGAACTCGAACGGCAGACAGCGGCTCTTGATGGTGGCAGGCACTTTGTCGATTTCGGTGGTCGCCAGCACAAAGATGGCGTGTTCCGGCGGTTCTTCCAGCGTTTTCAGCAAGGCGTCAAATGCATTGCCCGTAAAACGGTGAACTTCGTCGATAATGTAAACTTTGAACTTACCCTCACCGGGCGAAAAGGCAATCTTGTCGCGCAGGTCGCGCACATCATCCACACCGGTATGGGTAGCGGCGTCAATCTCGATCAAATCCAGGTAACGCCCTTCGTTGACCGCGATACAGGCCGAACACTGATTACAGGGACGGTTATCCGGGTTGGGATCGTGGCAGTTGATAGCCTTCGCCAGCAGACGGGCTGAGGTGGTTTTCCCCGTCCCACGCGGGCCGCTGAACAGATAGGCATGACGAATACGCCCAGTCTTGAGCGAATTCCGCAGCGTCCGGGTGATATGTTCCTGTCCAACCATGTCGTCGAACGACATTGGACGCCATTTCAAATACAGGGCTTGTTTTGGCAAAGGGACTGTTACCTCCACCTCAGAGTCTAGCATTTTCGTGCGACCCAAGCAATAGATGAGAAAAGGCCACCCGAAACTGAATCTGGGTGTTATAATGAGAAACGACGAACGAATTAGAAGGAGAATTCACCGTGAACTTCGGGCCAACTGAACTACTGATTATTCTGGTGATTGTTGTACTGCTATTTGGTGTAGGCCGTGTTTCCAAGATCGGCGGCGAACTGGGCAGCGCAGTTGCTAACTTCCGCAAGGGATTGCAAGACGGCGGGAAAAACGCTGAAAAAGCAGAAGAAGCCAAGAGCGAAGTCAAAAGCTAAAGCACCAGCAGTCAAGTTCTATAACACAAACACGAAGGGCGAGATGGTTCACACCCCGCCCATTTTTGTTTTCGTTATAACCCGCCGAGAAGCTGCTTGATCTCGCGCTGAAGGTTAATGATGGGGCGATGGGTTACGCCTTGTGGGACTTTCAGGTTATAGGTCAGGATTTCGCGGTTGAGTTTTTCCACTTCCGCCGAAAGCCGCTTCTGAGCAGACTGCCAAGCCGTTTCACCATTTGCCATTTCGGCAGGTGTGGTTTGTGTCCGTTTATAAGCACGAACGGCGCGGCGAATATCCTCCAGCAGTTTATCGTATTTAGCCGTCAGGTCTTTGCCCTGCACAATCCAATCGGGTGCGAGATCATTCTCGCGCAGGATTTTGTAGGCCAGTTTCATCTCATCCGGTGTATGTGGGTCATCATTGAGATTAAGTGGCTTGCCCTCTCCGGGCAAATTGTTAAACTCCCCTTCTTCGATTGCCTTACGGATGCTGCGGTCAATATACGATCCCCAATCCGACATGTAGCCATCCTTTAGCTATCAGCCATTAGCCATTGCCGTTAGCCAAACTCCCGTAACAGGCGTTTTGGCTAATAACCAAGCATTAAACACTAAAGGCTATTTACGGTAGATTTACAGGTGACTCGATGCGATAGGTGGACTGCACCACGCCATTGGCATCTCGCAGAGTCACAACATCGCCGGGCGCAAACACCGCCGAAGTCCGATTCCAGAACAGGGCGATAGCTGTATCCTGCCCAACCCGGCTAAAAATACTCACCAGACCGTTGGAGAACAAAATACGTTCGGCAAAAGTGTAGGTATTGCCATCGGCATCGCTCAACGTCCAACCCCTCATATTAATGTTGTTGCCCACGTTGCGAATGACTGCACCTTCCGAATTGATCTGGCCTGCCCCAGTCACTTCGGCAATTTCGACCTGAGCATTAGTAGCGGTAGGCGGCAGAGTCAGCGTCGGGCGAACGGTAGCGGTGGGGGTTACAGAACTGGCAGTTTCTTCAGTCGCTTCGGCAGTTTCTTCAGCTTCAAGGGTTGGCTCAACAGCCAGATCAGCAGCAGTCAGCGCACAACCTTCCAGCGGAATGATGAGCACCTGACCAATCTGTAAACGGGCGGCGGCTTCGTCATCCAACCCATTGATTTCCATTACATCAAAACCGCTAATCCCGTACTGTTCGGCGATGCCGAAGGGAGTATCGCCGTCCCCGATAACGTGCAGAATACAGTTCGGGGGCAGATTGGTAGCAGTCGTTTGCAGGGCAGTGTCCCCGCTTAGGGCACCACTCAGAGCAGCAGCATCCAGTGTAATTAATGGTGTAGAGGGTGCGGCTGAGGTTTCCAGAATGCCTGTCGGCAGGACACCAATCGAGCCGGGCAAGGGTGTGGCGGTAATAATCCGCACTTCCGGCGTAAAGTTCGGGTCAGTGGTAGCCGTGACCAAGATGGGTACCGTAATCACAACCTGAGATGGACTCTGCTGGGTTTGTGGATTCAGCAGGGAAATCACCCCATAAGCTACGGCTAAGGAAATAAACACATTTAAGATCACAAAAACAATCAGCGAACGACGTCGCATAAGTCCCTCATCTTTTTGCCTAAACCCCCATTTGCCCTTTTGTGAAGTTTAACACAGGGTCTAAATGGGGGCAATCAGCCTTTAGCCGGTTATTTCCAGGTATAAAGCGTGTAACCCTCGGCTGCATCTGACCAGATAGGCATCATCCAGTTTTCCAGCGCGGACGGGAACAATGCATTTTCGGTGATAAACCGGGTATCTTCAGCACTGAATCTATAGCCGGGATTGAACAGCAGTATGTAATCATCACCTGCATCTTTCCACGATTGGAAACCTTCATCCGGTGTCATGCCCTGACGTAGAGGGCGCGGCCAGTGATCGAACAGGATGTCTCCAATACAAATGACATTGGGTGGGCAGTCATAAGTGCGCTGTTCGTACATGAAGCGCACCTGTGACCCTTCCGGTAAAGTACGAAGCTGCTGCATGGCATCCACATAAACGCCGAGATTGGCACGGCGATAATCCGTCCGGCTGAGGGTTGCCATGAGATAGGGCGCAATCCGTGCGCGAACGGTATCGCGCAAGACATCTACAAAAGCGAATGTTAAGGTCAGCACCAGCAGGGCGCGGGCGATAAAACCTACATCTAAAGGTTTGCGCGGCCATTTGGATAATCCATTAAAGCCGAGCGCAGCCAACACGGAAGCGGCAGGCAAGCCCATGATGACGAGGCGAGTCTGGACGCCGATGGAACTGAGGGAAGCCAGTGCAATCCAAAAAATGAGAATGGGTAAAGCCAGCAGGAGCGCAGAACGGGCTAATTTTCTCTCAGAGTCACCCAACCAGCGCCAGCCAAAAATCAACAACAGCGGCGCGGTGAGCAACCACGGGCCGACCGTAAAGCTGTAGGTTCCGGCTTTTTCGACGCCGAACACCGTCGCAGCAAGGGGCAAGATGATTAGCTGCCATGCATCCGCCGAGCCAAGCAATCCGGTTCCTGGTGTACTAAAGGTGTAAGCACGTCCGGCATCCCAATTTAGTCCACCGAAGGCGAAGGGGTAAACCGGGTTTTGATACAGCAGTAATCCTTTGAGTCCCCACGGGAGAAAAATGACACCTGTGACCAGCACGAGAAGCAATCCATTACGGAGTATCTGGCGGGGGGCGTTCCAGAGCAGAAAGAATCCGAGGGCAAAAAGCAGGCCAACGCCGGTATATTTGACGCCCATCGCAAGGCCAGCGATGATGCCGAGGAGGAGAATATTCACAGCCCTCACCCCCCGCCCCACGCCATAGGGAGGGGACTTTAAATCTATTTCCAGAGGATGCTTTACAAACGAAGCAGTGATGCTTAGGGCGAGTGCGCCATAGGTGAACATGGCGAGATCAACATATGGCCAACCGAACAACAACCACAGACTGAAGGCACTCACCAGCAGGGCGACGGCCAGATAAGCAGTACTAAGATCGGCGCGGCGTTTGAGCAAACCACCGACAGCTAAAAGTCCGAACAGGCCGAAGGCATAATGTAAGGGAGCTGCGGAAGTATCACGCCCGAACAAGCCCATCGCCAAGCCATAGAGCACTTCGACACCCTGTGGAAATCCGAGGAAGTGATTATCCGGTTGAGGGAGGATACGTCCAGCTTCGAGGTAGCGTTTAGGTGCGAGCAGGTGGTAATTGAGCGAGTCGTAGGCGGTGGGCGGTGCAAGGGCATGGAGCAAAGCCATACCGAGGAAAATGACGATCGTCAGGGCGAGGAAACGTGTCCAGCGGGTTGGGGGTTGAAGGGCGCGGTGCAGAACGGCGAATAAATCCAGTGACCAGCCGAGCACATGCCGAAACAGAAGCATAGCCAGCAGGATGATCATGAGCCAGAAAATCACTGGTTTATAGAAGCCGACCAGACCCAGGATCAGCGCACCCATTCCGAGAATGCCGAGGCCAAGTGTACCTTCCAAAGCGAGGCGTTCGGCGCGGGAGAGATTATGCTCGCCCCCTGCACCCTTCTCCAACTGGAGAGTGGGAATAAGCAATACTCTACGGCCTAAGCCTCCAGCGAGGGAGACAATCAGGCTGATGGTGAACAGGTCAAGGAAAGCACCGCCGAGGGAAGCAATCAGGGCGGGGTCGAGGGGTTTATGTGCCCAGAAGTAGGCGATCAGGGCAACGACCAGCCCGAAGAAGGTAACGAGCATTTGCCAGCCTACAGTCTGTTTTTCCATGTTTGAACCGCCATGATGCCAAAAGATTTGATTAACGTTTTTCCGCTCAACACCCCTGAAATGTTGGAGTTAGGGGTACGGGCTATGCTATATTTTACGTGTTATTCGGGTTGTGGAGGTACTTAACAATGGTATATATGATTGATGGACACAATTTGATCGGTCAACTGCCGGACATTTCGCTCGACGACCCGAACGACGAGGCACTGTTGGTACAGAAGTTGAACGGTTTCGCAGCCCGGACAGGCAAGCAGATTCTGGTGGTGTTCGATCACGGTTTGCCGGGAGGGACATCACGCATGTCCACGCGGGCGGTTCAGGTGGTATTCGCCTCCGGGCGGTCTTCGGCTGACCGGGTGATGATGGAACGGATTAAAAAAATCCCCGATCCCAGAGGATGGATTATTGTTTCCTCCGACCGGGATGTGCAGGCAAGCGCCCGCTTACGGCGCATGGGCACTATGCATTCCGACGAATTCGCAAAACTGATGCAGTCGCCTCCGCGCCCGGTGATTGATGTGGGCGAGGCGAGTGAGGTCAATATCTCGTCCAGCGAGGTGGACGAGTGGCTGGATTTATTTGGGGGCGGGCAGGAAAGGGGAAAGTAATGAGGGATGAGTACAAAGTACTGAGTACTGAGTTCCGAGGTATGAGGTATGAGGTATGAGGTATGAGTTTAAAGTAACGAGTGACGAGTATAAATTACGGAGTGTTACAGGATTGTCGTCGTCTTTGTCAGGTTGTCGGTGATGGGTATTAGTTGATTCGCAACATGCGCAAGATTCTGCAAATTCGTCAATTTCAAAACAGGATTTTGTGAATCTTGCGAATCTTTGATGGCGGCGGCGGTGGCGGCGGGATGGATTTCGCCGCCAGGTAGGGCTGCGTTGGGTGGTGGGTGAGTATTTACCCCACCCCCAGCCCCTCCCCGCAAGCGAGGAGGGGAGCAAAGCTGACCACTATTTGAGCCATTGTGGCCTCAAATGACATGAGGAGTTGGGCCAAAATTGCTTCCCACCGTTTAAGGTGACGCTACCCGCAGTTTAATCACTACCCAATTTTAGAACATAAGTTCAATACCGTCAAGATAGAAGACGGTTAGAAAATAAGCCGATGCTGCACATCATTACACAACAAGGTTAGGGGAAATGTTTGCACCTGAAATCCGGGAAATCATTCTGAACTATCGCACCTGTGAATTTGCGACCATTACCAAAAACAATAAACCTTCCACCCACCCGGTTACCGCGTGGTATGAGGCGGGAATGGATTCGATCATGGTGACAACGTCGCTGGGGTTTCCACAGAAAGTCTACAATATTCAACGCAATCCGCGCGTGTCGCTATTGTTTTCCAATCCGACCGGGAGCGGGGTCAGCTCGAAAGGGATGGTGGCAATTCAGGGCGATGCACGAGTGGATGAGAACATCGCGTGTATTGATGGTCTGGAGGATTTCTGGCGGCGGATGCTGCGCTGGCAGCCTCATGCCCAAAAATACCATCGCAGCGCACTCGGTCGCTATCTGGTGGATTGGTACTATATGCGCCTGCGGGTGCATGTTACGCCACGCCGCGCGTTTTATTGGGAAACAGGGGACTTTACGCAAAATCCAACGGAGATCACAATCAACCATGCTGTTTGATGACATTGCAGCCATACTGGAAAGCTATCCGAACGGGGTGCTGACGATCATTGATGAAGCGGGATACCCGTTAAGCGTTCGCTGCCAGCCGCGGGCAGATCAGCCACAGCAGCGTTTTTATGTTCGTTTGCCGGATAATCTACCTATTCAGGCGGGGGCGGCCAGTTTGCTGTTCCATGCTCATGATGAACAACTGGATAACCTGCGAAGCGTAACGGTTCAGGGGACATTAGCCAAACAGGAAGGCCAGTGGCTTTTTCAACCTGAACAAATCATTTCGGGTCTGGGGCGCAGCAAATTCTTCGAGGTAATCCAGGATACGCTCCTGACACCGCGCCGGAATACCAAGCGCTACCTGCAAAAACATAAGCTGCCGCGCCCCATCATTCCGTGGGACAAATTACGCAAAATCGTCAGCGAAATAAGCGATCACTAGAGCGCCAACCTGCATCCGCTCAAGGGCATGATGCCCCTACTTCACTTTCTCTTTGGCAGGACTGAGTAATTCGCGGGCTTCTTCGAGGCTATCGGCAAAGTCGAAATGATCGCGAATTTGGGGAAAGGCTTTGGAGATCATACGATCCCAAACTTCACCGATCAACCCACGCGCTTTGGGAATGACGATAGTGCGTCCGGCGCGGGGATGTGCATTGCGATAAATTGAGCGTAAATGGGTGATGAAACCGTTAGGCATATGACCAATGCTGGCTTTGTCCATCGAAACCTGAATGAAGCGCACCTGATTTTCGACGGAATTAATCATCTGCCGTGCCTGTTCATAGGCTTCCCAAAATTCCTGGAGCGTCCAGCGCCCGAACATTTCGTAGCGAATGATGGTTTTGGCTTCATCGTCCCAATGCACTTGAATCGGCATAACTTATCGCTCCTGAATTTTAATTCCCCTCGTGATTATAATAAGGTGTTTGGCAGCAAACAAATCGGCGAGACTCCGACAGGTTCGATCAGATGAGGAGCAAAAACTGGTCATTTAAAGCAATGACAAGCTTTGCTCCCCTCGTGGTCAGGCTAGGACGCCCCATAAATCCGGTTTAAAAAGCTCAGGGTATAGGCCGATTCCAGATCAACTTCCCCGGTTAAGAGATTCTGCTCGAGCAAAATCTGACGGGTAAATTCCCAGAGTTCGGGTTTCATCATGCCCAAACTGCTATTGGGTGGATTGAGCAAAGGCACTGACCGCTGGGCGGATTCGGTTTCGGAAGCAAGTTCAAGCGCAGCATTGTAGGAAACCGAAAGCTGTGCGCCGCGTTCGGGATTCTGGACATAGGCTTCCATACCGTTGAGAGTCGCCCGCAGAAAACGCTCGACTACATCAGGACGAGTTGCGATCATTTCCTCGGTGGTAAAGATGACATTGGCATAGAAATCCAGACCATAATCGGTGATGAGAATCTTGTTGAGCTGGTGACCCTGAAGTTCCAGATGAACGGGCTGGTCGTTGATGAAAACATCAATGACATCCACCGCACCGCTGAGAAGCGGCTCATTGGTAAAGTCGGTGCGCGGAATAAAGTTCACATCAGCGGGGTCAATCCCCTGTGCAGCCAGCAACGCCAGATAGGCGATACCGGTGCTTGAAGCCAAGTCAACCGAGACGGTTTTGCCGATCAAATCCTGCGGACGGATGATGTTATTTTCCGCCAACGAGATAAAGGCAACCGGACTGCGTTGATAGATCGAAGCGATGGCGACCAGCGGTTTGCCAGCAGCCCGCTCGATCAGCAGACGGTCACCACTGAGGATGCCAAAATCGGCCTGACCATCAACAACCTTTTGCACCGGATCAATAAAAGCACCATTTTCGTCAAAACCTCCCCCTAACAAGGTAGTATTGAGGTTGGCTTCGGCATAGTTACCATCTTCAAGTGCAAGATAAAATCCGGCAAATTCAATTGTATGCACCCAACTGAACTGGATGCTGACATCATCCTTTGGCGGCGAAGTGGGCGTCGGTGCGGCTGTTGGATTACAGGCAGCGAGTGCAGCCCCCAATACCAAGACAACAAATAACTTCTTCATTATGAGACGTACCTCCCATTCTGCGAGTGATAAACGACATAATTTCATGTTAAACCCGTTTTCTCTCCATAACATGAGTTAAATTGTGGATTTTGTCACATTTGAATCGTCAGTCAATTTACAGGTCGGAATTTTTGTGCTATCATACTAAGAAAAGAGTCAGAGGAATATTATGGCACAGCGGTACGATCATTTGCGGGCGAAAGCGATTGAACTGCGGACGAAACATCAGATGACGCTGGATGACATTATTGAACGACTGGCGTTACCGCGCGCGACGGTGTACTACTGGATTAAAGATATTCCAATTCCGCGCACTGAACGGCAAATTCAGAATTCTGGACAGAAACTTGGTACTGCGGCAATGCAAGCGAAATATGCCGCGCGACGTGAGGCAGCCTATCAACAAGGAATAGAAGAATTGCCGATGCTGCTTCAGGATGTGACCTTCCGCGATTTCGTGGTGCTTTACATGGCAGAGGGAAGCAAACGAGAGCGCAATACGGTTGCATTCGTCAATTCTGATGTGCGGATGGTCAAACTGGCTCACCGCTGGATTCATGAACTTACAACGAACAAAGAAGGTCTTGATTACGGGATTCAGTATCATGCTGACCATGATGAGGCTGAACTCAAGAATTTCTGGGCTGAAGTTTTGGGTATTTCGCCCGATGTCATCAAAACAATGCGAAAGTCTAACAGCGGCAAACTAGCTGGACGACAATGGCGGTCAGAACATGGGTTGTTGACGGTACGGGTTGGGGATACTTATTTTCGTTCCCGTTTAGAAGCATGGATGGACATTATCAAAAGTCAGTGGTAGAATGCATTTTGTCCGGGGCGTAGCGAAGCCTGGTATCGCGCCTCATTTGGGTTGAGGAGTTCGTGGGTTCAAATCCCGCCGCCCCGACATTAAAAACCCAGTTCATGCGGGTATGGTGTAGCGGTAACACATGACCCTTCCAAGGTCCTATCGTCGGTTCGAGTCCGACTACCCGCTCCTAGTAATACATAAACCGTAAGGGCGCATAGCTCAACGGCAGAGCTGGCGGCTCATAACTGCTCGGTTTCAGGTTCGAATCCTGATGCGCCCATAATATATTAACAAATAACAAACCCTCGATACCACTCCATTTGTAGCTCAAACAACAACATTTTGGCATCATTATCCCCTGTCTGTAGTTCTGCATTAGAGACCGACAAGGCGAAACGATATGCGAATAACGGTTTTGGTCAGCCGATATGTTGGGATGGTGGCAATCGTCGTGGCGGTGAGCGCAGCAGCGGGGGTTTGGCTTGGGCGGGAACATCCACGTTCGACGCTGGCGTTTATGTCCGACCGGGCGGGCAAAGATCAGATTTATATGCTGGATCGGCTGACGGGGAATACGCTGCAAATTACCCCAGATGATTATGAGCATTTCCAACCGGCATGGGGCGAAAGTCAGTTTTTGATTTATACATCGTATCCGATGCCAATGCATATCACGGTTATGGATATACAGGCCGGGAAGACGCATACTTTAAACACATCTCATGATGTATATGAGCCGGACTGGTCACCAAAGGGACACATCGCCGCTGCCAGCAACCCTAACCTCGACTGGGATATTGCTTTATTTGATTCGAGCCGCGCAACATATCCAGCAACCTTCAACAGTGAAGCCAATGAGCTGGAGCCGTGTTGGTGGGACGATCACCGGATGTCGTTCGTCTCTAACCGGGGCGGCGATTACGATATTTATCTGTACGATTTCGCAAGCGAAAGCCTGACGAACCTGACCGACTCGCCAGCGACCGATTACAATCCGGCCTGTTCAGCAGATGGGCGATTGGCATTTACTAGTACGCGGGATTTTAACGCCGAGGTATATGTGCTGGATTTAGAAACGGGGGAAGCCGAAAACGTTACCCGAAATTCGGCAAGCGATTTTAATCCCGCCTGGATGCAGGACGGTCAACTGTCGTTTGTTTCTGACCGCGACGGCAACCGGGAAATTTATGTGCTGAATTTGGATACCGGGCAGATGGAAAATGTGACCCGCAATCCAGCCGATGATGACCAACCAGCGTGGTCAAGATAAGTGATTATCAGTCCGTATGTCCCTTCCCATACACACCGACTGGATAGTTTTTGAAAAAGACTTTCGGTTTCTGAAGCTGCCGCAGGGCATCTTTGGCAATCCAGCGGGCAGGTTTTGTATCTAGCGCGGCGATTTGATGAGCGACTTCGATGGCTTCGTGATACAAATCCCGATTGCGTTTACCGACCTGCCGTAAAGCCCAGTTAATCCCCTTCATCACATATTTGCGGTGGTCGTTGGCGTGTTTGAGCATGACCGGGAAAAACTGACGGATTACATCGTTGGCGGCATGTTTATCGGTAAAGGCATAGGCGACCATCAGCACAAATCCGGCGCGTTTCTGATACTCCGGTTGATATTCCGCCCATTGGAAGGCTTTGGGAAGGGCGAAGGGGGTCTTGCCCAGAAAGCCCATGCAAAATGTGTCGCAGATTTCCCAATTTTCGAAGGTCTTGACCCATTTTTCCATCAACGGCTCGGTCACATTTTTGGGATTAAAGAGCCGACTGGTCAGCACGCGAGCTTCATAAATGCCAGTGTCGAACAGGCGCAGGGCTAATTCATCATCCAAGCCGATTTTTTTAGCTAAAGCATCCAAATCCTTGAGGAAAATGCCGTGCGAATTTTCGGCGGTGACAGCAAAACGTGCTTTGGTCTTTTTAACTTCGGGGTCGCCAAGTTTTTCGAGTTCCGCCAGTACTTCATCCACTTGCATTCAGTGCGACTGCTTTCTGTTAGCTGGCAATCCTCTATTGTAACCGGGCGACCCCCAAACTGCTTACATATGGCTTGGCTGTGGTTGAGGCATGGCCCCAATCTGCATCATCATCATCGGAATGTTCCACAAGTGCCATAAATCGGTGGTTTTGCCATTCATCACTCGGACAAAGTGCATGTGTGGAACGGCTAAACGGCGTCCAGTAGCGGGAATTGGGCGTCCCGGAACCATATCAAACAGGCCGGAATGGGTGCCGGTCATGGTGGAGCGGAAAGCGACAATATCGCCTTCAGCCAGTATATCGTGAATCTCAAAATGCAGATCGGGAAAAGCGGTTCGCATCCTCACCACCACATCCTTGAGGTGTTCAATGAAATTGGTTCCCGGCGGTTCCTGATGGTCAACCCCAGCCGGATCCATATATTCGTCAAAGACAGTCACATCGCCCTGATTAAAACCCCGTTCGAGCACTTCGCGACTGATTCGTTTATTGGTCTCGGTATCCATAGCTTAACTCTTTTCATTGTAGCTTAACTACATCTAGAATACCTATGGTATACTGGTTTTATGGAAAATGTCAATAAGCCACTCACCCACCGTCAGCGACAAGCCTTAGCAACGCAGGATTTAATTGTGGATACTGCCCGCCAGCTATTTCTTGAACAGGGTTATGGGGCGACCACCATTGAGGCGATCAGCCTGAAAGCAGGTGTCGCCGTCAGCACGGTCTACAATATTTACAAGAATAAACGCGGCATTCTCAAAGCAATTCGTGAGGTGTGGCATCAGCAGTCCGGGCAGCGGGACATCTACCAACAGGCACTTCAAGAGGCCAATCCACAGCGACGCATCGAAATGGCAGCCCATGCCACACGACGCCAGTGGGAAACAGGTGCGAGTATGATGTCCATCTACCTGAGTGCAGCAGCCGTTGATCCGGAAGCGGCGACGGAACTGAAAGAAGCACTGGAGGGAAGACGCACCAACATCAGCCAGTTTATTCAGCACAGCACCTCACTTCTGCGTTCCGGTTTGGACGCTGAGCGGGCAACAGCTATTTATCTCAGCCTGACAAAAGCTGAGATTTATCAAGAATTAGTCGAGGTTTTTGGGTGGACTGCGGAAGCGTATGAGCATTGGCTGGCAGAAACCTTGAAACAGCAGCTACTGGATTAGCGCGATTTTCTCGGCAAATCAGTTATCGGCGATGTGCCCTTCGCCAACCTGAGCGCGGCATTCGGTTACAACTTCGGCGGGGATGAGTTTGAGGGCAAGCGTCACCAGACCGGGGACAATCAGCAGATCATCCAACTGCCCCAAGACGGGGATGGGATCGGGAATCAAATCAATGGGCGAAACCAGATAAGCCAGTGCCAACCCTAAAACAATGCGGGCGTGCCACGGGGTGCGCGGGTGGCGAAGCACTTTCTGGTACACCACCACCTCACGCTTTATCAACTGCATCCAACTTTTGGCACGATCAAGCACACTCACAATTATCTCCAGTAACGGGAACCTGTACCTCGGTCACATAGGCCTGTACAGTCTTAAAACCCAGTTCGCGGGCAACCGATACGCGGTGATGCCCATCCCGTACATAATAATCGCCGCACAGGTCATACACTTCGACCGGGGGCAACCCCAATTCACCTACGACTTCGGCAAAGATGTGACTCCAACGTTCCTTGGAGATGGCGCTCTTGGGCAAAAAGCTGCGGGTGAAATCCTGATGCCGCCCAACACTGCCAACAATCCGGTTGAGCGGAATATCTTGTAAACCGCGTCCGATTTCCTGCCAAGCGGCGAACTTTTCGCGCATTTCGTCAAAACTTTGCAACTGCGTGGACTTACCGCGCAGCCGCCCGATCATTTCCTGCATCATGGCGCGGACGGTTGCATTTTCAAACCGTTGTACGCCCATGAGAATATCCATTTCACGTGACATTTGTGGTGATCTCCTTTCCTGCACTCTCAGGCTACACAAATTAAGGCATGGCCTTCAATCAATAAGATCACCAGTTTTGGGGACATATTTTTGTGTGGTATGCGAGATGACTCCTAACTCTGACCGGAGCATCATAACACACCAAGCATTAAAATAGGGTTAAAATTTTGCGGTGATTACAATATATATTTATGCAAAGCAGCTAAAAACAGCAGAGGCATGGTTGTCATGCCCCTGCAAAATGAACAAAATGGGTTTCGCTGCGTTCGGGTGCTAGGAACTGCCAGTGGGGTCAGGCGTAGATTCGGTAAGTCTGCCTAATTCTTCGTCAATAGCAGCAGCGAATACGGCGTAAGGTTGTGCGCCACTGAGGAAACGCCCGTTAATGAAGAAAGCGGGCGTACCCGTGACACCCAGATTTTGGGCGTAAATGGCATCGGCGGTGATTTCTTCGATATGCTGCTGTTCATCCAGACAGGTGGTGAACACATCAACATTCAGGCTGAGTGTTTCAGCATGGCTGATGAGCATCTCGCGGCTGAGGTCTTGCTGATTCTGGTAGGTCAGGTCGTGGAATTCCCAATATTTGCCCTGATCCAGCGCACAGCCCGCGCCGAGCGCAGCCGTAAGCGAGTCCGGCCCTAAAATGGGATAGTCACGATAGACCAGATGGATTTGTCCATCGTAATTTTCCAACAGGGGTTCCATCGTTTCCGCAAAAAACTTGCCACAATACTGGCAGCGGAAATCGGCAAATTCGACAATGGTAATCGGCGCATTCGGGTCACCGCGTGTGGGATCATCGTCGGCGGTAACCTCGTAGCGTTCGCCCTGCTGCAAACCAACAGGCTGTTGAGCAACCTGATTCTGTGCCACCGCTGCGACGGCATCGGCAACGATCTGACGGTTTTCGACGCTGTTGGCATTAAAAATGGTGACTAATGCTCCACCACCCACGACCGCACCGAGCGTAAAACAGACAATTGCGATGATGATGTAGTTGACCAGCACACGCGGAATCACCAGCATGGTCGATGAACTGCCGTAAGCCGAGGCAGCTTCCTGCGGCGGGGTTGGCTGGATGGGATTCTCGATGCCGGGTTCGGGTTGGTCGGTTGGGGGAATCGTCGTTTCCACAATAAATCCTCAATATATGCGACGGGCTTCATATTACTTAGAGTATACACTAGAAGCAAGGCAATTCCTGTACGACCAAAGTGGGAAATCAACCACCTAAAAATTGTTTGGATTCTAAAACCATATGGGTTACTATTGCCTGGGTTACGAGGGTATGTGGTTGAGGAAAAACGTGACATGGAGCAACGCGAACACATCTTTATCTCTTACAGTCACGAAGATGAAGATTTTGCCAATGAGCTTAAGGAAAATCTGAGCGGGCAAGGGTACCAACCCTGGGTTGATAAAAGCCGATTGGAAGCAGGCGACAACTGGCTGGAAGCAGTAGACAGCGCCATCAACCGGGCGTTCGCGCTGATCCTCGTCCTCTCACCTCATTCGGTCAGTTCGCAGTATGTAATTTATGAGTTCGGTTATGCGGTTGGTGTGCGGCTGGATGTGATTCCGATTCTGCATCGCCCGATTGATGCGCGTGACCAGCATCCCCGGTTGGCCGCGCTGCATTACCTCAATTTCACCAGTTCAGAACGCTACCCCTGGCCGCAGCTTTATACACGACTGGAACGGTCTAAAAGCCAGCGACGCAGTAACCTTTCCGCGATTCAGCAAATCCGCCCCCGGCTGGAAAGTCTGCGGCTGGAAGAATGTCTGGACGCAGTGGAAAACCTGTCGCAGATCAATGACCCGGCGGCCTATGAAGCGATACTGGATGCAGCGCAGCACCCGATGAAAGATGTGCGGGCGCACGCCATGTCCAAACTGATTGAACTAACACTGCCCAATGATACACGCGCCATGCCCATGCTTCAGCAGGCGCTACAAGACCCCTACCTGCCAATTCGCAAAGGGGCGATTCAAATTCTGGGTAAAATGGGAGAAATCGCTGCTCCTTCACTGGCTTATTTGCTGCATGACCCCGACCCGAACATCAATACACTGGCGACCACCGCCCTGCTCGCCATCGGCCCGACAGTTGTTCCCGCTGTGCTGCGAACGGTCAATATTGATAACCCGGATAACACCAATCGGGTGATGCGAATGGTGATGAAACTCAGCGATACCAGCGTTCCCTATTTGCAGGAAGCCATCCACGACCCCAATATGGGTGTGCGTAAGGTGGCAGCCGATTTGATGAAGGCCAAAGGCAAACGAGTCACTAAAGAAGTGATGGCACTGCTGGACGATGATACAACTGCGGTGCGTTTCTTCGCGGCACAAATTCTGGGCGGAAACGATACGCCAACAGCAGTACAGGGGCTTATCCGCCGTCTTTCCGACCCCATTGCGGTAGTCAGGCAGGCAGCGGCGGATGCGCTCGGCGAGACGGCTGACCCCGCCGCTGTGCCCGCATTGATCGCCACCTTGAGCGACTCTAACCCGGCAGTAGGCGAAGCGGTGTTCAACGCACTGCTGCAAATTGGTTCACGCGCTGTCCCGGAATTGGTAGATGCCCTACCCAATACTGACCGGGATACCCGCCGGGATATTGCCAATCTGCTCGGTCAAATTGGCGATCCCCGCGCCGTTCCCATGCTGGCGCGCACCCTTTGGGACAAAGAACCCAGCGTCATGCAGGCGGCACTGCGGGCTTTCCAGATGATTGGTGAGGGCGCAATCCCCGGTCTTATCACCCTGCTGCAACATAAAGATGAAAAACTTCGGATCGCGGCAGCGTGGGCATTGGGCGAAATCGGCAACCGGGAAGCCGTGCCCGCGCTCATCAAGACACTGGAAGATCGCAGAAGCGCGGCACTGCGCCAGCAAGCCGCCGACGCACTGGGACGCATTGGGGATGCCGAAGCAGTGAACGCACTCAGCCGGGCATTAGGCGACCGTGAGAAGGAAGTCCGCAAGGAAGCTGCTGATGCACTCCGCAAAATCGGCACCCCGGATTCGCTGAAAGCCTACGAAAACTGGCTACGGCGCGGCGGACGGTAAACCCGACAACACAAAACCACAATTTTCCGCTAGAATAGAGTGTATTCAACGCAGCACACATTCTATTGATATGCAGGCAAGGGGTTTAAGCGCCCTTGTTCATGATTTAACCGATTTTATACAGGAGGTTGCCTTTGCGTGACACGGCAGAGCAGGTAGGATTGGTCGTCACTGACCAGAGCGGGTTCTTCGGGGTAGAAATTCCAGGCGAACAAATTATTACCTGTCGTTTACGGGGTCGGTTGATGGAACAAGCGAAGTCTTCGGACATTGCGGCCATCGGCGACCGTGTGAAGATTCAATACTCAACGGATGACAACACAGGAAGCATCGTTGAAGTGCTCCCACGTATCAGTGTGCTTTCGCGGGCGATGCGTACCGAGGGCAAACGTGGGGCGGGCGATGCAATGCGGGAACAGGTGATCGTGGCGAACGCCGATCAAGCACTGTTTGTATTTGCTGCCGCGCAACCGACACCTAACATGCGGATGCTCGACCGCTTCCTGGTCACTGGCGAGAAATCCGGGATTGAACGACTGTTTATTGTTGTGAATAAAATGGATTTAGAAGACAATTCGGTCACAACCGCACGGTTCGCTCCCTATGAGAAAATGGGTTATACGGTGCTGTATACCTGCGCGCGCGATGGTGTGGGGGTTGAAGAACTCAAAGCGCTGCTGAAAGATCAGGTATCGGTATTCACCGGGCCAAGCGGCGTCGGCAAAACCAGTTTGCTCAACAAGGTGCAACCGGATTTGGGGCGCAAGGTTAAGGAAGTCAGCAACCGCCGTCAGGAAGGGATGCATACCACCCGCGACAGCGCACTGATTAAACTGGAAATCGGCGGGTATCTGGCAGATACACCCGGTTTGCGCTCACTGACCGTATGGGATGTTGAGCCGGAAGAACTGGATGGCTATTTCCGGGACATTGCGCCGTTGGTAGGACAGTGCAAATTTAATGATTGTGGTCATCGCAACGAAGTCGGCTGCGTGGTGCGCGAAGCTGCCGAACGTGGAGTGATTTCACGAGGTCGTTACGAGAGCTATAAGCAGCTACGGACGGAGTTGGACGAAGCTCTGGCGGTCTATTGAGGGGAAGTTAAAAGTTAAAAGTTGAAAGCAAAAAGCAAAACCGCCAGCGCATCACACACTGGCGGTTTTTGAGTCTCGTTTTAAAGTCCGGTTTCTGGAGCTCGGCTGCCAACACGGAGATCAGCAATCTGTTTGCCGCGCATGATGCGAGGCCGAACCACATTGCTGTAAATCAGTGCCACAATAAACAAGGCTGCGTGGGTCACTACGATAGTTGCCCCGGTTGCCCAATTGAGATACCAACTGGCATATACCCCTACAACGCCGCCAAATGCGCCAATCAAAACAGAAATAATCAACAGGCGATGAAAATTATTCGTAAGCAACCGGGCAATGGTCGGGGGTGTAATCAATGAAGCAGCGATCATGGTTACGCCGACCACCTGCATAGCAGCAATCAGCAGTCCAGCCACGATGAACGAAAACACAGCATCAATCAGGCGGGTTCTGACACCAAACACGGCAGCAGCGTCGGCATCAAAAGCAGTAAACAAAAGCTGCTTATAGCCGAAGAAAACGACTATTGAAATCAATATGGAGGCTGCCAGCACAACCACCAGATCATTATTGGTGAGTGTCAGAATATTGCCAAACAAAGCAGCATCAACATCACCGGGAAAATCATGGGTGGCATTGGCGATAATCACACCGACCGCAAAACTGGCCGTCGTGATGATGCCAATGGCTGCATCTGCCCCTACCCGACGGCGGCGACCTGTCCAGATGATGGTCATTGCGGCTAAAAATCCCCACAAAGCCGAGCCGATATAAACATTCAACCGGACGAGATAGCTGATCACCGCACCGCCGAAAATGGCATAGGAAAGGCCGTGCCCGATGTAGCTCATACGCCGCAGGACAACATACACACCAACCAGTCCACTCAGCCCACCGATGAGGAGCGCACAGATAAACGCCCGTTGAATGAATCCGTATGTGAAGGGTTCAACCAGATAATTGATTAACTCTGAAAAGAATTCCATGAGCAGTATCCCTCTATGAACCCGTCAAAGTATTTTGTTCAACAACCAGCAGATGCCCTTCATAATGAATGACATCCATCGGCGCATTATAAGTCTGGCTGATAACAGAAGAAGTGAACACCTCTTCCGGCGTTCCCTGCGCCACAATTCGACCATTGATGCAAACGATTTGTGGCAATGCAGCGGCTACCGCATGTAAATCATGGGTGGTCATCAGGATGGTTATGCCCTGTGCATTCAGTTCGTGCAGCAGGGAAAGCACTTCAGAACGAGTCTTGACATCAACGCCGCTGGTGGGTTCATCCAACACCAACAGTTTTGGGTTGCTGATGAGGGCACGGGCAAGAAAGACACGCTGCTGCTGCCCGCCGGATAGTTCGCGGATTCCACGCCGGGCAAACTGGCTCAAGCCCAAACGATCTAACATTTGTGCAACTGCACGCCGATCTTCGGCATTCGCCCACGGCTGCCATTTCAAGGTACGGATGCGCCCCAACATAACCGCCTGTTCAACGGTGATCGGAAAGCTCCAATCTACCGATTCGAGTTGGGGAACATAACCGATTCCTTCCGGTCTTCTACGTTTGCCTAACGGCGTTCCGTTCACACTGCCCTGCCCGCTGGTGGGTTCAAGATGCCCTAGAATCAACCGCAATAAAGTTGTTTTGCCCGCGCCGGACGGGCCGACTAAACCGGTAAATGAACCGGGCTGCAACTCCAGATTTACATCCCGCAGAATAATCTTGTGATCGTAACCCGCGTTGATGTTTTGCAAACGAACCACTGGTGAAGCATTGGTCGCGCTCATATGTTCCCTTTCGCTAACTGAGGCCAGCCGCAATTGTGCGGGCATTGTAAAGCATCATCTTGATGTAGGTATCGCCCTCAGTTCCCAAAGTTCCCAAGCTATCGCTGTATAAATTAGGAACAAGCTGAACCCCGGTTTCATTCGCTATTTGTTCCGCCAAGCGTGAATTCATGGTGGTTTCAGTAAAAATGGCAGGGACTTCAAAGTAGGCGATGCGCTCTATAATGGACTGCATCTGCCGACGATCTGGCTCTTGGGATTGGGTGGCGATGATAATCGTCCCAATCACTTCAAAGCCAAACTGATCGGCAAAGTAACCAAAAGCCTCGTGGCTGGTGACGAGTTTGCGGCGTTCGGTTGGGACTACGGCAAGGATGGCCTCCACCTGTTCGGTGAGTTCGTCCAATTGTGCGTTATAAGCCTCGGCATTGGCTTCATAAAATGCGCGGTTATCGGGGTCATAGGCAACGAGTCCGCGCGTAATGTTATCCACAACCATTTGGGCATTGATCGTGCTGTGCCACACATGGGGATCGCCATCCGCATGAACATGATCGGTATGCACAAGTGGTCTGGACTGTATCCCTTCAGCCGTTACAACAACCTTATCTTCGGAATCGATGCTGATCAGCATCTGGCCGAGCCATTCACCTTCCAGACTCATGCCATTGATGAAGATGATGTCGGATGTGCCAATAATCCGGGCATCCCGAATCGTCGGCTCGAAGGCATGGTGATTTGAGCCTTCCTTCATGATGACATTCACTTCAAGGTGGTCGCCAGCTATGTTCTTGAGAAAATCGGCGATAAAGGTGGTGGTTGCAACTGCCCGGATTTTATCTTTTGTTTTCCAGACATTCAGAATATCGGTACATCCAGCCAGCAAAAATAATAATATGAAGACGATAAACAGTTTCTTCATCGACTTTCCTTGTGCACCAAAGCCCATATGTGATTGGCTAAACGAATTTAGCAAGAGATGGCTTACAAGTTCCTAACACATTATAAACCAGCACGGGCGGCGAAGTCGGCCACAGCCCAGATTTTGACGGTATGGGCTTTGCCTTTAAAAGCGATTTCGCCCAGATCGACAAACTCGAATGCGATGCGCCGATCCCCTAGCGCCTGATAAGTGTAATCGGTGATGAAGATGTCGTGTTCACCGTACTGCTTGTTTAGGGATTCCACGCGGGCGGATAGATTGACAGTATCGCCGATCACAGTGTATTCCTGTCGCTCCTGTGACCCCACAACCCCGGCAATCACTTCGCCAGTATTAATGCCCGCACCAATCCGCAGGTTGAATCCCCGGTCGGCTAATTTGTGATTCAGGTCATGCAAACCCCGACGGATTTGTAGCGCGGTGACAATGGCACGGTAGGCGCTGTCAGCCAAGGGAGTCGGTACGCCAAAAATCAGCATGGCGCTGTCGCCGCCAAATTTGTTAATCATGCCGCCGTTACGTTCCGCTGACTCGACGACAATCGGGAAATATTCGTTGAGAATTTGCATCACCTCCTGCGGTGTATGATCCTCCGAGAAAGCGGTGAAATCCCGAATATCACAGAACAGCACCGAGACAACCTGAACCTCCCCGGCCAGATTGATTTCGCCACTGCGGATAGCCTCGGCAACTTCACGGCTGACGAAGCGCCCAAACATCTCGCGCAAGTCCATTTCCTGCTGATACTGTTGAAGAAGCATCTGAAACAGATTGGCCTGTCCCAATGCCATCGCCGCACGATTGGCAATCTGAGCCAGAAACACCATGTCTTCAACCTTGAAAGCATTGAACTTGCGGCTTTCCAGCAGAATTACGCCCAACCGTTGTTCCGAGGTCGCCAGTGGCAAACCCAAAACCGATTTCATGTCAGAGTGGGAAGGTTGGAAAGCCGATTCTTGCTCTGTATCTGCAACATAAATGGGTTGTTCGCTGCGGATGATGTGACCGATGACGCCATCCAGCGGCCACCTGTCGCCGATCTCCGGCGTTTTATCCGGCCAGAAACCCGACACATAGCGCAGGAGCAAGGTGGGCGATTCCTGCTCAATTGTACCCATCAGGGCAATGTGCGCCCCGGTCTGGCGCAGCGCCCAATCCATCATAATTTTGATGACCCAATCGGGATTTAGACGAAAACTGAGTTCCTGATCGATCCGGCGTAACAGATTCAATTCCTCGACGCGGCGCATCACGCTGTCATGCCGTTTAAGCCGCGCGCTGACTGCCGATTCAAGTTCATTAGCGGTAAACGGCTTGGTGAGGTAATCATCCGCACCCGTTTCCATCCCCTTACGCTGGCTTTCGCGGTCGGCTCTGGCGGTCAAAAAGATGAGCGGGATGGATTGCGTCAGCGGATCACGCCGGATTTCCTGAAGCATCGTATACCCGTCCATCACAGGCATTTGAATATCAGAAATAATCAGGTCAGGGCGGTGCTTGCGGGCTGCCTCCAAACCGAGTGCGCCGTCTTCAGCCACAATAATGGTGTGCCCTGCAAAAGACAGAATTTCGCGGGTATTTTCCAGAATGCCGGGTTCATCATCGACTATCAGAATGGTTGGCAAAGACTGATCTCCTGATAAACCTGCATGTATTAACAGGGATTGTATATGGAAATTAATTCCACAAACAGCCGTCCGGCTATGTTGAAACCAGTTTACACTGCATATCAAACTGTAAATAAATCGACAGGCCGCTGATGGAGAAATTGTAGCCATACTGATTGTAGGTGATGGTGGCGACAGCATCACGCGGGGCATCCTTATTTATGGCCTGCTCCCACAACTCGACCAGCGAACACTGCGGATCATCCAGCACCGGGCTGGATAAACCGTTGCGCGGCGACGAGGTATCGCGTTCCATACCCTTGTTCATATAGCTGTAACGGCTGCTGCCGCTGGTGACAGTCCACCATTTCCCCGGTTGATAGGCTTCAATTTCGATAGGTTCGTACCATGCTTCTGTATTTGCGCCGCCTGCCCCAATCGGCGGAGCGTTATCTGGGCGGGGCACTTCACGCATAAAATCATAGGTCACACGGGGCGCGGGTGAATATTCGGCGGTGAGTTCCATTGTGCCATCCGAGCGCACATAATACATTTCGATTTCCATCAACAATGCGCCCTCACCCGCATAGGTGCGAATTTCCGGCAGTGCGTCGAATGGGTCGAAGCGGCTGGCATCACCGGGAAGGGGACGGGTATCCACATTACCACCACCTGTCTCGAAGAATGGAATAATGAGATAGCGCCCTAATAGAAAAATCCCCACACCTAGAATCAAGAGGCGTAGGTAACAGCCAAAACGCCCCGGTTTTGGGCTATTCCCACTTGTCCATTTAATTTTGCCGCTATCATCAATCACATACAGCGGTTTGTCGGGTGTGTGCTTTGTCATACAAGCTACTTTCGTCAGTGTTGGATGTGCTGTGTCTATTGTATTGCTACCCTCCATAAAACGAAAATCGCTGGTACACCCACTGGCAAAATCCTGCTCCCATTCATTTCATTCCCATTATTACAAATTTACTATATTAATTCATTGTGTCTTGTACCTATCGACGTTATTATTGCACCTAAAGACCGACAAAGAATGAGGGCACAAATGGTGGGGCATAGAGGCATATTTAGGCTTATGGGTTCAGGCCTGACATTTTTCATCGTCATTTGGCTTATATTAGGGGTTGTTAAGCCGATTTATGGACAGAACGCGAACGCAGAATTGGTCGCCAAAGCCCAAACTGAAGGCACTATACGGGTGGTCGTTCGGCTTAATGTGCCGTTCCAGCCCGCCGGAAACCTCATCAGCGGTCAAGCTGTGCTGGCACAGGAACAAGCTATCCAGCAAGCCCAAACCTCGCTGCTAACAACAGTGCCGGGTTATGAACCAGCCAGTGTGGTCAATCTGCGTTACATCCCTTACATGTCGCTGACAATTGACGCCAGCGGTTTACAAGCATTGCTGCAATCACCGCAAGTGGCAGCAATTGCAGAAGAAGGTCAGTTCACCCTTTTTCTGGAAAACAGTACAACGCTAATTGGCGCTAATGCCGTTTGGAGCGCAGGCTATGATGGTACGGGCAAAACGGTTGCTATTATCGACAGCGGAGTGGATAAAAGTCATTGGTTTTTATCCGGGCGTGTGGTAGCAGAAGCCTGTTTTTCGACCGCGACCACCATTGAAGGAACACCTGTATTTTCCACCTGCCCTAATGGGCAAAATGAGCAAATTGGCGTGGGCGCGGGCGTACCTTGTTCGATGCCGGAATGCTTGCATGGCACTCATGTAGCCGGAATCGCGGCAGGGCGCGGCACGGATTTCAGCGGTGTCGCCCGCAACGCATCCATCATCGGAATCAATGTTGGTTCTAGGGTTTCGACCATTTTGGGCGATTCACTGACAATTCAATTTTCCGATGTGGCGAAAGCACTCGAACATGTTTATGACCTCCGAAACTCGTTCAGTATCGCTTCGATCAACATGAGTTTAGGCACACCTGATGTCTACGCGGGCGTATGCGATAACGCTGATGCGAGTTTCGCGCTGGTCAAAGATGCTGTGGATACGGTGCGTTCTGCTGGAATTGGGGTGATTGCGGCCACTGGCAACAGTGGTAACGCGACTGGGATCAGTATGCCTGCCTGTCTTTCGAACACAATCAGTGTCGGTGCAACCAGCGCCGAACCGGGAACGCAGGATCGATTCGCAGCTTTTTCCAACAGTTCCTCCGAACTGGATTTATTGGCTCCGGGCATAAGCATCAATTCATCCGCGCCGAATAATGCGATGGCAAGTTTAGGCGGCACCTCAATGGCAGCTCCTCATGTGGCTGGTGCATGGGCCGTGCTTAAGCAAGCCGCGCCCTCAGCATCCATTGATACTATTTTGAATGCCCTTAAAAACACCGGGATTCCATTGACCGACCCACGCAATTCTATTGTCACTCCACGCATTCAGGTTGAGGCGGCGGCGGCAGCTTTAACAGGCCAGCCCGTTTTCCCACCGACTAATGATTTGCTGGCGTATCCAGTGGTCATCACTTCACAGTCATTCGCCGATCATCTGCTCACCCGAACCAGCAATAACCAAACCGGAGTACCCGCTTTATCCGGCAGTTGCAGCGGCGTGAGCATTGGCAAGGATGTGTGGTATCGCTACGACTCGACAGCCGCCGAATCGCTAACTTTACAAACACAAGGTTCAGCTTTTGATACGGTGATCGCCGTTTGGACAGGCTTCCCCGGAACGCCCGCGCTGGTAGGCTGCAACGACAATATCGCCGGAAGCACACAATCCCGGCTGACTTTTTCCGCTGCGAACGGAACCAGTTATTATATTCAGGTCGGGGGGAAAGGGGGCGCAAACGGCTTACTGCGGCTCGATATGGGGCGTGGACTGACTCACGATCTCATCACCAATGCTAAAGTGGTCGGGAAACTTCCATACCGTGATGATGCCAATACAGATGCGACAGGCGCGAGTGGCGACCCACAGCCAAGCTGCATCCCCGCATGGTTTGGGCCGCTGAACAGTGTATGGTATCGCTACACCGCGACCGGGAATGACCGGATTATGATCGACACAGTTGGTTCGGATTACAACTCTTTGCTTTCTGTATGGCAGGGAACTCCCGGCAACCTGACGGAAGTTGCCTGTCTTGACGATATTTTCTTTGATGCCCTCTCAGCCGAATCCACATGGGAATTGAATGCGCAAGTTTCACTTCAGGTTACCAGCGGCACGACCTATTACATCATGGCAAGCGGGAAGGAAGCCTTCTTCACCAATGACCCCAGCGGCGAACTCAAGCTGAATATCCGCCGTTTGTTGGAAGCTGTGCCTTCACCCCTCTCGACGCCAATGCTCCTAGCACCTGTGAATTTATTCCAAACCCTACAGCCACAGCCGACACTGGTCTGGAATCCGTCACCCAATGCTTTCACCTACGAATTGCAGTTTGGGCTTAACAATCCACCTAGCAGCACACCGATTCGCACGGGGAACACTAATTTCACGCCATTCTCGCCGTTAGTGACAACGACTTATTATTGGCGAGTACGCTCGGTCGGCAGCACCAATAACACATCCGACTGGAGCGAAACCCGGCAGTTTACAGTCATTTCGCCCGAAAACAGTGCACCGCAGCGCAATCTCTTCACCACATCCACACCAACCCTGACATGGAGCCGAGTCAATACAGCAACGGCTTATGAAATCGAGGTCGCAAAAGATGCGGGATTTGTGAACCGGGTTTACCATAATAATGCAGTTATCAGCCCTGAAATCATGGTAGGGCCACTGCAACCCGGTACATATTATTTCCGCGTCCGGGCACTAAACGGCACTACGGCAAGCGCATGGAGCACCTTCGATAGTTTTGTGATCGCCCAACCCTAGATGCACCGGAGAGACAATGAAGCCGACCAAAGTTTTTCTGTCCTATGCTCGAAACGATGATGACCCAGCTTATGATGACCCTACACGGTCGTTTGTGCGTCGTTTGTATAATGATCTGGTTGAGGCTGGGTTTGATGTGTGGTGGGATCGGGAAAAAATGCCAACACGCGGTCAGCCCTTCCCACGAGAAATCCGCAAGGCAATTGAGGAAACAGATAAACTCATTCTGATCGCGGGTGAATATGCCCAAAAATCTGAATACGTCACAGCCGAATGGAAACATGCGCTAAGTATTTGCATCCCGGTCATCCCTATCTTACGGGAGAACAATACCAGTCTGCTGCCCGATGAGTTAGCTTATTATAATGCGGTGCATTTTAGCGATCCGATGCAGTATGGCCGGGCATTCAAAGAACTGCTGCGAATCGTGCGGATGCCGACAGCGCCTTCTGGCAGGCGTTATGGTTTAGGACGGATGCCCAGAGGTTATGTGGCGCGCTACAGCCATCTCAACACGGTCATCGAATCCATCACCTCAACAGATAAGCAAATGGAACGCGACAGTCTATCGCAGAACATCACGGCACTCGTGGGTATGGGCGGCATCGGCAAAACAACATTGGCAAAGGCGCTGTGCCATGACTGCCGCATTCAACGGGCATTTCCAGATGGCATCGTATGGATGGAAATGGGTCAGAATCCCAGCCTCATCACCAAACAGGCCACGCTAGGGACAACCTTCGGCGACTCGACGGAAAAATATCAAAATGAGGAACAGGGAAAAATCCGTCTGTCGGAAGTGCTGGGGCAGAAACAAATCTCTCGGCTACTGCTGGTGCTGGATGATGTATGGGATCATAAACATGTCAACATCTTCCCTGATATGGGCGAAAACAGCCATATTTTGATTACCACACGCAGCGAACGATTGGCCGTGCTGACGGGCGCTGAAAGGGTGGCAGTCAATCGGTTGACAGATGATGAAGGCATTAACATGATCGGTAAATGGCTTCGGCTTCGACCTGAAGAATCTGAAGTCCATGCTTCACTGCAACCGATTGTACGTATTTTGCAGGGACACGCGCTGGCAATTGAAGTTTCGGCGGCGCTGCTGGCAGAACGGACAATTCATTATCTACCGCAATTGATCGAACGATTAGAAACCAACTTGGACAGCGGCGGCCTGTTTGAAGACTTGCAGCTTGACCCGAACGATAAGGATGCCAATGTCGAACGATCACTGGTTTTGAGCTACGATGGCCTAAACGATGATTGGAAACAACGATTCCGGGCGCTGGGCACATTAGCACCCGATACCGCTTTTGATACCGCTATCGCCGCTGCCATATGGGGGGATATACCTGCGAAAATCCACAAAACCCAAGATGCGCTGAATGCACTCAGTCGCCTTTCGCTGCTGACGGAGGAAGTCCCCGGCAAACGCTACACTCAGCATGGTTTACTGCGAGCATACGCACGGGCGCTGGTGGTTAAAGCCGGCGAATTCCAAACTTACTATGATCGCTATTTGGAATATGTGATTGAGACCGTCACCCAACCGGACAAAATGGTATGGGGTGAGTGGCAGCGGATTGAGGCGGAAATTCCGCATATTCACTTTGTTGGTAATCTACTGCATCAACAGTACAGCGCTGATCCCAATGATAAGGCAATTCAAGCTCACATGCTGCGATTTTGTACTAACACTTCACTATATCTTTCGGAATGGACGGACACCAGAAGTATTGGTTGGCTGGAAGTGGGTTTAAACATCAGCTGCCAAATGAACGATGCGGCACGAGAACGGCTGCTGACCAATCGTTTGAGCATGGGTTACGTTATGGCGAATCGCTACGAGCAGGCACGAAACACGGTCGAAAAGTCGTTGGATTTAAGCCGTGCAGCCAAAGACACATTTAATGAAGCCGAAGCCATAAACATTTTGGGGCTGAACAGCATTTTTCAGGACGATTTCAATGCTGCCGAACACCATCTACGCCAAGCCTATAAATTGTTCCAAAGCATTAACGACAAACTGGGGCAAGCCCGAACCGCCAATAATATGGGAACAGCTATGGTCAGAATGTCGCGCAACACTGAAGCAATCCAACAATTTGAGATTGGGCGGCAGATATTCACCGAATTGGGCTATCAGCGCGGTGCTACGCGGATGTTCATTAATATCAGTGTGGTGCAATCCCGCTTGGGGGATTACAGCGGAGCGAAAGCCAACATGGAACAGGTACTGCCGCTTTTTATGGAAATGAACGACCCACGCAGCGCCGCACAGATCGAACAGAATCTTGGGGCACTAAATCAATATTTAGGGAATCACACTGAATCCGAATACCATTCTCGAAAGGCATTGGAGCTTTTCGAGGAGATCAATGATTGGCGTGGGCAGGCACAAGTCAATATCAATCTCGGTTTGTTGGCACGGTATCGCGGTAACTTTGATCCGGCGCTGAATTATTATCAACAAGCGCTTGATATTTTCTACCGGCTGGAAAGTGAACAAGGCGTGGCAGATTCCACCTTTGGATTCGCGCTCATCGCAGGTGATTTGGGTGACTATGAGGCAAGCCGTACCCATTATGAAGAAACCATTGCGTATTATCAGCGGCTTGGTGACAGGCAAGGTGAGGGTGATGCATTGGCATCACTAGGTCTGCTGCTGCACCAAATGGACAAAAACGAACAATCACTAGAGCAAAGCACAGCGGGCTTGGCTATTGCTCAAGAGATCGAAGACCCCAGCACACAGGGGTATGCGCTGACTCACATGGGACATGCGCTACTCGCATTGGGTCAAATGACGCAAGCCGAGGAACATTATCAGAATGCATTGCAAATCCGACTTGATTTAGAAGAAAACGGGTTGGCCGCCGAAACCTGTGCAGGATTGGTACGGATTGCCCAAACACGTGGCGATACCAATAACATGGAACAGCAGCTTGAAATGATCCTGAATTATTTGCAGAGCGCATCATTGGACGGCACCAGCGAACCTGCCCGGATTTATTTGACCTGCTACAACGCACTGAAGCAATTAGGCGAATCACGCGCAAAGACGCTGTTGGATGCCGGACGGCAGTTCATCCAAGCGCGCGCCAACACCATCAGCGATCCTGCCAAGCAGCAATCATATCTGCACCGGGTAAGAGCCAACGCTGAACTGATGACGACATGGGAGTCACAGCACTCGTAAGCCAAGCCATTGCCATTCGCTCCCTTGCGTGCTCTCTACTATAATGAATGGATGAGCCGTCAATCCAAATCGGTTGATGGCGGCGTTCATTTATCCATCAGCAGTAGATAAGTTGGAGTCCCGGCGACGGGCGCGGAGCAAGAGCAGCGTGGCATCCTCACTGGTTGGGCGCAAACTCGGAACCTACAAAATTACAGATATGCTCGGTCAGGGCGGCATGGCGACAGTCTACAAAGGCTATCGCGAAGATATTGATCGCTACGTGGCGATCAAAGTGCTGCCGCCGCACCCCGGCCTTGACCAGCAGTTCATTGAGCGATTCCGGTTAGAAGCCCGCACCATCGCCAAACTGCAACATCCGCACATCCTGCCGCTTTATGATTACGGCGTGGAAGACGATATTTTGTATCTCGTCATGGCCTACATCGAAGGCGGTTCACTCAGCAACCGGATTGATCGCGGCGCACTGAACGTCAAGGAAGTGGATGTGCTGCTGCGGCAGATCGCAGCGGCGCTGGATTATGCTCACCGTCAGGGCGTAATTCACCGGGACATCAAGCCGGACAACATTCTGCTGGATAAAGAAGGCCATCCCCTGCTAGCCGATTTCGGCATCGCCAAGATGGCAGGCGGCGGCTCGAAATTAACGGTTACGGGTGGTTTAGTTGGGACACCAGCATACATGGCTCCCGAACAGGCCAGTGGTGAAGCAGACATCAGTTCCAGCGCCGATATTTATGCATTGGGCGTAGTGGTTTACGAAATGCTGACGGGCAAGCAGCCCTTCACCGCCGAGACACCCATGCAGGTCGTCCTCAAGCACATGACCGAACCGATTCCCAGCATCGTGAATCAGGTTGAAGGTCTGCCCGCCGCGCTGGAACTGGTAATGCAGCGGGTGCTGGCGAAATCGCCGCAGAATCGTTACAAAACGGCTGCCGAATTTGCGGACGATTTCAATCGCGCGATTCAGGGCAGCGAACTCGATCCAAACTCCACCGCGATTCTGGATTTTAACGCGCGTCCCTCGCCTGACCCAACCGTGTTAGCGCCAGCGGCTACCCCTACCCTGACCGATCAACCGCCAACGCCGACCCAAACGATCATCATGCAGCAGGGATTTAGCCCGCTGGTCGTGCTGGGCGGATTCGCCATTATCGCGGTGCTGATTGTAGCGGTGCTGGCGTTGGTCTTGAACAACCGTCCACCAGAAACCACAGTGACTTCACCGACTGCCGAAACGCCAACGCAGCAAGTTGTAGCTGTTGCCGCCACCGAAGCACCAAGTTTTGGACGCCTGAGCTTTAGCACTACCAACAAAACGGGTGACACCGTGACGCTGCAAGTTGAAAATCTGATACCGCCAAGTACAGGCGAAGTTTATGCAGCGTGGCTGGTCAACACCGATAACGATGGCCTCATCAAATTGGGTGATTTGACGCTCGACCCGTTAGGCAATGGGGTGCTGCCGCCATACGTGGATAAAGATGGGCGAGTGCTGGCTGCCGATTTCAACGCCATTAGCATCACGCGCGAAACGGCGTCCGGTGATAGGCCAACCGGGGAAACAGTCTACAGCGCCAACGTGCCGATTGAAGTTGCAGCAGCCATGCAAACCCTATACGTTACCTCGCCGGATGGGATTCCATTCGCGTCATTGAGCAGCACCGAATACAGTCCGGCGGTACTCGCCAGCGGGCCGACAGCGGGCTTGCTGGACAGTGCCATCGCAGAAGGCATCAAAGCCAGAGATCATGCCGGATTGGCACAGCGGGCAGGCACAGTCGGCGGGATGCACCTGCATAACGAACACACCATCAACATCACGCAGGGCACGCTGACCGATCTGAACGGCGATGGACGTGGCGAAAATCCCGGTTTTCAGAAGGGGATTTATTTCTACCTCGATCTGATGAATGAACACCTCACCGCAGCGGCTAATGCGCCCGGTTCGACGCTGCGGTTACAAAGCGATCTGGAACTAATTCGCATCTGCCTCGATAACACCCGCATCCGCGCCGACCAGTTGATTGTGTTCGAGCAAAACGCGCTGGCCTCCCCCGATATTGAGTCGGTCGCACAGGAGGCGATTGAAGCCACCAAAACAGCGGCGGCGCTGCTCAACGGGTTTGATGCCAACGGGAACGGACAAGTTGAAGCGTTCGAGGGTGAATGCGGCCTAACACAGATTCGGGCTTATGGATTAGTCGCCGCCAGCATGTCGATCTCACAGGGCGGTCTGCCGGAATGAACAACAAGGATAGTGGAATGCAGTTACCAGTTAAGAGCCATCAGCCATCAGCCGTCAGCCGTCAGCCGCTGGGGGCTAAAGCCGCCCAGCTAATGAAAAAATCAAGCCCACTAAAGGGGCTAAACAAGCCACCACTATATCTACAATCCGGTTGGTTCTGGCCTTTTACTCGGAACTTTAAACTCATCACTCGTTACTCATTACTCATCACTATCCTGATTCTCGCTGCCTGTGCCCAGCCGACGCCGCTGCCACCTGCAGGCACATTTGCGCCACAGCTCCGCGATCAACCGACGCTGCCACCGCCAGTTTGGACGGAAAGCGCAGAAGAAATTACGCTGCAAAACGTCCAGCGCATCGCCTATTTGGGGCGTTTGGATGCCAACACCACCCCCAGCACCGTTTTTGCCTACGCCTTTTCGCCGGATGGGACGCGGCTGGCGGGGCTGAATAATGAGCAGTTGATCGGTTGGGATGTGGTCAGCGGGAAACTGGTTTTTAATACCGCACGTTCGGAAGCCGTTTTTGTGTACTACAGCGCGGACAAAAGCGAGGTGTACACGGTCAATGGGTTGGGCGTCATCAGCATTTATGATGCCGAAACCGGCGCATTTAAAGACAGTCTGGAAGGTCAACCCGCTTTCAATGGCATCGCGACCTATTACGCAGATGATGGCTATCTGGCGCTGGGTGGCATTGATGGCAAGGTGAAGGTTTGGGATGTCGCCCAACGACTGTCGGTTGTGACGATTGAGGCGCACCGACTCCAGATTACCGCATTGGCCTTCGATGCAGACGGCGAACGGTTAGCGACCGCCAGCGACGATCAGGTCGTCAAAATCTGGGAATGGCGCAGCCGGACGCAGCAGTTAGAAGTGAAAGCCACAGCCGTGCGGATGGCCTTCGCGCCGGATGGGTCGCAGTTCGCAGTCGGAGAATTTTCACAAATCCAGTTGTTTAACGGGCAGGATGGATCGGTATTGTTCACGCTGAACACTGGCCCCGGCGCGGTCAAGGATGTGCTGACGTATTCACCGGACAGCCAATATCTGCTGAACGGCGGAGATATTCCGGCGATGACCGTGTGGGATGCCCAAACCGGGGCGCTGGCGAATCAGCTTCCGGGCGTGGGCGGCGAAACCATGACGGCGGCCTTTTCGCCCAACGGGGATATTCTAGCGACAGCCGTACTGGGCGGGAATGTATCGCTGTGGGATATGAACACCATCCGCGCACAGACCCTCAACCGCGCTGATTTGAATGTCGGTACGCGGCAGATTTTATACGCTGATTGGACGAGCGATGGTTTTTCGCTGACCCTGTTCGATGGCACTGGCCCGATTCAGATATGGGGCATTCCAGCAGCGGCTGAGGCGACGGCGACACCGTAAATGCTTGTGTCTATTTCTCTAGCCGAGGGTTTAACTTTGGCTAGAGAAAATCAAATACACTGAAATCAATTCTTTAAATTTTTATGCTTTAATATTACGCTAGGTTTCTTCTTGTTCCTTTCAGAAGCTTTTCCCAAAGCAATCTAAATGATTCAACAGTGAATCACAAAAAGCCATGCACAGTTAGGCAAGAGAGCAGCAAACTCGAAAACCAAGTTTAAGTGTACTGCTGTGTGCGTAGCCCCGTTCACGAGATGCAGAACGGGCATTGGAAATACTAAACTCCCTCGAACCACCGCGTAGAACTCGATAATCTGTTCCATCACTTAATGGAACATCGGGGAAATATTTATTTAAACACCACTCGCGTACATTGCCAATCATATCCATTACCCCATATGGACTCGCGCCATAGGGGTAATGAGTTACAGGGGTTGTATTACGAGGCTTAAAATTGCAGCGACTTTCATCAAACGTCGATCCCCAAGGGTATTTCCAATTTGTATCCCCTTGTGCTGCTCGCTGCCACTGCTGTTCTGTTGGCAAACCAATATTCTGATTTATAATCTTCGAAAGCCACAAACAATAGGCAACAGCTTCATACCATGACACTCCAACTACTGGATAATCTTCGCGATTCATTTTGGCTGTATCCCAGTAGCGTGGCCCCTTCCAGTTTTCGTATTGCTTTATATGCCACCCATCGGCTGTCCACCAATCAGGGTTTTCATAGCCCTTTGCTTCAACAAACAGGGCAAATTGGGCGTTGGTTATCGGGTATTTGGCAATTTTGAAGGGTTCAACGTTGTAGGTTTTTCCACCTTTGGGGACATATCCGCCCTCTTCAAGCGTCACCTTGCCGCCGGGAATCTCAATCCATTCAAAGGGGGCAGGGAGCAATTTTTCTGATGAGAGTTTAGCTGCCTGTTCAATCCGGCGCTGAACTTCGGGTTGGTCAGCGGCAGGTGGAGGAGTCAAACGACCATACATGGGTTCTTTCAAAAAGCGATTGCGGAGGGTATCCATCACCGCATCATAATAATAATGTGACCACGGAAGTGCATTGCGACGGGGTAATTCCTGCCGTAAAAGTTCAGGAAGGTGGTGCTTTTCAGCATCCAGATTAAAGCCTTCATCAAAAATTGGGACGATGTTGCGGTTCAGCCAAAAGGCTTCTTCAATTTCTCGCCGCAGCCAATCGCCCTCATTTGCACAGCGTTCCAATGCACCACGCGACAGTACCAAAATGAAGTGGGCGCGGGCGGCAATTTGATTCAGGATAATCTGATCGAATGCACCACTGTCGATGGTGTTTACATCCAGAAACACATCGTAGCCCCGTGCCTTTAAATCTGTGAAAATCAGGCGCGCCAAGTGCATACTGGTGCTGCGGCGGTAGCTGATGAACACGGTGTTCTGCGCGTCAGCCATGCAAATTATCCCTTGTGGCGGTGAAGCAATATATTCAATTGTATAACAAATAGGGTTATATGGGCGAAGGGCTACCCATGTACTTTACAGGTGCCGTCTTCGCAAATGTCCACGCCGAAGAATTTGTTGATGCGGTAGCGATTGCGGGCGACGAAGCGGTACACCTTGTTGCCAAGCCAATCCATCCCCGGCAGGTGGAGCAGCAGCCACAGCGGGAAGGTCAGCGGCAGATCACGCAGCAGGCGGCGCATTCCGTCAAATCCGCCCAGCATTTTGCCATCGGGTGAAACGACATGAATCTGCCCCATCGCGGTTTCAAAATCGAGGTTGGGGTAGCGCGATTCAACGGCATTCCAGTTATGCACATCCAAAAATTCGACGCGCTTGAACCAGTCCAACGCTGTCACCATGCGTTTGGTCTGTTTGCACAGGACACAGTAGCCATCAAAAATCGCGGTGGTCATGTTTGATTGAACCGCCAAAACACCAAGATTACAAGTTCAAAACAGGATAACAAAAATGCATTAGAGCAGCATGTGAAGCATTACACGATAAAATCCCGGCAGTGGCATCCAACCCAGATGCCACCACTGATAATCTAAAAACCGATAACTATGAACCTCTTGGCGGCAGTGTCCCAATCAGAAAAATCGCATAAGCGCCCTGTGTATCTCCAGCGCGGCTGCTCAATCCAAGCGAGACCGTATCGGGCGTACCGGGATTAACCAGCATTCCAGCATCCGAACGTCCACCCACAATCACAGTATCAATATCGCCCTCGGTCAGCGTTGCACCTGCGCCTCTGAAAGTTGGCACAGTGTCACATCCGCCACGTCCGGCATCATCGCATTCGGCGTCCGTTTGCGTCATGGTCATAAACGCATCCAGACGGCTGTTGGGCGTAGCAACCATGTAAGTTTGGATAGAGGTGGTTTGTGCAGCCAGCGGCCCAACCCGGACTTCCAGCACATCGGTGTCGTTTTTCGGGTCAATCGCAAAACCGTCAATGACCGCCATATAACGCCCCGGTGCACCATCCAGACTGCCGATGGTCAGGGTGATCGTCCCTACGCCCGCCTCTGCCGAGCCTGCAATAGATAGCTGTGATGCGCTGTCCAGCGTTTCGGCGGTAATGGTGCGTTCGGCTTCACTGGGTAATGTGAAGGTATCCCCAATCATCTGCTCGGCGTCGATGTTGCACAACTCAAATGGCTCATCCCGATCTGGTACATCGAACTTGACCCGGATGACCGGACGGAATCCGTCGATCCCATAAACCGTAATACGATAGCGCAAATCCGGGTTGGAATCTTCGGCAAAACGGATAGTCGCGGCGGTAGTGACTTCGCCGGGAATATCGGCACAGACGAAAGTGACATCCTGATATTGATCGGGGTCGGTGGTGACAGGGGTATTGGCGCGGCGCAAACGCAGGGTATAGTTCCCGGTCGAAGTGCCATCAGCGTTGCCCACGCGCGTCGCCACAATCGTGTACTGCCCGCTGGACGGGGCAGTGAATTCCATTTGGATACTCGAATCGGTTAAGCCGTCTTCGCTTCGTGCTACCAATTCACCCGCCGGATCAAGGATGCCGATCAAGGGTGCGAGTCCGCCGCTGGCCGCCATATCGATCACCATAATATCGCCTGCGGAAGCCTGCACTGTCCACCAATCCCAGAATGCGAGTGTGGTGATGCTGTCTTCCACAATATCGTCGTAGACAATATCCAGCACCAGCGGCGCGTTGGGGTCAACCTGCGCCAGCACGGGCAAAGCCATCAAAACAACCAGAGCGAAGATGAAAGCGCGTTTCCAGACCATAAATTAAATCTCCACAAAATCCATTCCTACTATACACCCGCCCTCTGTAAATCCTCCGTGTACGCTGCGTCTCTATGGTTGATTTGCTTAAGTTCGACGGGCATCCAACGCCGCTTTGAGCGCCTCAGTAACCACTTTCGGATCACCTTTGCCGCCAAGCGCCTTCATGCACATACCCATCATCGCGCCCAGCAGCTTATCTTTACCGCCGAGATAATCCGCAACCATTTTCTCATTTTCAGCCAGCACTTTATCAACTGCCGCGCTGATCGCCCCGGTATCCGATACCTGCGCCAAGCCCTGTGCTTCAACGATTTTGGCGGGATCGTCCCCCGTCGTCCACATTTCGTTAAGTACAGTTGTGGCTGTACCCCGGTTGAGCGTCCCGCCATCCACCAGTTTCAGCAGTGCCGCGAACTGCTTGGCGCTGATTTTAATCTGTTCAATATCCTCGCGCGCAATCTCGTTGGCATTCATCAGGCTGAACAGATTGCCCATCATCCAGTTGGCCGCCGACTTGGGATTCGCGCCGTTCGCCAGCACTTCTTCATAATAATGGGCGACGGCCTGATCCATCACCAAAACAGAGGCGTCATATTCGCTCAGACCCAATTCGCGGATAAAGCGTTCGCGTTTGGCATCCGGCAGTTCGGGCAGATTTTTCCGCACCTGCTCGACCCATTCGCGGCTGACTTCTAAAACGGGCAAATCAGGTTCAGGGAAATAGCGGTATTCATCGGCGGTTTCTTTGTAGCGTTGAATCACGACGCGCTGTTTAGCTTCGTCCCATCCGAGCGTGGCCTGCTTGACCGAATCGCCGCTTTCCCACAGCTTAATCTGCCGTTCGGTTTCAGCCTTAATCGCCCGGAAAACATTGCGGATGCTGTTCAGGTTTTTAACTTCGGTGCGGGTGCGGAATTCGGTGTCGGTTTTGTGCATCACGCTGATGTTCGGCTCCATCCGCAGCACACCTTTGGACATATCGCCGTTGTTCACACCCAGATATTGCAGAATGGCGCGCAGTTTGCGTCCGAAGGCTTCGGCTTCTTCGGCGCTGTTCACGTCCGGCTCAGTGACGATTTCCAGCAGCGGCACACCTGCACGATTGTAATCCACCAGACTGCCACCGGGGATGTGCGTCAATTTGCCCGTATCTTCTTCCAGATGCGCGCGGCGGATGCGAATCCGTTTGGTGTAAGGGTCGCCTGTTTCCGGCGTCACCTCCACGTCCACGTAACCATTGATCGCCAGCGGACGGTCATATTGGCTGATCTGATAGCCTTTGGGGAGATCGGGATAAAAGTAGCTCTTGCGCGCGAACTGGTTAAACGGCGGAATTTCGCAGTTCAGCGCTAGGCCAACCATCATGCCAAATTCGATGGCTTTGCGGTTAATGACGGGCAGCGTTCCCGGCAAACCCAGCGATACCGGATCGACGGCAGTGTTGGGCGCGGCCTCGACGCTGTCCACCACCGGGCAGGCGCTAAACATTTTGCTCTCGGTCAGGAGTTCAGCATGAACCTCCAACCCGATAATCGGCTTCCAATCGCTCATGGTGTTGTGTGTCCTGATTTGCTCAACGTTACAGGCGGGATTTTACCACAGCCTCACACGGGAGTTGTATAATCATGAGCATATCTGATTCGGAGAAGAGGGCTATCCGATGCTTGCGGATTTAAGAACACGCGGTCACCAAATGCTGAATGAAGAGCCAGAAGATCGCCTCAGCACAGTGGTTCGGTTACTAGAGCTAATTGCAACCGCTAAAGACCAGCCTGAGATCGAAATTGAAGAACTACTGCTACTGGCATCTGGCGAATTACAGAAAATGGATGAGGAAATTAAAGATGCACAGCCATTAGACAACTGGCGGAAGTATCTCGATGAACTTTAGAATTGGATTTATCTATTCGTTTTTCTTTTTGAGACCATCATATTTATCGCCAATTCGAGGTAACCCTCCTATTGACATCCCCCATTTAACATCCCTGTTTTCTTCAATGGATTTGAGCATTTCCTCATAGCGTTCGTAGTTGGGATGGTTAGGGTTATAGCGAGGCCCCCAAGTTATCTGTTGATGGGCACGTGAAACAAGATAATTTAACTCCCAAGCACCTGTTTTAGAGTTAAAAAGAAATTTTATACAGGAAAATAAATCTTTGCGATTTTTATCAATCAAGTTAAAGGCCATTAACTCAGCCTTCCACAAATTTATGAGAGCATTTTCAATATCTTGATCTTCTGTACTTTCAATAGCACACTCAATTTTGGTGTCCGAATTAGGCAATTCAAAGGAAACCAAAAAATCTGATTGCTTTTCCTCGGATTTTTCAGCCAAATTTCTAAACTCCCCGCTCAACTTTTGATATAAACCTTTTACAACACTGATCGTTTTATCAGCTGCAACCTCTCCATAACGAGACAAAAATCCATTTAGAATTGCACCAGCCCCACTCCCCAAAATAATCCAAATAACGGGATGAGGATCTGTATTCTTACGAACATAACTTTCGACACTTATAGGAAGAAATGTGTCGATTTCTTGTAAAATTGTTTCAATTTCATCTTTTTTAAAATTTTGCTCATCAAACGCTATATGAATATGATTGGAAGCTCCAATTGCAGGAGGAAATATTTTAAGCAACTCAACTAATTGTTCGTCAGAAACAATAAATCCATTAATGGGATTCTGATTGATGGAAACAAAATCACTAGAATCAAACTCAACACCCTCAATAATTAGCTCATATTCTCCATCCTCTCTATTTTCTACATGGGCAGATTTAACTACGCCGATGGGTGGCAAAGTGGTCTCATGATTCCAAAAGATTAGAGTATTTCCCCTTGAGATATACACCTGCGCAAGTTCTTCAAGTGCTTCTCTTGTAAAACGTTCTTGGTGTCTATCAATATGTGTAGTAGCGGCTATTGCACGGAACCGTTTTTCGGTACTCAACAATATCTCCACAAAAAGCAAACTATTCTGATATGTAGCAAGCCTTAGCTTAATTATAATCTATGACGACTTACAATAATACTCTAGGTTAATGAACTGCAAACACATCTAATCGAATATGTTACACATTTAAAGCTGAGTTACTTTTATCCTGCGCGATAGAACGACCAGATGCTCAGATCGGTTTGGGGGACATGGTACTGTTCCATCACCCGAAAGCCATAGTGTTCATACAAGCCCACATTGGCGGGCGTCATGGTTTCAGTATAGACCGATACTCCTTCAGCATCCGCATTGGCAAGAAACGGTTTGATGAGCTGCGAAGCCAAGCCTTTGCCCTGCGCTTCTGGCAGCACAGCGATGGTGTTCAGATAGTAATGGGGTTCGGGCGCATACTGCTTCTGCATCGCCTCGAAACGGCTGAAGATACGCCCCGAATTGAAACAGAAATGGGCTGAAAACCAGCTTCAAAAATCCGCTTCCAACTAATCGCCCAAACTCCAAATCTTTCTGCCCCGGTTTGCTCCATACCGCAATGCCGTCTACGGGATCACCTATGCCATAAAGCTGCCCGCTGGCTGCCCAAGCACGCATAAACACCCCATAGAACCGGGGCATCCAACGCGCCCGTGCCGCCGCATCCGGGATGATGTATTCCCATAAAGGATTATTCTGGAAAGCGCGCGATTCGACCAGAACTGATCGATCAACATCGGCTAATCCAAGCGGCATCAAGCCCGTTTCCATACTTCAGAATCTCCACACATTCATCGTATGGCACAGCGCGATCGAAGAAGGCTAAAGCTAGAAAAGGATGGGATTAGGAAATCACTGGTAGTGATGCTGATGGGAATGGGTCGCCATACTCATGTGAAAATCGGGCGGAGGATTATTGCCTAACAGTTCGTATGCCTCGCTTAAGGTCGCCGCAAACATGTAGTGCTGCATATAGTGACGCAGCCCCGGAATTTCACCGGCAACCATCAGGACAGGCCGTACCAGCGGTATATGACCAACCACAACCGTTTTATCTTCTCGCGGATGAGTCATTTGCATCAGAAGATACAGATTTTTCATCGTGTTGCGGGGAATATGATTATAGACAACGTTAAAAATGAGATGTACACGATGATCGACCGATTCCATCATCTTCAAATATGTTGGCGCGATGTGATGCAGGTCTGACCAATCCCAGCCTTCATTCAGGTTAATCTGGATAATGGTTTTTTCAGGGTTTCCCCAAAATATTTCACTGTTCAAGATTGATGATGTCTACTTTATGTGGGTAGGCAGCCCAGGCTGCGAAAAAATTACAATAATTAAGTGTAAGTGATTTTTCGTTATTTTCAATGAATGAAACATGTTTCAGATTAATTTTTATAGAAAATTCACAGGTGTTGGGTTGATACATTCAGGCAGGTGCGTTAGGCATTGTACTGCCGTTAGCATAACAAACTGCGATGTCGCAAATGGAGAAGAAATAATTTCATGGGAAAAGCAAAAGACTGCTTTCCCCACCATCAGTCTATCGTGTCTTTTTCCGGGAGGAAATAATTAGCGGGTTTCTTCACCCTGCTTCACCCGTGCCAGAAATAACTTGATGAATTGCAAAGCACCTTCGACTGAATGCACAATCCGTTTGCGATCTTCCTGCGCTGTCAGCTTCATGAACAGCTTGACGAACTGCTCCTGCTTCATGGTATCTACAACCAATGCTACCGGATGATTTTGTAAATTAGCCTGATCCTGCACCTGAGCGCTCTGCCGCTGGACGCTGGTCAGGTTATGAGCATCGAAATCGGTCACATCGCGGAAATCATAAACCGAACCACGCGCAAGGCTGATGTCTCCACCCGCCTGAGCAATGAGTTCACCCATCCAGCCGTACACTGCCCGCGTCACATCCGGCGTCAGCACACCATGATAGCTGACGTAAAGGATGCCGTCCTCCGGGTCAAAACGACCTTTAACCTGCGGCGTATCCAGAGTCTTGTATTCCACCATGACCAAACTCCATTACCTGTCCAGTGAATGTGTATGTGCATTGTAGCACTGTCTGCAATTTTGCATTCATAAATCGTTATGAAATCCTCCCCAATGATGAACCGATAAACACGGGCGGAGATCGTCAAGGGTGGGCAGTTGCTTTACATTTAAACACAATCGTGCTATAGTCTAATGAAGATGTGTATCTAAATACCATCAGTTGTTCATCGTGAACACACGACCAGCCCCCTCGGCTGTTCTCCAAACTCAGGTTTGATGATGCCTGTTAAATCTGCGCTCTCGTCTTAGCCGGATTTAGGCTTCTCCTGCTCACCAAACAAAACCGCTCAAGACATCACCCATATTGCATTGGATCGATCTGGCCGCAGTGTCGGCTATTCGGTATTGCGTAGCCCATTGCAGGCTGCAACAGCAGCATTGTGGGAAACCTTTTCGAGCACCAGATCAATCCGAAATGGAGTAAAGCAGATGAAACCCAATTGGCGAGTCGTGATTGCATTAGTCCTCATTGTTGGGGTGATCGGGTGGGCAGTTAGCTCAGTGCTGCCGCGTTCCTTTAGCGGGTCGAATCTCACATTCGGTGTGGGAGGCGGCACTGTGACCGTTACTAATCCATCGGATGTGCCGGTAGCGGTACAGTTGGTCGGTAATGGGACGCGCACCTTCACTGTTTCGAGCAGCATCGATGGTGTAGCGGGTTCATCCGTCAAGCAGGGTACCGGGAATACCTCCACACACCTGTTTGAATATGCATTACCACCCGGCATGAGCGATATTTTGGTGCTGCGTGGAAGCGGTGTAAACTTCGTCTCCAGTAGCGATACCAACCTTGTAGCAACCATAAACCCCCTCAGCCAAAATGAAACCCGTACCACGCTGATCATCACCGCAGTTATTGTGCTGGGCGGATTGTTTTACATCTCGCATACCACCGGACATCGCTTGATCAAAACCCTTCTCCGCCGCGAAGGCTCTTCACCCACAATCGCCGTAACGCTCGACACACCACCAGATAATGATGATCCAAATCGTGGACGAGATGGCCGGATGTATTCAAATTATGGAAGTAAGGAATAAACATGCAGCGGGAGAACGGGAATCCTTAAATCCTCACCAGTATGTTCACCCTGCATCAGGCTGATACCGGAACTCCTTACAGCTAATCGTTATTTGAGAACAGGAGAATCATATTGCCAACCAGAATACTCACCTTCAATCCACTGGCTGAAGATGAACTGAAAAAAACCGAGCAAGAGCTGGATCATTTACTCGGCAGTGGATGGGAAATTGTCAGCAGCATCGGCGGTAATCGATCCGGCAGACAAGGTGGACGCGGCCCACTGAGAACCGAACGTGAAGTTGCCGCCGCCGCCCCGGTGTCGAGAGATTACATCGTGCTAATCCTTCACCAATATCTGGAAAGATCGGCTAGTTCAAAGTTTAACGAAAACGAGCATACGAATAATCGATTAAAGGAGACTGCCTGATGTCCCTTGATATTCAACCCTTCAGCGAAGAAGACAACAATTTGCCGCTTACAGGCGATTCACGAACGACCAGCTTCATGGATGAATTGCGCGCACGTGTTGCAGATAGTGATGAGAAACAGCGCCAGAAGTGGGCCAAAGCCGTAAAACCAGCCGCTAAACGCAAGCCGATCACACCCGCGCGTCCCGAATGGTTGAGTGCGCCAAAACAGCGACAGGCCGCAGCGAAGCCTACAACCAAGCCCAGCTCCCACCCATTCGGAAATCTGAAGAAAAAACGCGCTGAAACAAATTCAACGAATGAGAGTTGATTGATCACGCCATCGCGACTGCCACTAGGAATGTATCATCCGGCATAGACATAGAAGCTATCCGCAAAGCATTTGATTCCTGCCTTTTGACTGACGCCGGAATGGCGCAAACTGCCTGACTCATTCGGTAATTGGGAATAGCAACCGACCATGTCCTTCAATCGTACAAATGAATGTACGAAATGAAACATAGCGGAGGCATCTCATGGTTGAACGACGGCAGTGGCAGTACATGACCGTGTTTGCTAAAGCTGAAGCACAGTTAGAAAAAGATTTTCTGGAAGAACATTGGGACTGGAAAGGCGGCATCCCGCGTAATACACCAGAGTCGATGATTCCGCGTTTGGATGCATTTGGACGCGACGGTTGGGAACTGGTGCATATGCAGCCTGTGTTCATTGGCAATAATGCGGATGTGCTGACGGTGGATAGCGGACGCGGTTTAGCCGGATGGACAAGTACCTATTTTTGCGTCTTCAAGCGTCCTGAGTAACCGAATCGCGCTTTAGCACCAGCACCGCTTTCAGGTTCGCGCCGAAAGCATCATGGGTGGTATCCATTTTTTGTTCAAGATGTTCAAGGGCAGCGCTGTAATGTTCTGCCGCCGCCTGTAGATCATCTGCGCTCCGTGCCAGATCGCCCGCGATCTGCTGCCAGCGCCACATCTTGGGGAGCGTACTCACCAATGCGCGGGCGGCATCGCGCTTTCCACTCATTTCCAGCGTCGTCAAATAGCGTTCAAGAATACGCTCATCATCCGGTTTCAGAACACGCGCCTGCTCCATCGACGTGTGTGCGCCTGCCCAATCCCCCAACCGCTGCAACACGATTGACCGCTGCACATGGTCATCGGCATCCAACGCCGTCAGCGCATCCAGATCAGCCAGTGACGCCTGATGCTCCGCTTTATCATCCAAACGCAAGCGAACAGCCGCCCGAAGCCGCCGTGCAGCTTCGTCGCTGGGGTTCGCCTCCAGATGTGTACTAAGGGCATCCAATGCATCACCCAATTCCCCAGCAGTGATGAACGCCTCCGCCATCTGCATCGCGCTGTAAGCCATCTTCACCCTCCCCAAAACAATAGAGACGAACACGTGTCCGTCTCTATCATCATACTCATTTACTGCTTATTTCCCTACTCATCTCCCGGCAAACCGAACATGTACGCCCGCCGCCGCGCATCCATTGCCGCCCCAATCGGGGTTTCCGCGCGGGGTCGCCATGTGGTATGAATGTCCTTAACGAAACTCGCCAACAATTCATACGCCAGCGCCTTAAAATTGGTCTGTTCCAGTGTCGAACCCTGACGCGGCCACCCATAACCCCATGCGAACCACGATCCATTGGGCAGAATCAGAAAATCATAGAAGGATAGCGCATCGGGTTCGCTGCCGATAAAGACCGCAATTCGCCCGCACAATTCCTTGAAGGCTGCACCCGGGATTTGTGCCTCGTCGCGCAGATTCGGCCACGCGGTTCCCGTTAGCGGCACAAACAGCACACTCCAATCCTCTATCGGGATTTGCAGCGCCCGTCGTCCGCCGCCCGCCGGATGTTCAATCAACCGCGGTTCACCCAATTCAGTCAGCCCGCGTTCCCGGCATTCGTAAATGACGGTCTGAAGTGCATTAAACAGGGTTTCGGCAAAAACAGTAGTCTGCTGCTGGAGAAATTCCCGCTGCTCCCGGCGGGAAAGCAGGATGCCTTCCAGCGTTTTGTAGGCGGTTTCTTGCTGGCGAATTTCAGCCGGTGTTTCGTAATTTAGCATCGCGGGTTTCTTTGAAGAATAATTACATGCTCTGAAAAAATCTTACGTCAGAGCGTCCCACCGCGCAAGTACCTAAGTACCAGAATTCATAGATTTTTCGTCACACACTACCAGCTATTCGGTAACAACTTCCTCCACCAACCTTAGCCACACACTGAAGCAGGTTCCCTTGCCCATTTCGCTGGCGACGGTCAATTTGCCGCCATGCCGTTCAACAATTTCTTTAGAGATGCTCAGCCCCAAACCCATCCCGCCAGACCCGCTCCGCGCCCGGTAAAACGGCTCGAAGATATACGGCAAATGTTCCCCCGCAATTCCTGATCCGTTGTCCTCAACCTGAATAACCGCGTAATCCATCTCGTCATCCTGCCGAATCAGAACCCGCACAATAATTTGCCCGCCGGGTTCGGTGTAATTAATCGCATTGCCAACCAGATTATTGAGTACCTGATGCAGCCGTGCTGGGTCTACCAGAACGTATAAATCCCGCGTGGGCAGTTCAGTAATCAGGCTCAGGCTACGATTCTGCGCGGTCACTTCCATGAGCGTAACCACTTCCTGAACCAATACTTTCACGTCAAGCGTCACCCGTTCCAGATCGAACACACCACGCTCAAACCGCGACAAATCCAGCAGGCTTTCCACCAACTCCTGAATACGGTCAACCGCCTGTTCAAACACCCGCAGATGGGTATCCAAACGTTCAGGCTGCCGCTGTGCCAGATAAAGCCGCGCCTTCAAGCTGGTGATGGGGGTACGCAGTTCGTGCGAGGCACTGGCAACAAAGCGCGATTTCTGGGCTTGCAGCGCTTTTTCCTGGCTGATATCGCGTACAATCGTCACCGTGCCAACGAATTCGCCCGTTGGTTTGTTGATGCGGGTAACGGTCAAACTGGCATCAAATTCTGTGTTGTCGGCCCGTCGCATCCGCATCTCGCCCTTCCACAGGCCGCTGTCCAGCGCGCTGTCGGTCATCTCGGCGATCAGATTGCCAAAATCATCATTATTCAAGTGCTGGCTGTGGAATACCTCCAAACCATCTGAAGGATTAAAGTATCCGGTCATCTGCTGCATCGCCTGGTTAAAATACCACTTCGTGCCATACACCCCGTCTGTGGTAAAGGTGATGACACCCTCACCCATCGAATCCAGCACCGCCTGAAGTTGTGCCCGTTTGTTTTCCAGATCGGCGGTATGGGCCATCACCCGTTCGCCCAACTCCTCCGCATGGCGGCGCACAGCTTCGTACAATCGGGCATTCCGCATCGCAATCCCCGCCTGATTGGCAAAAGCTGCCAGCGCCTCGGCGTGCAGTTCAGTGAAGGCGTTCGTCGTGCCCGAATCCAGCAGCAGAAACCCCAACACCTCATTCCCGATTTGAATCGGTGCGCCAATAAACGAACGCACCCAGGCAAACTCTGGCAGCACAAACCATCCCGGATATTGGACGACATCTGGAATAATCAACGGTTTGCGGGTGGTTATCATGTCGCGCAGGGTGGCGGTTTCCCGAACATTGAGCCGCATTGAAGCAACCAGATGGTCAACCTTCCGCTGCACATAGCCGCTGCGCCGGACGCTTTGGGCAATATCATTTTCGATCAAAAAAATATTACTCAAATCATGGGGAACAACCCGCTGTAAACCGAGCAAAATCCGGTCAAGCACCTGATCGGTATCCAGTGTGCTGTTCAGCGCGGCAGCAATATCCCGCAGTGCCTCAGCTAATATCCGCTGTTGATGTTCGGCAGTGGCCATCCGTTTGTTTTCGGTGATGTCCTGAATGATGCCATCAAAAAACAGGGTATTCCCCTGAGCATCCTTAATGACCCGCGCATGGATGCTCACATCAATCAGGCGGCCATCCTTACACTTGAAAACCGTCTCAACACCCTTAATGACACCGTGAAATTCGTGTTCCTGACGCATACGTTCGCGCACTGAAGGGTCAGCATAAACATCATCCGGCAGTTGCAGTGCCAGCACTTCTTCCAGTGTGTCATAACCCAGCAGGCTAATCATGGCCTGATTAACCATGATAAACCGCCCCTCTGGTGTACTGCGAAAAATGCCCCCAACCGCGTTTTCCACCACTGACCGATACCAGGCTTCCTGTTGTCGCAGCGCCATCACATCTGCCATTTCCAGCAGATGACGCAGACGGTAACGCAGAATGGTGGGACGTAAAGGCCACGAAATCACATCGCTGGCTCCGGCGGTAAAAGCCGTATCAATAAAACCATCATCGGCAATCATCAGAATAGGCATGTGGGTGACTGCCCGCAGGTGGGCACAGGTGGTCAACGCATCTGGCCCTTGCAGCCCGGAATCAATCAGTACCAGATCAGGTTTAGCGGTATATACAGCCGTAATACACGCGCCGCCGCTGTCTGCTTCGAGGACTTCGTACCGATCCTGCTCCAGTGCCTGCCGGAGCATTAATCGGGTATCGGGTTCATCATGTGCGACGACGATTAACGGCATTACCTTAACCTTGTCTGCTGGTCAGTCTCAAATCATTATAAGCCTGCCTCTTAAATCAAGTTGCCCGAAATCCCCTAAAACTGTCATAAAGTTGTTAGCTAAAGCAAAAAGAGCGCCTGAGCGCTCTTTACCTTCAAATTTCAACTTTAACCGTAAACTAACCGTGCCGCCGCATGAAACGCGCCATCCGTTCCAACGATTTCTCAATATTCTCGCGGCTGGTGGCGTAACTGGCGCGGATGAATCCATCGCCGCAGCGGCCAAATGCGCTTCCCGGCACAACCGCCACACGCTCCTCGTGTAGCAACCGTTCGCAGAATTGCTCATCCGTCATGCCTGAAGCCGAGATGCTGGGGAAAGCATAAAACGCCCCGCGCGGCTCAAAACACGTCAAACCGAGGCTGTTGAACCCATCCACAATCAACCGCCGCCGCCCATCATATTCGGCGTGCATCGTCTGAACATCCGGTTCGCCATGTGTCAATGCTTCCAGCGCGGCCACCTGCCCGACTGTCGGAGCAGACATAATCAAATACTGGTGCAGCTTGCGGATGCCATCCATAATTTCTGGCGGTGCACACACATAACCAATACGCCAGCCCGTCATGGCAAATGACTTGCTCATCCCGCTCATCAAAATCGTGCGGTCGTACATCTCCGGCAGTGATGCAAAGTTGGTATGCTCTACCCCATACACCAGCCGTTCATAAATCTCGTCGGAAAGCACAACCAGATCATATCGCTCCGCCACCGCCGCGATTTCCAGCATCCGTTCCCGCGTTAAAATCGCGCCCGTCGGGTTGTTTGGGTAGTTAATCAAAATGGCCTTGGTGCGTGGGGTGATGGCCGCTTCCAACATCGCACCCGTCACCTGAAAATTATCTTCTACAAAAGTATCCACTGGAACGGCCACACCACCTGCCATCTCCACCGCAGCGGCGTTCGCCACAAAGCACGGCTCTGGAACCAGCACCTCGTCACCAGGGTCAAGAATTGCCTTCAGCGCCAGCCACATCGCTTCACTGACGCCCACCGTCACCAAAATCTGATCGTCCGGGTTGTAATCCACGCCGTACAACCGCTCGATATAAGCCGCAATTGCCCGCCGCAGTTCAATCGTGCCCGAATTCGAGGTATAGGCTGTCTGCCCACGCTCCAAAGACTCGATGCCCTTATCGACAATGTGGCGCGGTGTGACGAAATCCGGTTCGCCAATGCCCAGCGTCACAACATCCTGCATCGTGGCTGCAATGTCGAAGTAGCGTCGGATGCCAGAGGGTCGTAAATTCTGAACACTTTGGGAAACAAAATTGCGGGTTCGGATCATGATGATACTCGCTTAATGAAAACAATAGACGCGATTATAATGCCGCGCCGCTGCTTCATCATAGAGCATCACTCATCAATTTGCCGAAAAAATTTGGACAGTGTGTACAAACGGGACAAATGCCTGTTATGGAGTGTCTTTCAGTTCTTCAATGATTTGCCGAATCTGGTCAGCAGAAACATCCTTCATCTCTGATTTTGAGTACATGGTAATGAGCATTGTGAGAGCATCAGTCTTCACATAATAAATCACCCGATACCCACCGCTTTTGCCCTTTTCAACATCGCTGTTTTGAACACGAACTTTGTAAACCGCATACCCAACACCCTGCATTTGGTCGCCCGGTGTTTCGCCTTGTTCAAGCTGTTGAATTAGGGGCTGCACATCAGTTTGAATATGACGATACTTTTTATAAAGTCGTTTGATGTCACGCCTGAAACGGGCAGAGTATTCAACCTGCACAACCGGATTATTCATCTTCCAGATCATCCCACAGGGTTGAAACAGGGAAAGTGTTGCCCTGCATCACATCTCGCCAGCCTTCCCGAAAACCCTCAATCGGGTCTTCGTCATCCTCAAGATTGAGCGATTCCCCATGGGCCTTTGCATTGGCTTCAATCAATGCACGCAGATAATCATCTAGTGCATCATAGCCCTGTCGTTGTGCCAGCGTTTCAAGCTGTTGGCGTTTTTCAGATGAGATGTGAATGCCGACATATTCCCGATCAGTCATTTCGCAAATCCTGATTGTTGATTCATCTTTTGATTATAGCACCCGATTTCCGGGAAATACTCAGCGCGACGAATCCCGTTCAATCTAATCTTTCAGCAACAGAATTGGTCGCAATCGGTTATAGGCCGTCGGTCATGAGCATCATACGATAAATCAGTTTTCCCTCGCATCCTGATCCATAATGAAAGGGAATATGATGCAGCCGCCGCTAATCGGAATTCTGGCCGGGATGGGGCCGCGTTCAACCGCCCCATTCATTGATCTGGTCGTCACCCAATGTCAGCAGCAGTACGGCGCAAAAGACGATATTGATTTCCCAAAGATGATGATCTGCTCTCAACCCGCCCCATTCTATGAAGATCGGCCAATCGACCATGCCGCTTTGCAAGGGACAATTATCGATGGACTTCAACATCTGGAACGTACCGGAGCGGATTTTCTCGCGGTAGCCTGTAACACTGCTCACATCTATTATCCCCAATTGGCCGCCGCTGTGAGCATCCCCCTGCTCAACATGGTCGATTTGACCATCGCCAGTATTCCCGACTCCGCCCGCAAACTGGCGCTGATTGCCGCCCGACCAACCACCGAATCGGGCATTTATCAGGCTGCGATCCGTAATCGCGGTTTTGAGTGGGTCGATATTGGCTGGCAGCCACAGATTGACAACTTGCTCGGCATCATCAGAACCTCAACCGATCCCGCGCTTTTTGCATCTTTATGGGATGAGATCATAGGACGAATTCAAATGACAGGAGCAGACACTATTATTGTTGCCTGTCTTGATCTCAGTGGCATTCTGGTTCATGCCTCGACCGAATTGCAGATTATCGATGCCTCACAATGTTTGGCGCACGCCATCGTGCAGCAGTGGCTCAGGGCTAAGAATGGTTGAGATTTTTTACCGGACTTTTCCCCCAAACTTCAGGGAATTATTCATGGCACATCTGTGCTATCCTGCTGGGCAACGTAACATTTCGCCAGTTGAAGCAGACTTACGGGTGTTGATCTATTCAAACTCAGGAGAATTATCATGACCCTGCCTACTCTCCCCAACTGGGATAGCACCCGCATTGCCTTGCATCAGGCCGCTCAAATTTTAGGCGAAGTCCGCAAAGCTGCGGGCATCCGCCTTCCCAACCACGCGCACCTGACACTGGAAGTCACCCCGCGCGGCTTAACCACTGGCAATACCGATGCCGGAACACTGACCCTCGACTATCCCGAACGCACCATCACCTATGTCTGTCCGGCAAGCAGCATCACCCACCTTCATCTGGCCGAACATACTCAAATATCGCTGGCGGATGCAGTGCTGAAAGCAATGGATAGTCACGGACATCCTGTATCCATTAACCGTGCTGAAATTACAGGAACAACACCGCTGGATGCAGACTCCGCGCTGGCCGCCGATTATGCTGCCGCCCTCTACAGCATCTTCACCGCGATTGCCCGTTTCCGCGCCCGATTGATCGGCCCACAGTCGCCGCTGAACGTCTGGCCGCACGGCTTTGATTTATCCATGCTGTGGTTCGCACGTGGCTTTGTCGAAGAACAAGACCCACATCTGAACTTTGGTTTTTCACCCGGCAGCCCTGGCTTTCCGCGTCCTTATGTGTTTGTTTATGCCCGCCCCATGCCGGATGGATTTCTGGATATAAAACTGCCCGAACCCGCCTATTGGACGCGCGACCGCTGGACGGGCATCGTCATTGATTACGATTTTCTGGCAGCTCAAAATGACCATGAAGCTGTGCTGGAAAAGCTATTGAGTGCGATTTACGCGGCGGCAGTACCACTGCTACAATAGATATACAGATAGGAAGGGCACACGCCCTCATGGAGTTCGGCTATGGCTAACGATACCTCATCCGTTCTTTTGAGCGTCTGTGGGATAATCGGCATCGTACTCGCTCTCGTAATACTGGCGGCGCTGCTGTTGATCCGTGTCTTGCGGTACAGTGTGTTTGGTATGGCTCGAATGCTGCTGAACACCATTACCGAACCCTCACAGGAACAATCCGCACTGGATGTTCGCGCCCAGACCGCGCCGCGTCCCCGGGGTCGTGATCTGCGAGCACAGGCCAAATCACTGGATTTTGATGCTGCGGTTGCCAAACACACCGGCACACCCAACGTCCGTACCACGCCCGCCATACCCGATCCCATCCCGGTGCAAACCGCCCCTCCCGAACAACCTACCTATGACCAACCGCCCGCCCTCGGCAAACGCCGTCGCCGTCGTAATAACGATGATGAAGCCGACGATGGCCTTCTGGACAACATGTTTGATGTTGCAGACGATGGTGATGGTGGACTGTTTTAGCCATGTCGCGCCGCCTGACGATTCTGGCATTGGGTTCGCGTGGGGATGTGCAGCCCTATGCCGCCTTAGGGCATGGCCTTCGGGATGCGGGCTATCGCGTTCGCTTTGTGAGCTTTGAAGCCTTCGCCGATTTAGCGGAAAAAAGGGGATTGGATTTTCATCCAGTCCCCGGCGATGCTCAAGCGTTAGTCAATGACATGATGGCGGGCGGCGCGCTCGGTTCGCGCAATCCGCTCCAATTAATGAGAGCTATCCGCCGGAGTTACGGAAAACTCATCGAAAGTTATATTCAGGCGTTTTCGGCTGATGTCCTCCACGACTCGGACGCCATTTTGAATCAGCTTCCCGGCGGCATTTTCGGGCGCGACCTGGCCGAAAAGCTGCGCGTCCCACACATCAACCTCAGCGTCATTCCCCTCGTACCAACCAGCGCCTTTCCCAATCCCTTGTTGGCTGCCCGTTCGCTCGGCATCTTCAACCGTGCCAGCTACGACCTCGCAGCGCACATGCTCTGGTTTTTATTTCGGAACGGCATCAACCGATTTCGCAACCAGCTAGGGCTTTCACCTGCGCCCTTCTGGTTTCGCATCCCGCCCGAACCGATCATAAACGGTTTTAGTCCGCATGTTGTTCCCCCGCCGCCGGATTGGGGCAAACAAGTTTACATCACAGGCTATTGGACACTGGATGAATCAGGCTGGCAGCCCACACCGGAACTCGCCAATTTCCTAAACGCGGGCGAACCGCCTGTATTTATCGGCTTTGGCAGCATGGTAACAGACAATGCAGCCGCCCTCACGCAAACCGTTGTCGAGGCTGTCCGTCAAAGTGGTTTTCGCGCCGTGCTTTCCAGCGGATGGGCGGGCTTAGGCACTGCCGAACTACCAGACACGATTTTTCCGCTGGGCTATACACCCTATGACTGGTTATTTCCGCGCTGTACGGCAGTAATTCATCATGGGGGTTCGGGGACAACAGGTTTCGTATTCCGAGCAGGTGTGCCGGGGATGGTTGTGCCATTTGGGGCTGACCAACCCTATTGGGGGAAACGGCTGGTCGCATTGGGCATCGGGCTTGAACCCATCCCCATCAAAGAGTTGACAGTCACCAACCTAACCGCGTCTATCCGAGAATTGGCGACCGATACCGCCATGCATCAGCGCGCCACCGATTTAGGCCGCCGTATTCAGACCGAAGATGGCATCGGCACAGCGATTGACATTCTGCGCCGTTTAATTGGCAGCCCTTAACCCAATGCTGCCCGCCACTGCGCCAGAACTGTCTCTAATTTGTCCCGCAGTTCCAGCCGTTTCGCCCGATCATAAACAACCCGCAAAAAAACAGCCTGATTTTCGGGGATTTTTCCACCCTCTACGGTATCTATTTGATCCCCCCTCGCCCTGAGGGAGAGGGGGTTAGGGGGTGAGGGCTGATCTGGCGGACTCGCATCGCCATCGTAATAAGTCTTAAAACTGCGCTTCATTTGAATTTGATACGATTCAGCATTGAAAATGGGCGCACTGAAGGCCAACGTTTTTGTCCCAACAATAATCTCAACGGCATCGCCCACTTCAACTGCCCAGATGCCAAGCACCCCCAGCGTTTGATAATGCCCGTAACCCTTAGGCTTGTGCCAGACCAGAACGCCACACCAGTATTGTTTTTCGTCGGAATGGCTGATCGCAGTGTGTCCGCGAAACACCTTCGGCCCAAAACCCACTCGCCCTTCTGGAGGCCGCCGTTTGATCTTTTCCAGAAAACCCAGCGCATCCAGCCCGTCCAGCACCGTTGCCAGATCATCCTGTTTAGGTTGACTGGCTTCCTCGGCCTGTTTCTGCTGAATGCGCCGGAGAATATCTTCGTACCGTGCCTTGTTGCTCACATCCAATCCTCAATTTGAACAAGGATTTTGTTGCCCAAATATGCGGACAGCGGCTAATGGCCTAATCCTTCATCACCCGAATCTGGCGGAAGCCAAAGACCACCAGCACAAATCCAGCCAGCACGATCAACCGATGGACAAAGTTGTTGGTCGCCCCATCGAAAATATTGAGCTGACCCGGCCCGGCAAACGTCGCCACCAGATGCGCCATGCCCAGCACGATAGCACCCAGCACGATCAGTGTAAGCGCCCGCCCCACGATGCCGCCAATCCCGCGCACCACGATTACCATCCACACCGAGGCGATCACCAGCACAAAATCCAGAATCAAATTAAAAGTTGGAAGTGACTGACTCAGATCCATAAAAAGTGCCTTTCGTGTATTGAATAGCTTCGATTATTTGAGCAAGGAGTTGTGTCCTCGCCCCATGATTTTTTAGAGTACATCAAACAATTCGTACAAGCGCAGTTCGCTCACATATTGCAGCACGCGCGGTTCAAGCCCCTTATCCACTGCCTGCATCCCGCGCATCACCATCTTCTTGCCCACCAGCGTGACCGCGTAAGCAATCCCTTTTGCCAGCAGCGCCCGGTATGCATCCGAATCCGCCTGCTTCAACTCGACGGTGATAACGCCCTCTTTCATACTCACCGGCCAAACATTGCGCTGCGCTGTCTCGTTAATAATCGCATCCAGATTGGTGCCTAAACGTTTGCCGCCCATCTGCACCATCGAATTGCGTAAGCCTTCCATCTGCCGGACGAAATAGGTTTGTAGGAAGGTTTCCTCGCGGGTATCCATCGGCTTGATGACCGTATTGAATTCCTCATCCACCATCACCATATCCTGAATCGGCTGGATGGTGATGTCCGCCCCGACGAACCCACCTTTATCATCGCGGGTCGCCAAACCCTGAATCCATACACTCAAAGAACCACCGAGCGAATCGTGAATGTCTAATCGCTGCTGACCGAGATGTCCGCTTTTGCCGATTTCTTTGAGCAGTTTTTCCGATTCAGCGTTGGGAATGCCGATAACTTCGTGCAGCGGTTTACCGATGATAAGCCGTGCTTCATTATGATGCCGCTTCAGCATATGCAGACAGGGATGATCGAGGAAGATCACCTGCCCCACCATATTGGTCATCAACATGCCTGTGCGGCCTTCTGCCAGCCGTTCCTGTGTGGATACTTTGGCACTATCCAGCGCCTCATTCAGGGCATGAGCCAGCGCCACCGTACTGGGATAACGTATATCCGGCGATTTTGCCATCGCCCGGTCAATCACCACTTGCATGGCGGAGGACGATTCAGGCCGCACCTGACGAATATTGGGGATCGGTTGCGTAATATGTGCCATCAGCACCCCCATTGGCGTCGGTGCTTCATACGGTGCGCGTCCGGTGAGCATCTGGAAAATCGTCACACCCAGCGCATAGACATCCGCAGCCGGAGTCAGGTCGCGCGGTTCGGCCTGTTCGGGTGCCATATAAGTTGGCGTCCCCAAAATGCCCGTCCCCGTAATGGTTGAGGATGACTCGGTCATCCGCGCCAGACCAAAATCGGCCAGATAGGTGTTGCGCTGTTCATCCAGCAGCACATTTCCCGGCTTAAAATCCCGGTGGATAACCCCTTTACGATGGGCAAAATCCAGTGCGTCCGCCATCTCATGCGTAACACGTTTGACGTCCTCTGGATCCATCGGCCCTTTAGCGATCACATCCGCCAGTGTCCCACCACTGATGAATGCCATCACGATATACGGCATCCCGTCATATTCCCCAAAGTCGTACACTGGGAGAATATGCGGATGCTGTAATGCCGCCGCGATTTCAACTTCGCGGTAAAAACGTTCCAGAAATTTAGCGTCATGAGTCAGGTTGCGGGGCAGCACCTTGATCGCCACCGTGCGCTTCATCGAAGCCTGTGTCGCCAGATACACGGTGGACATTCCACCTTTGCCAATTTGTTCCAATACACTGTACTGGCCGAGTTGGTGTCCAATCAGTTCGGTCATGCCGCTTTCCGCCCCATCATTGCTCGTGAACACTGAATAGAACTAGTATAGCACTATGCGGAAATTTAAAATGGCAATGTGGATCAGGACGCCATCCCCAGTGCATCCCGCACCGCTTGCACCACATCTTCCGGGTTAAACGGCTTGGTCATGTAACGGTACACCCGGTCTTGCAGCTTACCAATCAGCTTATTGGCTGGATCGTCAAAAGCAGTCAGTACAATCACCGGGAAATTCGCCTGCGGCCAGCGGTCTTTAATCTGTTCCAGCACTTCCCAGCCGCTCATCCCCGGCATCCCGATGTCCAGCAGCATCACATCCGGGTGTTTGCCCGACAGGAATTCCAGCGCCAGCCGCCCATTGACTGCATGATGGCACTCAAGACCAATCTGGCTCAAATTGATCTCGATCAATCCGGCAATATCAGTTGTATCTTCTACAATTAAAGCCAACGGCATAGCGGCGTCCCCCGGTATCAAAAGTGTTTAGGTCATCATACACCCGCACACCTTTCCAATAGCGTTACACACCTGCTGTTAGGGAAAAATTCATGAGGTCAAAGGCACAGATGGTTAATTTTTTGATAGTGACTGTAGGAATTTTTTACGTCGAAGCCGTCAGCGACTCGCGTACCACCGCGATCAGTTCATGCAGCTCAAACGGCTTCGTCAGGTAACGAAACACCCGATCTTGCAGCCGTGCGATCAACTTGTTTGTGGCATCGTCATAAGCCGTTAGCACAATCACCGGGAAACTCGTTTCATGGTACACCGCTTTGATGGCTTCCAGAACTTCCCACCCGCTCATTCCCGGCATGGCAATATCCAGAATCATCACATCCGGTTTCCGTAAACCGAGCGCATTCAGCGCCAGATGACCGCTGTTGACATGCTGCCCCTCAATGCCGCCCGCCGCTAACGACCGCTGAATCAGCAGCCCCATTTCCTGATCATCTTCCACGATCAGCGCGAAAATCGATCTGGAAATGGCTTTGCGTTCCGCTGGCGACTGAAAATCGCTGCGTTCAGAAATCAGATAGATCAGTTCCAGTAGTGAATTTTTCACCGCCTGATGATCGTTGGTGGTACACGGCAAAATCTTGATCTCATCGTGCAGTTTCAGCGCAATCCGAATATCGTCTGGTTGCCATGAATCCATCGATTGCGAACTGTCCACCGTCACCACAAACGGCACATCTGTATAAACACCAAAGTTATCGACAATCGCCCGTGCATCACGAAAACCATTGGGATTGCCATCCATCACGACCACAAACCCCAGCATCCCGTCCGCCAGCGTCTCCCAGATATTGTCATACTGGCGTTCACCCGGACTGCCGAATAGATAAATCACCAGATCGGAGTCCACCGTAATCTGCCCGTAATCCATCGAAATCGGGTAGGTTTCGCCTTGAATAGTGATGTGCCGTTCAATCGAAACGACATCAATCTCACTGATCGACCGGATGAATTGGCGGCGCAGTTCAGCCGAAGGGCCAGTCACCACAATTTTGACCGCCTTCTTGGGCGAAAGCGGATTACCGTCCTCTTCCGAGACAAACTCCGGTTCAGGGGCAGTCACAGGTTGTGTATCCGCATGGGACGCTGGTGGAGCAGCGATTCGTGCAATCGCCTGCTGTGCCGCCTGCTGCACATCAATATCCCGGTCTTCCAGATAAGCCTGCAACACAGCCCGCGCCGCCGCATCCCGCAGTTCACCCAATCGGTGAATCGCATCTACCCGTCGCCACCATTTGCTCTTGCGATCTTGCAGCACCATAATGGCTTTCGCCACGTGCCCCGGAAACGTACGTGCGGGAACGTCAATCGCCGCATCCCCTTCCAGCGCACCAGACCGTCGCGGCTTGGTATCAATCCCCGTCTGTTCTTTCGCCAGCGTTTCGAGTCCCAGATGCACCCGCAGCGTGAAAATCAGCTTGTTCATTTCAGCCGCGTAATGCGCTTCCTGCCGGATATCTACCCACTGGGCGGTAATATAACCAAATGGGATAGCGTTCCTTTTATCGCCGTGCGCCAAAATCGGGAAAATGCGTTTGCCCTGTGCCTCGCCATAATCCATTTCTTGGGCAACAGGTTCGGAATCTTTGGCATTGGGGGAAAGAATGACGACGATGCATTCAGCAGATTGCAGCGCGTTTTCAACCGCTTTCTTCCACGAGAGGATGCCCGGTTCGAGGTATTCATCCGTCCATACCTCCAAACCACTGCTGCGAAGGGTATCGCGCACGCGCCGCATAATATTCAAATCAGCATGACTGTAACTTAAAAAAACGTAACCCACCGGGCGGCTCTCCCAACAAACGGCTTACAAACTTTTGTCAATAATAACACCCCGCCCCCATTACAACCACGTTATACACATGGAATGTCAAAGAAGCCATCTATTGCGAAACACTTATTTCATTTCCTCAACAATCGAATAGAGTAATTCTAGAATAACGCGTTGCACACTTTTTTTATCATGTGCCACACACGGTATCACTTTGATATTTTCTTCTATTTGTAACGCCGCTCTTAAATCGTCTACTTTCAATGCATCAGGTTTATCCTGTTTGTTCGCCGCAATCACATAGGGTGTAGACACATAAGCCCGAAAGCCTTCTAGCATTGATTTGGCTGCATGGAAAGTTTTGGGATTGCTGCTGTCAACCATAACGATGAATCCCTGCATCCCCTCGACCAAAATCTCCCACATAGAAGAAACTTGCCGGTATCCGGGCGTTGAAAACAGATATAGAACCAGATCATCAGTGATGGTTACCCGCCCAAAATCCATCGCAATGGCAGTATCATCATCCTTAGGATCAACACTTTTATCTGTGGTGACTATTTCAATTTCGCTGATTGAACGAATGAACTCAGTCTTGCCTGAATCCGAAGCACCAGTAATGACAATCTTGACGGTTTGAATACCTGCGGAAGGGGTGGTGGGAGCAAATTCAGACGATAATAATAAAAATAGTTGCTTCAGTGGATCAGTATCAATCGGTTTCGCTGGAAGACTCGCCGCCAATTTTGATACAACGTTGGTTTTCCCCGGATTTCGTATCTGGTCAATCGCTTTTTCCGCTGCCGTGCGTACATCCAAATCGGCGCTGTCCAAATACGCTTCTAGAATCGGCACAGCCGCACTATCCCCAAGCTGGCCTAAACGCCGCGCCGCATCCGCCCGCCGCCACCACTTGCTGTTGGGATCACGCAGGATTTCAACCGCTTTGGCTGCTTCGGGTGAAAGATTGATCAGATCAATTGGAGGCAGGGCTTCAGATGTGGCTTCCTTTATTTCAGCCGCCGCTTCCGATTTTTCGGGTTGCTGGCTTTCCACACCAATATACCCGCGAATCGCGCTGATGAGATGCTGAAGCCGGACATCGAACTCCTCGGCCTTTCGCAAATCCACCCACTGCGCCGTGATGAACCCAAAAGGCACAGCCGTTGCTTCTGTGCCTACCGCCAGCACCGGAAAAATACGAACATCATGCGCTTCAGCATAATTCATTTCTTCCCGTACATAGCGGGAACTCTTGGCATCTGGCGAAAGGATAACCACCAGACAAGCCGCACTTTCCAAAGCATTCTCAATCGCCGACATCCATGAGGTCGTGCCGGGTTCGAGGGCTTCATCCGTCCACACCTGCAAACCGTTGCTTCGAATCTGGTCACGCACTTTTTGCATCACGTCCAGATTTTTGCGGCTGTAACTGAGGAAAATATGTTTCACGCGGTGCATCCTTCAACCAACATTGCACAAACCTTCTTTAATCATACCTAAAGGACTGCTATTTTTGCATCAATCATTGCAGGTTATAAAACTCGAACCATCACCATCGAATTTTTGTGCTACACTTCAAATAGTAGTGGTTGCAATGTAGGGACGCAGCATGCTGCGTCCGCATCACTACCCTCCACCAAAATCGCCCACATGGCGAACATGGCGGCGGCAGGCATCCCTGACAGCGTCACCACCCAAAATGCACAAAATCCCGTTTGAAATTGAAGAATCTGACGAATTTGCAGAAATTTGCGAATCTTATCAACCTATACGTGTCGCCCAAACCCTGTCCGACACCGACGACGACGACAAAACCCTGTACCACCCTTTGCGCGCAAACGATTTGTTCCCCTCTCCTAGCTGTACTCAGCGGTGGGGAGAGGGGTAGGGGTGAGGGCTTCGCAATCGCCGCAAATCTCGCAAACTTCCCCATATTTTCTGTCAACTGAAAACTGATAACTGTCTTGACATTGACGACATTGACGACATTTCCCCTCAGCGCTGACATTTTGTGTGACATTTGCGACATAAAAGTGACACAAATGATGCAACTTGTGCAAACACAGCCTTTTGTATTGACTAAAGGCTGATGGCTAATGACTTATTGGCGGCGAACCCCATTTCCGCCATCGCCACCGCCGCCGCCATCGCCGCCACTCACGCAAACCCTGTATTTTCTGGAAACTGGTAACTGGTAACTGGCAACAAATAACCAATAATCACCAACCAATCACAATCGCGTAAAATAGAGGCGCACTTAAAAACATAGATGGGTTCTTAAAATGGAAATTCTTGAAACACAGATTAATCCCAACGATGATCATTTCCAGCAAAATGCTGCCCATAACCGCGCCCTCGCAGCCGAACTCCGTGAACGGTTAGCCCTCGTCCGGCAGGGCGGAGGCGAGCAGTATCAGCAGCGCCAGCGTGAACAGGGCAAACTCTTTGTCCGGGACCGTATCGACAAACTCATCGATCCCGGCTCACCCTTTCTCGAACTCTCGCCCCTCGCCGCGTGGGAGATGTATAACGGTGAAGCCCCGGCAGCAGGCATCGTTACGGGAATAGGGCGCGTAAGCGGCGTGGAATGCCTCATTGTTGCTAACGACGCGACCGTAAAAGGTGGCACCTATTTCCCCCTCACCGTAAAAAAGCACCTGAGGGCGCAGCAGGTCGCGCTGGAAAATAACCTCCCATGCATCTATCTCGTAGATAGCGGCGGCGCGTTCCTCCCCATGCAGGACGAAGTATTCCCGGATGTTGATGATTTCGGACGCATTTTTTACAACCAAGCCGTGATGAGCGCGGCGGGAATTCCCCAAATCGCCTGTGTGATGGGAAGCTGTACGGCGGGCGGCGCATATGTCCCGGCCATGTCCGATGAAACCGTGATCGTGAAAGGCACAGGCACAATATTCCTCGGCGGCCCACCGCTGGTCAAAGCCGCAACCGGAGAAGAAGTCACAGCCGAGGATTTAGGCGGCGCTTATGTCCACACCCACATTTCCGGTGTAGCCGATCACTATGCCGAAGATGATGCCCACGCGCTGGAAATCGTGCGCGGGATAGCCGAATCGCTCAACCGTCGCAAGCATCTGGATATGGACATCGCCCCACCGGAAGAACCGTTGTATGACCCCGCCGAACTCTACGGGGTTATCCCGTCCACTTTCCGCGAAAGTTACGATGCCCGCGAAGTCATCGCCCGCTTGGTGGATGGCAGCCGCTTCCGCGAATTCAAAGCCAATTACGGGACGACTCTGGTTACAGGTTTCGCCCGCATCGAAGGGTATCCCGTCGGCATCATCGCTAACAACGGCGTCCTGTTCAGCGAAAGCGCCCTCAAAGGCACCCACTTCATCGAACTCTGCACCGCCCGCAATATTCCGCTGCTGTTCCTCCAAAACATCACCGGCTTCATGGTCGGCAAGGAATACGAACAGCGCGGCATCGCCAAAGACGGCGCAAAGATGGTTCACGCCGTAGCCAACGCCCGCGTCCCCAAGCTGACGATCATCATCGGCGGTAGCTTCGGCGCAGGCAATTATGGTATGTGTGGACGGGCATATTCACCCCGCTTCCTGTGGATGTGGCCGAACAGCCGCATCAGTGTTATGGGTGGCGAACAGGCCGCGAACGTGCTGCTAACCGTCAAGCGCGATCAGCTTCAACGTCACCACAAACCGGATATGACCGAGGACGAACAAAACGCCTTCCGTCAACCCATCTTGGATAAGTACGAACGCGAGGGCAATCCCTATCACTCCACCGCCCGCCTCTGGGACGATGGCATCCTCGACCCCGCCGAAACCCGCCGTGTCCTCGGTCTCGCCCTCAGCGCCTGCCTCAACCAACCCACCACCAAAACCGAATACGGAGTCTTCAGGATGTAAGCACTAAAACCCAAATTCCTATACACTGAGAAAACATCTTTTCTTTTCAGGGTGGCTATCATGATCGACAACTCAATTCTCTACAAATCAGCCAATGGTCGAGCTGCTGTCATGAATGCCTATGATGAAACCGTGCGCCGTTGGCCTGTCCAGCCGGAGTCGCTGGTTGTAGATACCCGACATGGTAAAACCCATATTTTGGCTGTCGGAAATGCGGATGCGCCGCCTCTGTTTTTCTTTCATGGCTGGAATGGCAGTGCCTGTGGTACGGCTTCAGAATTGGATTTGCCTCTGCTGGCACAGCACTTTCGCATCTATTCCCCGGACACAATCGGGCAAAGCGGACGTAGTGCCCCCAACCGCCCCACTGTCAAGGGTGATGCTTATGGAGAATGGATTGTTGATCTGCTGGATGGTCTGAAGATTGATCGAGCCTATGTATCCGGTATTTCTGGTGGTGGCTATCTCACGCTCAAAATCGCGGCTTATGCTCCCGAACGCGTCATCAAAGGGTTTGCGATCGCCAGCGCAGGGTTAATCTCGCTGGCTCGTCCGCCGCTGAAGTTTCTGCTCTCGACCATACCTGCCTTCATATATCCACATCCTGCCACCACCCGCATCTTCGTTCGTGCCGTCAGTGCCCCCGGTATTCCCTTCTCATCTGAACATGAAGAAATGGCGCGGGGTATGGCACTCCTGTTCCGGCACTTTCGCATGATCGGTTCACCCGGTCTGCTCACCGATGCTGAACTGCGCCGCATCACCGCGCCGATGTACATCCTCATGGGTGAACATGATGTAGCCTGTTCGCCAAAGCCCAGCGTTGAACGCGCTCAACGCCTGATTGCTAACGTCCAGACCGAAATGGTGCTGGGTGGAGGACACGTTCTGAATCTGGATAAACCAGGCCTGGCTACCGAAAAGATGCTGGCCTTCTTCACCACCTAATCACCCTTCCCAAAACTGCCCATCTCCGCTAGAATGCGCCCAACAAGAAAGATTGCTTGGCCGCAGACAGCAGGTGCATCCGCTTAATACCCTGCCGAGGCGAGGAACCATCACCTCCATTGAATCCAATGGCGGCCTCGTCTTTGTGCGAAGCCGCTTTTTTGTTGTCTGGTTGTGGGTGACTAAAAACCAATAACCAAAAACTCTCACGGAAAGGAGGAAAAGACGCTTGGCAATTACAAAACAACGCAAGGATGAACTCGTTCAGGTTTATGGCGATTTGCTTGGTCAGGCTACGGGTATCGTGGTTACTGAATACAGAAACATCACCGTAGCGCAGGTCAATCAGATTCGCGAAAAACTGCGCGATGTGCAAGGCGCATATGTCGTCACCAAAAACACGCTGTTCCAGATCGCGCTGAAAAACGCGGGCTGGCCGGTGCAGGAAGACCTGTATGCTGGGCCAACAGCAGTCGTCTTCGGGGCAGCCAACTTCCCACAGGTGGCAAAAACCACCGTTGGTTTCTTGAAAGACTTCGAAGGCCTCGTCACCATCAAGGGTGGCATCATGGCCGGACAGACGCTCACTGCCCACCAGGTGGATGTGGTCAGCAATCTGCCGTCGCTGGACGAACTGCGCGCACAACTGGCTGGTTTGCTGGTACAACCTGCAACCGGACTGGTCAGCGTGCTCAATGCAGCCGTCGCTGGTGTACCGCAGGTACTCCAGGCCTATGTCTCGAAGCATGAAGCTGCATAAGCACTTCACACCTATACATCTGATAACCAACCTAAGTAAAACACGAGGATTGAACAATGGCTGATTTGAATAAACTGGTGGACGATCTGAGCGCCTTGACGGTGCTGGAAGCCGCTGAACTGAAGACTCTGCTGGAAAACAAGTGGGGCGTAACCGCCGCAGCGGCTGCTCCGATGATGATGGCTGCGGCTGTGGCTCCGGTTGCCGCTGCTGAACCGGAAGAAGAACAGACCGAATTCACTGTCATTCTGAAGGATGGCGGCCCGAAGAAGATCAACGTCATCAAGGTCGTGCGTACGCTGACCAGCCTGGGTCTGAAGGAAGCCAAAGACCTGGTGGAAGGCACACCCCAGACTGTTCTGGAAAGCGTCAACAAGGAAGCTGCCGCCGACGCCAAGGCCAAGCTGGAAGCCGAAGGCGCAGTGGTCGAGGTCAAGTAGGCCTTTCGACAAACCAAAAAAGGACACATAAGCTGTGTCCTTTTTAATTTCAGGCCGGGACGACACCCAGATTGAGGATAATCGTGTTGAGGATATCGAACTTGATCGGCTGTGCCAAAAATGCATCCGCACCTGCCGCAAAAACTTCCTCACGCATTTCAACCGATGGACTGGCGCTCATAACCACAAACGGAATAGCATATAATTCCGGGTCTTGCCGCACCTGATTCAACAGGGTTAAACCGTCTGTATGTGGCATATAAAGGTCGCTCAAAATCAGATTAGGCTTGGGTTCAGCGCGTTGCAATAACTTCATGGCTTCGTGCCCATTACGCGCCGAATAGACCTGATACCCACGCCCTTCCAAAACAATCTGCAACATCCGCACAATTTCAGGGTTGTCGTCAACAATCAGGATTGAGGCCATATCACCACACTTGAGCATCATTGTCACACCGCAATCATCTTTAGCTGTTTCCATCATAGCGTCCATTTCAATAAACAAACAGATGAGGGCATGAATTTTTTACCAATTTCGGTTTCCCCCCGGATTTTGAGGGTGTTCAGAACAGGCTTTCTAGGATATACTTAACTTCCCTCAAACAAACTCAACACCACAATCAGCGGGATATGCTATAACAAGCAAACTACAGTCAGTCAGGCATAATGACTAAACGACAAGACAAAAGAATAAACGTGAGGAGCAAATCAAATGGCAGGCTGGCAGCAAGTGATTATCGTCGGTAACGTAGGACGCACAGAGGAACTGAAGTATCTACAAAGTGGGGTTCCGGTATTTAACTTCACGGTTGCGGTCAACAACATCACGGGCAGCGGCGACAACCGTCAGGAGCGTACCACGTGGTTTAGGGTGGCGTGCTGGCGTCAATTGGCAGAAAGCATGTCCAAATTTGTGGTAAAAGGCACGCAGCTTATGGTGGTTGGTACGGTTGAAGCCCGCGCCTACACCGATAATGCTGGGCAGCCGCAAGCCAGTCTGGAAATCAATGCACGTGACGTTCGACTGCTTGGCAGTCGAGGTGATCGGGAAGGCGGTACGGGTGGTAATTACGATGATTACCAGTCTCCACCAGACAACATGAACGATATTCCGTTCTAGCCAACAGCATAAAACCAAAACAGAGGCGCATATTCCAGCGCCTCTGTTGATTCAGCTTCCAGACTGCGTTATTCTGGCAGCGTATACAAGGAGATGATTTATGCAGCCCCCACAACCCCCACCCCCACAACGCAAATTGAATCTGGAACTGCCTGCAAACCTAAACGCCACCTACGCCAACGCCGTGATTGTCAGCCAGACGCACAGCGAAATCATCCTCGACTTCATTCAGATTATGCCTAATGATCCGCGTGCCCGTGTACAGTCACGAATTGCAATGACACCTGCCAACGCCAAAATGTTTCTGAAGGCATTGAGCCAAAATCTGGAACGCTTCGAGCAAGTTCACGGCGAAATCAGCCTGCCACCACAGCCTCCTTCACTGGCTGACCAGCTTTTTGGTGGTTTCAAAGCAGATGATCCAAAGGACAGTACATGAGCAACCTGAATACCATCAGCGAAAGCATCCGCGCAGCCATGATCGCCAAAAATGCCGCCCGCGATGGGGCCATTACCCGTTCCCGTGAACTCATCCGGCACTGTGCTGAAGGCATCCGCGCGATTCACCGCCGGGAATGGGATATTGCCGAAACCAAGCTGGCAGCGGCTCAACAAGGTGCGGATGACCTCCGGGGCGGCACAACCGCTTACCCTGATCTGTACCACAGCGGCTATACACAGGACGCCCTCAAAGAAGTTGTGGAAGCCTTTTGCACCAATGCCATAGTACGGAATTTACCCCTGCCCTCCCCTACAGATTTACAGGTTGAGGAATCAACGTATCTAAACGGGCTGGCAGAGGCGGCTACCGAATTGCGGCGCTTCATTTTGGATATTCTGCGGCGCGAAAATGCTGACATGCCAGAAGCCGAACGGCTACTGGAATGGATGGATGACATCTACGATCAGTTGGTAACGTTTGACTTCCCGGATGCCATCACGGGCGGACTGCGGCGACAGACTGATGTCGTGCGGGGCGTATTGGAACGAACGCGCGGCGACCTGACCACCACTGTACAGCAGCAGCGTTTACAGGCTGCTCTGCGCCGTGCGGAATCCTAGATAGACAAAGGTTAGCTGAAGTGGACTATAAACAACTTGCTGGTGAACAGTTGGGACAGTATCAACTGGAGGAGTTGATTCACGATGCGAGCATTGTTTTTGTCTATCGCGCCCTTCAGTCCAATCTGAGGCGCAAAGTTGCCGTTCAGATTCTAAAGGACATTTGGACGGAGAAAGAAAGATACCGTCAATCTTTCTTGCAGGGTGCCGAGATTATGGCGCAGCTCGAACACCCCAACATCGTCCCGATCCATGATGCGGGTATGCAAGGCCATCTTACCTATGCTGTCACCCGCTTGATGCCTGAAAGTCTACGCAATCGTCTAAAACAAGGTGTTATTTTGCCAGCGGAAGTTGCTGCTATTCTTCGTCAGGTTGGCAATGCGCTGGATTACGTCCATTCACTGGGGATGGTGCATGGTGATCCCAGTATTGGGAATATCATGTTTGACCATTGGGGAAGCGCTTATCTGGCTGATTTCATTCTTGCTGGCTTCTTAACCCACAGCAAAGGTGGAATCAATGGCACACCCTGGTACATGTCCCCGGAACGTTGGAACGAGGAGAAATCGACTCCCGCAAGCGATCAATATGCTTTGGGTGCAATCACCTATCATATGCTGACGCAGCAATCCCCCTTCACAGCTACGAATATGGTTGGCCTTATGCAGCTTCATGCGACTGCAAGCCTTCCAAGCCTCCCGCAAGATATTCCAAATGGTGTAAATGAAGTATTGTTCCGGGCAATGGCGAAAAAGGCAGAAGACCGTTATCCAACCGTGATGGACTTCGTGCGCGAATTTGAAAAAGCGATTGCAGATACCCCCAGGCATCTGTTCATCTCCTACAGTCGTCAGGACAAGGGTTATGCCCAACAGCTATCCGAACATTTGCAGCACAACGGATTCGCCGTATGGATCGACTCGAAGATTGATTACGGCGATGCATGGTTTGACGAAATTGATGATGCAGTTAAAACCTGTGCGGCTTTCGTGCTGCTGATGACGCCTCATGCCCAGCAGTCGGAATGGGTGAAAAAAGAGATTTTGCTGGCAAAACGCTATAAAAAGCCGATCTTTCCAGTATTGCTGGATGGTGAGGAATTTCCCATCGTCATTGACATTCAATTCGCGGATGTCCGCGATGGGACAATGCCAGCCGTCGATTTTCACCGGCGGCTGCGGCGGGCGGTGTTTGGAGATATTTAGTCGTCAGCGAGTATCCCGATTGAGTTCCAGCCATGCCAACGTTTCAGGTGGCAGTTTCAGATTCATCGCTGCAATGTTGGTCTTGAATTCCTCACCGCTGTGGCAACCGACCACTGCAAAAATATTCAGCGGCTGGCTCATTACATAAGCCATCGCGACCTGTGGAACGCTCACGTCTAGTTCTGCCGCTAGTTCGTATGCCCTGTCAAGCCGCTTGAAGTTACTGTCATAGCAGTAGGCTTCGACACACACTTTTTCCCAATAATCCTGAAAGGTGTTCAGATTATCACGGGTGAAGCGCCCAGAGAAAAAACCGCCAGCCAGACTCGACCAGGCAAACACAGGCATCTGTTCATGTTGATACCAATTGCGGGCTACCTTGTTGGTACTGATGCTGACGCAGTTTTCCCAGGGTTCTTTGATCTGTTCGGCCAGACTGAGGTTCGGGCTGCTGGCGATGAATGGGATAAGGCCATGTGTGCGGGCATAGGCATTGGCTTCCTGAATGCGCGTATGTGACCAGTTGGAAGCGCCAAAAGCACGGATGCGCCCAGCCTGTAAATGCTCATTCAGCACTTCTATAATCGGGCCAACGGGCACAGCGGGATCATCGCGGTGCAGCAGATACAGATCAATGTTGTCGAATTTGAAACGCGCCAGTGAGTCGTGAAGATCAGCAGTGATGTCAAAAGGCGTAACCCGCCTGCGGTCTTCACTGTGATGAGCACATTTGCCGATCACCACCACCTGATCGCGAATACCACGCGAATTAATCCAGCGGCCAACCGTGCGCTCATTTGCCCCCTGACCATACCCATGTGCAGTGTCGAAGGTGGTACAACCCTGTTCAAAGATCGCATCCAGCAGTTCAAAACCCCAATCAGCGTTCTCTTTGCCGATCATGGCTGTGCCCTGCACCAGCCGCGAAATGGGCTTATCAATACCGGGTATACTGCCGTATTCCATAATTAACCTCGCTCCTTCGGATAAACCAATCCCCACTGTTCGCGGATAGCGTCCAGCGTTCCCATAATCGACAATGTTTCATCCAGCGGCATCGTTTCGCTTTCCAGCAAACCTTCACGCAGGCACCGCATGACTTCAGCCGCTTCGTAGTTATAGCCGTTGCCATGAAAAGGTAGTTCAACCACTTCTGTTTCGCTCCCTTTGGAGAGGATAAAATGGCGGGCGTGCCACCAATCCGGGATGCGAATGAGGCCTTCTGTTCCAGCAATGATCGCTTCATGAGGTGTACTTGTTCGCACTGCCGAAGACAACAGCGCCAGTTGACCACTGGGATACCCGAATAGATAAGCGGACTGCTCATCAATCCCGGTCGCGCCCAGTCCAGCTACAGTCTTGATTTCGGCAGGTTTGCCAAACAGCGCGTAGGCCAGCGACACTGGATAAATGCCCACATCCAGCAGCGCACCACCGCCCAAATTCGGGTCAAACAGGCGGCCTTCGGGATTGAAACCCGTCCGAAAGCCAAAATCTGCTGTCAGCATCCGTACCTCGCCGATAACACCATCAGCAATCAGGCGGCGCACATGAACGATAACGGGCAGATAACGCGTCCACATGGCCTCCATCAAAAACAGGCGTTTCTCCCGCGCCAGCGCAATCATCCCAGCCGCTTCCTGAGCATTAATCGCAAACGGTTTTTCGCACAGCACCGCTTTACCGGCTTCCAGACATAGCCGCGTATTTTCGTTGTGCAGTGTATGCGGAGTAGCAATGTAAATCACATCCACATCCGGGTCATTTGCTAGCGCCTCGTAGCTGGCATAGCGGCGCGGAATTTGATGTTGCTCACCAAACCGATCAGCACCCGCTTGCGTCCGCGAACCCACCGCAGCAGCCTCGGCATCTGGCAGCACAGACAACCCATCAGCGAATTTAGTCGCGATGCTGCCCGTGCCCAGAATACCCCATCGAATCTTTTCAGCCATTCAACACCCCTTTAAGATGAAGTCCCATATTTAAAAGTGAAGAATTTTCAGGAGCTTGCCTAGTATAGCGAAAAACGAACCGGGTATGAAAAAACGGTTAAGGCGTTTGCTATTCAGATTGTATATATCTATACTCAGCAGTAGGGGCAAATAACGCACACATACAACGGGTCATTTTATGGCGAGTGTGTTCATCAGTTACCGCCGGAAGCCCAGCGCCTTACTGGCACAACTTATCGCGCGGGACTTAAAAGAAAAGAACATCGACGTTTATCTGGATACCGAGCGCATGGATACTGCCGGGGCATTCCCAAACCGGCTGTTGACGGCGATTGAAAGTTCGGATGTATTTGTGTGTCTGGTGGGTGAAACCACTTTTGATTCTGAGTGGGTGCAGCGGGAAGTAGAACACGCTCACCGCCAGAATAAGCCCATGATCCCGGTCTTTCAGGAAAGCTACGACCCAATTCCGTTGGAGAAACTGCCGACACCGCACATCAAAGCCCTGCTGGAATTTGACGGTGTGCAGGTGTTTGATGTCAAGAACGTTTATCTCTCGGCAGCCGTAGAAATGCTCTCGCGCATGGTGGAAAATACTGTCAACTGGCGCAACCAGCAGCAGTCTACCCCTGCTGGATTAACCGAATCCCCCATCACACTCAATATTGATAACCTCGGGGGGCAAAAACTTGGCCCTTATGAAGTCCGCGATATTCTGGGAATCGGCGGTATGGGCGCGGTGTATCGAGCCTATCAGCCGTCGCTCAACCGTGAGGTTGCACTGAAGGTGCTGCCGCCCCAATTGGCCGCCGAACGTGAATTTATCGAACGCTTCCGGCGCGAGGCACAGACCGCTGCTGGATTGGAACACGCCCATATTGTTCCAGTCTATGATTATGGCGTATTTGGTGGACTGAGCTACGTAATCATGCGATTGCTGAACGGTGGTTCGCTGGCAGAAAGGCTCAGTCAACGGGCGATCAACAATGAACTGCCATCGCTGCACGAGACCGCCACAGTCATCAAGTCGTTGGCAGGTGCGCTGGATTATGCTCATTCGCGGGGCGTCGTCCACCGGGACATCAAAGCCAATAACATTATGTTTGATGATCGCGGTGCGGCTTATGTGGTGGACTTCGGTATTGCCAAGCTGACTAATGCTTCGACCACCGGGCTGACCGGGGCAGGCATGATCGTCGGCACACCTTCTTACATGGCTCCTGAACAATGGAAGGGCGAAAGCGTCACCCCGGCGACTGACCAGTATGCAATGGGTGCGCTCACCTACTTTATGATAACCGGGCGACTGCCGTTTGAAGCCCAGTCGCAGACCGCCCTGATGTATAAGCATTTACATGAAGAACCTACCCCACCACAAACATGGCGTGAAGAACTGCCTGCCAGCATCCAGACCGTTTTGAATCAGGCGTTGGCGAAAACCCCCAACGACCGCTACCCCACCGTAACCGAATTCGCAGAAGCATTTGAAGACGCCATCAGAAGCGTCGAAAAACGCACCACTGGATTCTTCACAAAGGCGCTCACCAACCGTCCCGCCCCCTCACCGCGCGGCAGTACAC
>JAIOHM010000212.1 GCA_019912965.1 Anaerolineae bacterium
CAAAGCTACTTTAGTTTCTCACTAAATGAATTGAACCGCAAAACCCTCCCCTAACACTTTACAGGATGCCTCTGTTTCACCTGTATTTGCTCCCCTCTCCGGTACGGGGAGGCTGCGAGCGACTCAAGCGAGCGTGGGGTGAGGGCTAATCAAAAATCTTGTCTAATTTTACAGCCTGTTTCAAAAAAGAGCCTAATCCCTTCTATTTTCACACATTCTCTCATTCGCGCAATCACCCATCTTTCGTAGGGGCATGATGCATCATGCCCAACTTTCAGCGTAAATACTCCAACTACGGTTGGGCGAGATGCATCCCCATCATGTACCACTCCGTCCGATTGACAAACCCGGCATCCAACGCGGCCTGAAGAACATCTGCCTGCCACCTCGCAGTGCGGAGTTCGATGTCCCGTCCGGGGCTGAACTGAATCGTCTCCTGAACACACCGATGAACCAGATAAGGCGCGAGGATAGCGTGTTTGGGATCAAGTTCAATTTCAATCTCGTTAATCCCACCTTCTTTTCTGCGTGAATGGCTGGCGAATCGTGCAGCGACCGCATGAGTCGCTTCATGCCATACCAGATAAGACGTGCTTTTCGCCGGGGCAAATAGGATGACAATGGAACGGAGTAACCGCATCAGGGGTGATTTATAGAATTTTTTCCGATGGATCGGTTCATATTCTTGCACCGCTAATGGGGTGATATTTTTCATCAGCGTATAGCGGGCTTCCCAATCGCCAACATGGTATGGCTCAATCCGATAGCCCTCCGGCAGTGCGGGGAGCGGAAGGGCTTCCAGCGCAGCATCCCGGTTTAATTGCACACTACTGCTGTAAATCTCAAAACCTTTGTTTTCATACAGCTTCACAGCCGGGACATTATCGGCGATCACTTCCAGAACCACATGTTTTACCCGGTGTTGGCGCGCGAGGTCAACTGTTGCCTGGATGAGTTGCTGCGCGATCCCTTTGCGCCGATGCTCAGGCAGGACAGCAACATTCCCAATCACCCACGTTTGACTATCCAGACCCAAAGGTGAGACGTTGACTAACCCCACCGCTTCCCCATCGACTTCCCAGATGTACCCGCGCATGACCGTTTTAAGCGTCGGGTTAAAAAGCCCCCCAATCTGGAAGATAGGATACAGCTTACGAAGTATGCTAAAACCATCAGCAATACTGGTGATTTCTTCAGGGCTTAAATTCCACGCATCGTTCTCTGGATAGTAGAAAGCTGCCTTAATAAGCGGAACCATAACGTCTGCATCTGCTTGAATATTAAAAGCACGTAATGTCATTAAAATGCCCCCGGTTGCACAAAATCAGTTTCTTTTCTACACCGCTGTACGCCTTTCACGCGGACAAAGTTCCTGCTAGACCAAATCGATCTTTTCAGGATTTACAACGGCTTCACATAAGAGGGCACTAGATAACTTCAGCTATTTACAACTCGCACAATCGAAAGAACTTCCCCACCAATCAATCTGATTCGAATATCCCCGAAGAAACCAAATCAACATTGTACTGGACAGAACCGTATCGATTACTCATATACAGCTCAAGATAATACGGTTTATCTGGAAAACGTAAACGACAAGTAAAACTTTCTTTGCTGCCATCTGCAAAAACCACTTCTGGCGGTGGACATGCTTGAGCATCAAAGGTTCCAGCACGCTCGAAAAATGACACAATCTCTTCGTAATTTATGGGTGTGGCATACCACATCATCTGCAAAAAGCCGTAGTGATTTTGAAATTGAGAATGGGTACAAAATGAAACAAATGAGGGAACATCGAAAAACTCACAAAGATAGGCTGCATTTTCCTCACTGAATTCAATTGGTAAAAAGCGACCATCAATTTCGGCTCCCACCACATCTTGACCAGCATCGTACACAATAGCCAACTGGCTTTCCCGATAGTATCCGCTTGGCGCTTCATACGTTACTTCACAAAATAATCCCGCTGAATTGCACTCATAGAGTGCCAAATAGTCATCAGGAATATCTCCCCCGCCGAACTTAATGTAGAGAAAATATTGATGATCGCCATAAGTAAATCGGTCAATAATTTTACCTTGGGCAACCTGAGGAAAAGCCGCACAGCCAATAATGTATCCTGACATGAAGATCAGTGTAACAATTGTGAACCCTTTCTTGACAGCTTCGGTGCGGGGATGCTTGCTGAAGATCAAGGCAATCTGAATGACTAAAACAATTCCTATTGCTGCAAGCACTACCCCAATAGGTAGCCAGAGCGAACCAAATATAAAGCCAAAGAACCAGCCAGCAATAAGAAAGACAAGCATTAATGGAGAAATGATCAAAATAAGCAAAATGGACAAGCTAAAGAGTCCATAATAGAGTCGTGTCCGGCTAGCCATGTTTTCGTAAACAATCACAAAAGGGATAAGCAAATAACAGACAACCCCGACTGCAATGCCACCATAAAAATAAAAAGCGCGCAGCCCAATCGCGCCAAACCACGAGTCAGCAGCAAAAAAGAGGGTCAAACTGACCAAACCCAAAGCAATCAGCACATGCAAAATCGTGTCAAAAAACCCGCTGTTATGGCTTTGTTTCACCAAGAATCCTCAAGGGTAGCCACCGAAACTATCCCCTTCAGTATAAACTGTTATCAACCACTGTTTATTTATGAAGTCTCTATCGCTCTGTTAGAAAACTCGAACCGCCGCCCTGCCCAATCTGTGTTACACTATTCAAACGAGAACATCCGTTCATTTCTCGGATGTCTGTTCTCCCTCAAACTGCAAAATTTGCACAAAATCCTGTGCTGCATTTGCAGAATTTGCAGAAATTTGCGAATCTTACCAACCCATAACACGCGCCAGCCAATCCACCGCGCCGATTTTGTTCCCCTCTCCGGTACGGGGAGGGGTTAGGGG
>JAIOHM010000213.1 GCA_019912965.1 Anaerolineae bacterium
GTTGATCCGCAGACGTTCTTCTGGTTCCGGCTTAAAAACACCCATCCAGTCCGCCTGAAATGGCTCGGTGCAGTCGCACCACCAGGCATCAATCCCGTGAACGAACAGCCCTTCATTGGCCTGCTTCCAGTACAAGGCGCGCGCCGTTTCTTGGAATGCGTCGTAAGTCCCCTGGTTGCCCAGCAGGCAGCCCTGATCGCGCATTTCGCGCCAGTTATCACCGCCCGGATTCATGTTCGGCCAGATCGAAATCATCAGGTGCGTATTCAGATGGTGGAGTTCCGTCACCATTCCTTTCGGATCAGGAAACCGTTCTGGATCGAGCGTTTTCTGACCCCACAGGTCTTGCGGCCACGATTTCCAGTCCTGCACGATGCAGTCCAGTGGAAGACCGCGTTCCCGGTATTCCTTGACGACATCGATCAGCTCAGCTTGCGAAACATAGCGTTCTTTGGACTGGATATAGCCAAAAGCCCAGCGAGGCAGCAAGGTTGCTTTGCCGGTGAGTTGCCGAATACTCTGGACGATTTGGTCGAACTCTGGGCCATAAATGAAGTAGTAAACCAGTTCACCGTCTACATCTGTCCATAGATACGAACCGAACGCATCGTCATGAAAAGTCATCAGCGAATAACTATCAAGCAGGATGCCGTAGCCTCGTGTTGAGAGGAGAACTGGGATAACTGCCTTCATGTTTTGCTGATACAAATACTGGTGCTGCCCCCGCAGATTCATCATCCCTTCTTCGTGAGAGCCAAGCCCATATAGTGCTTCGTCCGGCATCCATTCGAATTCCAGTTTTGTGTGGAAGGCCTTGCGGTCAACGATCTGCCTGACAGATGGGGTATAGGCATGGACACCATCTGCGTCCTTCCGTATTTGAGCCTCCACTGTGTCGTCAAATACTGATTTGATCACATCCATCGGTATGAGTGTTTTGCCCCCTCGATCTGGTTCCTTCGTCAGGATTTGTCCTGAACTATCCAGATAAGTGAACGCGCCGGTCTGCCTGTCCATGCGGATGGATAGTTTCTGTGTTGAGAAAATGAGCGCATCCGCTGTTTCACTCACCTCAAGATCGAGTGATACATCGGGGTAATGTTGGATCATCAAACTTTCTTTTGTACTGAATTCTCGCGTCGGCGCATAACGCACGCGAATAATGCTGTCTGAGTAAGGTGTTAGTGCAAGAAATCCCCCAGGGAGTTCAATAATCACAACATTGTCCCGGAGAGTGTATTGGATGGTTTGCAAGTGTGTACTCCATATTTATAATGAAGGCTTTTTGTCAATCGTGAGATCATTTTTCGGTAGCTAAAATTTTTGTTATTCTACGCTAGCGCTGTCTAAAGTTTAGCCTTTTACTGCTCCAGCTGTTAATCCAGAGAGAATGAAGCGTTGCCCGATTAAATAGATGACCAGCACTGGCAGCACCGTCAACACTATGTCTGCTGAAACCAGATTCCAATCTTGCTGGAACCGCCCAAAAAAGTTGTAGACGGCCAGCGTCATCGGCCAATAAGCGCTGTTGTTCAAATAGTAAAGTGGGAGAAGAAAATCATTCCATATCCCAACGAAATTCAGCACACCGGCTGTAACGACGACGGGCATTAACAGCGGAAAGATCACATAAAAGAACAGACGCAGTGGGCCGCAGCCATCAATAATGGCAGCTTCATCTAGCTCTACGGGGATAGCATCTACAAATCCGTATATCAGAAAAACATTAAATGGAATTTGTGTCGCCGCATACAGAATAATGATGCCGATCTGGCTATTAATTAACTGGGTGATCTGCATGACTTTCGTTAAGGTAAAAAAGTTCAGCGGCATGGCGATGCCCATAACGATGAATAAGTAGATATACCGATTCAACGATGTTCGATTACGGGATAGAACGTAAGCCGTCATCGACGCTAGAAGTGTGCTGATAATGGTCGCGGTGGTCGCATACAGCATACTATTTAGGAAGGTTTGCCCTAATTTCCCGCGTTCAATCACTGTGGCATAGTTATCAAAATGGAGTGCATCAGGCAACGCCGCGCTCATGGTGCGTGCCCCTGCGGAGTCCTTGAGCGAATTGACAATGACCAGGTATACCGGAATAATCACCAACAAGCAGACGAACATCGCAAGCATATTATTGCGGGTACCTTGGAATATTTTATTGAGCTGCATGGTTACGCCTCAACCGGATCGCGCGTGAGTCTGCGAACGATAAAAAAGCCGGCGACAGACATGACGATGAATAACACACTGGAAAGTGCCGTTCCCACGCCATAACGACCTTTGGAAAATTCATCAAAGACTGCGGTAAATACCACATCTGTTGCATAACCCGGCCCGCCCCCAGTTAAAACATAAATGATGTCAAACACGCGCAAGCCGTATAACAAGTTCAAGACGGTGACGACGGTGAGCGCCGGGACGAGCAGCGGCAGGGTAATAAACCGGAGTTTTGCTATTGCGCTGGCGCCATCAATCTCAGCCGCCTCGTAATATTCTTGGGGAATGGTCTGGAGTCCCGCCAGCAAGATGACCATGATGTAGCCGGTGCCTTTCCAGGTATCTACCCCAATCACGGAAAACATCGCTATATCAGGATTCACAAGCCAGGGCTGCGCCAGCGCATCCAATCCAACTGCCCGGAAAAATTCGTTCAGGATACCGGTTCGTGGATTGAGGATTGACCGGAACACTAGTCCGACCACGATGGTCGGTAGTACCACTGGTAAGTATATAATGACCCGATACAGATGGGTCAGACGTCGAACCCCATAATTTAATAGTAAAGCGAGTGCCAGACCAAAGATAGTTTTTAAGATAATCGTGTAGAAGGTGAAAAACAGCGTATTGTTGATGTAATCAAGATAACCTTCTTCACTGGAAAGGATCGTTCTGAAGTTATCCAGCCCGACGAAATTCACTTCAGTCGAGTAACTGTTCCAATCAGTGAACGAATACGCAATTCCCATGAATCCTGGCAGGACAACAAACACAAGGTATAAAGTGAGCGCCCCGTACATAAAGTAGGCAGGGTAAATTTTATTTTTCATTTTAAGTTCCGACTTCTGTTTTCAATCTATGTGGACAACAACCCAGGCTCGATAGTCAGCCTGGGTTGTCATCGGATCTACCTACTGTTATGGATGTATATTATTCACTCCAGTCTGGATCTTTCGCGGTCTGCGCCTGTTGAGCGCGCCGTTCATCAATTCTCACTAACACCTCACTCGGCTCAATATCACCAATGAACATTGCTGTCAAATCTTGTCCAATGTCCATCCATTGTGGATTAACATAGTCCACCGCCGTCTGGTACACCGTGCCGCGTTTTTCCGGCGGGAAAGAGTCCAGAAATTCTTGCTGACCGGGCAGGAGATTAAAGGTCAGCCCATCAAAAGGCAGTGTCGGCGTATTGGGGTCGTTGTCAATCAGGTATTGCAGATTTTCCGTGCGCGTGAGGAAGTCAAAGTACTGCTGCGCCTCAGCAATGTGTTCCGAGCCTGAGTAGATGAATTTGGTGGGGCCTGCGGGATTAATATTCAAATTTTGATTGTCCGCCAAGGGCATAACGAAATAGCCGAAAGTATCCGCGCTTACATCTGGAAAGGCGTCACCGACAACCTGCGGGTTAGTCAGGTTTGCTACCGCCATCGCATATTCACCACTCGCCAGTGCTTCCGGCAAGTATTCGTAGGTATCTGCCAGCGCATTGTCCCCAAAGCAGCCCATGTCATACAGGTCTTTCAACTGCTCCACTACGGTCAGCATAGTGGGGTTATCGGCAAAGGTCGTCTCGTTGGCATTGAGCATTTCCGCCAATCCGGGCGCGACTTCTTCATAACGAGGTCCTAGCTCGGGGAACCATAGAACGTGATGCCATCCAGCCGCAATCGGCTCAAATATCGGAGTAGTTCCCACATTTAACAGCGACTCGCAAATCGATCTGAATTCTGCATAAGTGGTGGGGACGCTTAGACCCTGCTCTTCAAAAATGGTCTTGTTGTAGTTAACAACCCAAGTGGTGCCTAGAGTATTCCAGAGTGTCAACCCATAGACTTTATCGTTGACAGTGGCTTGAGCAAGAACGAGGGGATCCATCCGCCCAACCCATTCCTGATCGGATAAATCGACGGCATTTTCTTCAACATGGTAATTGATGATGAGATCAGTGACGCCGCTCTGTCCGCCAAAGATGTCGGTTGCTTCGCCTGTGTTCAAGCGTGTCTGTAAGACAGTAAAATACTGGTCGGCTGGAATAATCTGGTAGTCGATGTGAATACCCGTTTCTTCCTCGAACCGCGCGCCTAAGTCCATCTCTGCTTGCGTTACCCAATTTTGGCTTGCCATATAGGTCAGTGTTACGGGCTCCTGCGCCTGTAAACTTCCCACGGTAAGAAGCACAAACATTCCTAAAACAATGACGATTAGCTTCTTCATGACGAATCAATTCTCCTTAGCAATTCTAAATGCGTAATATTTGACACTTCGAAACTGTAGCGCCCACCCACGCTTGAATGTCCTGCAATGTTGAGCCTGAAACTGGCGAAATAAAACTTATCGGGTCAACGATGGCGTTTACCTTTCTCCAGAACTACACCGGTTGTAACTAGCTAAACAGAACGGTTATTGACGTCGAAGCGGCGTTAACTTACCTCCTTCGTACTTTCCCGTATAACGAGCTTTGGTGGCACTAAAACCTGCTGGACAGGGAACTGCACAGTTGCCAGCGTCTCAGTCATTAAGATGGTCGCGTTATAACTGATCTCATAGGGAGACCATTCCAAGGTGGTCAGCGAGGGTGTAACGACACTAGCGAAGTTACCGCCAAACCCAATTGCCATGACTGAGCAATCCTGTGGAACACTACGTCCATGTAGAGCCAGCGCTTTGATGCTGCCAGCCGCAGTCAAATGGCTTACGGTGACGATGGCAGTCAGTTCTGGGTTTTCCTGAAGTAAATCATTTGTTCCCTCAAAGCCTTCTTCAACGCTGTTCAATCCAATCTCTCGGTAACAGCTACGCAGGCCGTATTGGTTAAGAGCACGTGTATATCCATCGAGAGAGCGAACTGCGGGGCCTATGCCGACTTTGCGCCAAGCCTCCGGATAAGTCAGAAACCCAATGTTTCGGTGTCCCAACCCGACCAGATGATCGAAGGCTAACAACATGGCATTTTCAAAATCAAGGTCAATAAAGCTTAAGCCTTCCAAGTCAGCGCAACGCCCGATCATAACGAAGGGATAATTGTTTTCCCGCAGAAGATTGACACGCCAATCATCCAAACGAACCTGTAACAGGATGATCCCATCAATCTGATTGCTCCGGTACATATTGAGTAATGATTCGGGGGTTAGCCGCGAAACAAGGAAGTTTATGAAATATTCTTTTTCGCTGGCCGCTTCCGCTGTGCCTGTAAAATACGAAGTCTCGATGACGCTGCTGAGATCATGTGGGGATTCGATAGGATGATGCAGCGCAAGCGTCATGGTCGCACCACCACGTAAACGCCGGGCCTGGGTGTGGGGGGCATACCCCAACGTGCGAATAGCTTCATGAACACGTTGGCGTGTTTCGTCGGCTACGTATTCCTTGTTATTGAGGATACGAGAAACGGTCGGAACAGAAACACCAGCGGCTTTGGCAACATCCGCTATGGTCACACTACGAACCTCATTCTGTGAATTGGTATTTCTTTTGCTCATTAAGGTTTAAATTTCTGATAACGATTTCTGATAACGTTATCAGAAATCGTTTTTATTGTCAATATCCTTAAGAATCTGTTTGAATATTCACTTTTTCTGTTTGGGGCGATGCAGGGTTGTCCTCTACACGCAGGAAAAACATCTGATTTCCAAACAGGTTCTTAGCCGAAGTAATGAGTTACATGCGACGAGTATTAGACGAATTCATCACTTTTAATTTTCGGTTAGAGTTCTTCGAGATGGGATTCGACCCAAGCGACATAGGCCTGTCTGAGGGCATGAGTGTATGAACCGGGTCTACCTTCTCCAATTTTCAGACCGTCAATTTCGACAACAGGCACAATGCCCCGACTGCTGCTGGTGATGAAAGCATCACTCAGTTGAGATAAGTCGTTGATGTTGACGGCTTCCCGTCGCAGTGGGAGGATGCCCGAAGCAACTTCAAAAACAATCTGCTGGGCGATTCCTAGCAGCACCCCTTCGCCAGCCGTGCGAAGTTCCCCATTCAGGACAGCATAAAAGTTACTGCTGACCCCTTCCAGAATATTGTCATCATGGTCGAGCAATAATCCGGTATAGATACCATCGGGTAGCTTGACGCTTTCGCGGTCGTGCATCCAGTCAGTGGTTTTGGCCGCCGGGTTGTGGCGGGCGCTGTTTGGCAGGGTGATGCAGTGGACACCATTCGCGTAGACTTCCGGGGCAGGCGGACTGAAGGGTTCAATGGACAGAATCAGATGATCAGGTTGGTCATGGGGAACGGTGATGCGGAAACGCACATCACCATAATTTGCTGCTGCAATCATGCTGCGGAGGGCAGCGCGTAGGACGGTGCGGTTGAGGTTCAATGGGATATTTTCGCGGCGAGCAGAGTCTTCCAAACGATCTAAATGGGCATCCAATTTCAGGACTTTGAAGGTCTGGTAAGTATTGGTGACGGTATAGACACCATTGTGTGGTTCATGGCGGGCGGCATCGGCTAATGAGTCAGCCGTGTAAGCGACAGGGTGGAGGCCATCTGATGTAAGTGTCTGAATGTAACAGGGCGACATCCGCGTATACCTCGACTGCATTTTTGCTAAGTGTAGCACGTCCATCTACCCTTCAATATGCCATCCTGCCCATCAAATTGTGCTGTGGGTGAACATTTTAAAAGCTCATACGTATAGGAGGTAAGTGCGGGAATTGAAATAGGGGAGCATTCGTCCGTGAAACAAAAAAGTGGCCTTTCCACCTTTTATACAATCGTCCTTACGCAGGCTTTTTCCATGATTGGCAGCCGAATGTCCGGACTGGCGGTTGGCATCTGGTTATTTCAGCAGACCGGGGATGTTACCCCGTTGGCGCTGGTTGCGTTTTTTGGGGTACTGCCGACTATTCTTGGCTCAAACGTGGCTGGGCTGTTGGCGGATCGCTATGATCGCCGTGTGATTATCGTGTTGTCCGATACGGGGCAAGCGGTTTGTACAGCTGTGCTGTTTCTGTTGTTTTTGACAGGCACATTCCGGGTGGAATACCTGTATATCCTCGCATTTCTTCAGGGTTCAGCCGAGATGTTCCAAGGGCCAGCGTTTGGTGCGTCGGTGGCTATGCTGGTTCCAGATGAACACCGCGACAGGGCGAACGCTATCCAACAGCTCGTGATGCCTGCCGCCGGGTTGATCGCGCCTGCCACCGCCAGTCTGCTGTATTCGATGGTGGGCGTTGAAGGGGTCATTCTTTTCGATCTGTTCACTTTTGGCGTGGCAATGGTGGTCATGTTCTTCTCGCATATTCCGCGTCCAGCACAGACGGATGTGGGTCAGCAGTCGCGCGGGTCGTTCTGGCGGGAATTTACGGCGGGGTTTAGCTACTTATGGTCGTACAAGCCGATGGTGCTGCTGTTGATCTGTGCCTGTTTGGTGAACTTCGTGATGAACGGTCTGGGCATTATGAATACACCGTACATATTGCTGCGAACAGATAATAACGAAGTGCTGCTGGGGGTGCTATTGAGCGTGATGAATGCTGGAGCCATTGCTGGCGGGCTGCTCATCGCAACATGGGGCGGGACGCGGCCACGCATCCATACTGTGATGCCAGCTATCATTTTGATGGGTATTGCTGCCAGCGCATTTGGTTTTGCACAGCATCCAGTTGCAATGGGCGCGGCGATGTTTTTAATTATGTTCTGCCCACCACTGGCGAATGCGTGCTTGTTCTCGATCTTGCAGGGCAAAGTGCCACCAGATTTGCAGGGGCGGGTATTTGCAGCCGTTGGGCAGATTGCGATGTTGATGACGCCACTGGCTTATTGGTTAGTTGGGCCGCTGGCTGATACGGTTTTTGAACCAGCAGTTGTACAGGCGGGTTGGTCAACCGTTGCGCCGCTGGTAGGTTCCAATGCCGGGGCGGGGATTGGATTGATGATGGTGATTGGCGGGTTAGTTCTGACAGTTGTGTGTGTCGCGTTTTATTTGCTACCCAGCCTGCGGCATTTTGAGCGTGATGTGCCAGATTATGAACCCGTTGAAGCTGTAACCGCTATTGATGCACCACTTCAGGAAGTAGCTGTATAAGTTTTCAGGAGGGGTATATCAACGTGACATACCCCCGATTGGGTTACTTCAGAAAATCGGCTGGATAGGGTTCATACTTGTTGAACTTTTTCAACCGTTCTGACAGCACATCCATCGTGACAATCCCTTCCGGCCACGGCTTGCTGCGTTTTTCCCAGAGAACTGGAATACCATATTCGAAAAACGCTACCGTAAAATCGTCTAAGGCCGGCAGATGGGTGATGCCCAAATCCTTGAGCATGGCTTGTGTAGGATAGGATGGCCGACCATTGTAGCCGATGGTTTTGCTCTGATGTAACTGATATTTAATCAGCCGACGTTCGTAAAACAGCAGGGTGTTCCAGGGCACCTGATTGCTGAAGGGCTGCGGGCGTTTGAACTGAGTGAGCAGTTGCCGCGCTCCCAACTTACGTACATTCAGGAAGCCTGTGTCGCCACTCAGCCAGTGAACTTCCAGATGCAAATGATCATTGGTTGTTGATCCGGCGGGTGTGCCGCTAACACCGATGACTTCCCCTGCTTTGACTACATCAAGTTCTTTCTTGAGCGCGTTATTGCTCATGTGCCCATAAGCAACCAGAATGTTGCTCATCATGCGGCGGCCTTTGCTGTCATTAAAACGCTCCGGCAGGAACGGCCACAGCACTACCGTTTTTTCATTGGGGTTGCCCATGAACACCCATTTCCTGATGATGACCCCGTCTGCAACTGCCAGCAGGGGTGTGCCCGTTTCGACAATGAAATCATGACCATTGTGCATTCCACCGATGCGGCTGTACCAATTACGCCAGTTACGGGCGGCAAAAGTGTTGGGGCCGAAGCCGTTGACCTGCATATTGACCAGTTTATGCTGTGAGCGAATTTGCACCGGGAGGCTGGTGAATGGGTCGGGCAGGCCGAGGTGATCCTGCATTGCCCAGAGTGCGTCATAAGCCGACGGGATGGGGTACTGGTCAGGAATTGAATCAATGTATTTATCCGTAGTAGCTTTGACGATGGCTTCGCCGGGGGCGAGCAACCATGCGGCAACAAAGCCTTCGCGGCCTTCATCAGTACGGATGCGGGCGAATTCGCCGCCTTTTTCACCTTTCATCATCTTGGCTAGAAAATCATCCAGCGGTTCAAGCAGGGTAACAGGTTCATTTTTACGAAGTTTTTCGATGACATTTTTGTCGCTGCGATCGAGCACTGGTTCTTTACGTACTTTCAACCCTTCGGTGGTTGAAATAAGGACTTCACCTACATTGGCAGCAGGTGATGTTACCTCAATGATGGGAGGCGGGGCGGAGACTGGAATGCTGGGTGTTGGAGCAGTAGGCGTTGGAGTGGTTGGCGTGGGCGCTGGTGTGGTTGGTATGGGTGCTGGTGTGGTCGGTGTTGGCGCTTCTACTGGGCCGCGTTGATCGGTTGGCGGCGGTTGTACAGGGGCGGCTTTCACAATCAGACGGTCGAACATATCGGCGCGGGCTTTGATGATCCCCTCATAGGTAGGGGCATTGGCCGGGCCGTTGTAGATGCTGGCAAACGTCAGATAGTCTTTGCTCTGAAGGGCGCGAATAGCACGCGAATCAGTGCTTGGCCCCTTCACAAAGTCGAACATTGCCAGAATTTGAGCGTGGGCGCTGCGGGTGAAGGCGTCGAACATGTGTTGGACGCTTTCGTAGCCTACCAGTTTGTAGTTGAAACCCATTACCTGTGGCGCACCCATGCTAATGCTGAACAGCGCGGCTCTATCGTCCAGTGCGCGGGCAAAGGCCAGCACATTCCATTCTTTGGCTTGTGTGCCGTGAAAGTTTTCCCAAGTATCCTGAAGGCTGGGGCGGAATTGATGTAATTTCCAATTGTTCTTGGGGGAACTGGTGTCAAATTTGAAATGGCGGTTGAAAATTTCCGGGTTTTTCTCTCCCCAATAACGCCAAAAAAGGTGATTTTCAAAACGGATAATCATCCGGCCATCTGCCGCGAAAGCCCGCCCGCTGCTTTCAGCCACCAAGACCGCGACCAGCGATCCAACCGGTACATTGAGCAGATCAGCCAGCCGAGTCATAAAGTTGCCGTAAGCATTCCATGTATTGGCAACTGCTAGTTCCGCACCTGCCAATCCATCGGTTGGGATGATGAATTGGGGTATAAGCGACACTTCCAACAAGTCGGGCTGTTCAATCAGAAAACCTGAAACGGTCTGAAGCGACTTGATGGTGACAAACTGAGCCGATACATAGGCATCAGCATTTTTGTAACGTACCTTGATCCAATCGCCCTGTATTTCTACAACATCTAGCTGTGCGCCTTTGTTGAGGCTGTCGATGATGCCGAAGTTTGTGCCTGGCCCTGAGCGAACACGCAATCCATTGGTGGTGACTTCCGCTTTTGTCGCTGCCATATGCCCTCCGGTTATAAATTATTTACCTTCACACATTGTACATCGCTTTGATTTCAGGCGCATTGGTTACTCCGGGAATTTACGCACAAAGTTGGTGGCTTGTTCCAGCCAGACAATATGATTTTTTCACTGCTGGGTCCGAGTTCGAGAGTCAATCGTTGAAGACCAAGTTCAGCCAATGTGGGCAATAGGATGGCATGATAGTGCGCCAACCGTTCCTGATGTGCCTCCATTTGCTGAGTCAGGAGTTCAATGATGCGGATATTGGAAATCCCGCCGGCGAAGAATAACTGCACCAGAAAAGGTTCACGGTAGACAGGTAGTGCTTGTGGGGTTGTGAGCCAATTTTCAAGTTCAGCATGTCCGGCTTCGGTAACGACTTAACTCTTCGCTTGACAGCTTTTTCCCGACGCGGTAAGCTAATCGCCGTCAAGGAAGTGAGCCAAATAATGAACATCCTGACAATTTGTTGCACGACTATGGGTATGGGTACTACTACTCCACATAAAAAAATGCGGGGGAGTTTCCGATTGCCATAGACAGGCAGCGACGACGTAAGCGAACGAAGCGTGTGGAAATCCCCCACACGCTTTTTTATTTATCTGGAGAAGGCACTCATGAAAACGATAACGATGAAATTTGGCGGTACATCCGTCGGCGGCCCGGAGGCGATCAGCAATGTGGTGGAGATCGTCAAGACCGAACGTGAGGCGGGCAACCGCGTCATTGTGATTGTCTCTGCGATGGCGGGCGTTACGGATAATTTGCTGGCTTCGGTGAACGCGGCGGTTTCCGGCAATAAGTGGGGATATCTTTCGACGGCAGACAAATTGCGGGAACGGCATGAGGACACGCTGAATCGACTGGTTCCACCAGGCAAACTACGTGAGAAAACCTTCTCCCAGATTACCCATTTGCTCAACGAATACACCGAAATCTGCAATGCGGTGACAATTTTAGGCGAAAATACCGCCCGTGTGAGTGACGCAATTGTAGCTTACGGCGAACGGTTGAGCAGCCGTGTGGTGGCAGCGGCACTGAAGGCTAGTGGTGTCGAGTCAGCGGCTTATGATGCAGGTGAATTTCTGCTGACGGATGACCGCCATCAGGGTGCGACCCCACTTTGGGACGAGACGCAAGCACGGGTGGAAAATAAATTGAAACCTGCTTTGGATCAGGGTGTTACACCGATTATCACCGGCTTTATTGGGGCGACACAAAAAGGGGCGATCACAACTCTGGGACGCGGCGGGAGCGATTACAGCGGTGCGATCTTTGCAGCAGCGACCGACAGCGATGAACTGATTATCTGGACGGATGTGGATGGTGTGATGACCACTGATCCACGTGTGGACAAACGGGCGCGGGTGCTGCCTTATGTCTCGTATCAGGAAGTTGGTGAATTAGCATTTTATGGGGCGAAGGTGTTGCATCCCAAAACGGTGCAGCCGGTTCTGGATAAAGGCATTCCAATCTGGGTACGCAATACATTTAACCCGACATTTCCGGGAACGCTCATCCGCGAGAACGGTGAACCAACAGCGACGGTCATTAAAGCTGTGACGAGCATTCGCAATGTGAGCCTGCTGACGGTCAGTGGCAAGGGCATGATCGGCGTTCCGGGCATCGCCGGACGTACCTTTCTGGCTACGGCAAATGCAGGCGCGAGTATTTTGATGATCTCACAGTCGTCATCTGAGCAGAGTTTTTGTTTTCTGGTGACCGATGGCACAGCAGAGAACGTCAAAGATTCGATTGAAAGCGAACTGGGCGGGGAGATTGCCCGCCGCGATATTGAGAAGGTGGATATTCAGGACGATGTGGTGATTATCACGGCGGTAGGGGCGGGGATGCGCGGGACACCGGGTGTAGCAGGGCGAGTGTTCAGTGTGATGGGCGACAACCGCATTAATGTAATCGCTATTGCTCAAGGGGCATCCGAATGCAGCATTTCGTTCGTGGTAGCGGAAAGCGATCTGGAAAGAGCAGTGGTTAAGCTGCATGATCTGGCGCTAGAAAGCGCGGCGGTTTAGGGGATAAACCGCCGAGACGCCAAGAAAAAGAGCGCATTAGCCGAGATCGAAGATCACTTTCAAGGCATCGATTAAGCGGTTGAGGTCTTCACTGGTGTTGTAGCCCTGAAACGAGACACGCAGATGCGGGCGGTCGCTCCAGACAACCTGCGGCAGTTCGATGCAAAATTCATCGTAGAGGCGGGTTTTTACGGCCAGCGCATCGCAGGGTGGCAGCGGGAAAGTGAGCATCTGCCCCAACCAATCGGTTGAATTCGGGCTGATGGGCGGCAGATCAAACAGTTCTGCTACTCGTGTTCGCGTTTCGCTGATGAGTGCGTGACAGTTGGCGCGGATGACATCCCAATTATGGGATCCTTGAAATTCGATGGCAGCGGGTACGGAAAGAAAAGCAGCGATATCCCGCGTGCCCTGCCACTGGTTGCGCTGCACAAACGAGGCATTTTCCACATAACCCCAACTAATCACCAATGGGTCGATGATGGGGTGATGGTCATGGCGGGCATAAAGGAAAGCTGCACCTTTGGGCGCACAGAGCCATTTATGGCAGTTGCCGGAATAGAAATCCGGGTCAAGGGCTTTCAAATCCAATGCGATGTGACCGGGTACATGTGCGCCATCCACTACCGTCAGGATGCCAGCTTCGCGGGCGCGGCGGCAAATTTCCTCTACCGGAAAAATCAACCCGGTTGGCGAGGTGATATGGCTGATAAAAATCACTTTGGTGCGGGGTGTGACCGCCCTCCAAAAGGATTCAACAAAATCTGCATGGCTGGTGACGGGCAGCGGAACAGGATGACGGATGTATTTTGCGCCTGTTTTGCCGCAGACGAAATTCCATGTGTAGTCGAGTGCGCCGTATTCGTGGTCAGTCGCCAGAATTTCGTCGCCGGGTTGCAAGGAAAGCGAACGGGCTACTGTGTTGATGCCAATGGTCGCATTGGGGACAAAAATCAGATTGTCTACGTCAGCGTTCAAATAAGCTGCTAAAGCTATACGTGCAGCATCCAGAAGTTGGTCATTGCGGCGACCCAGAAATTCAACGGGCTGGCGTTCCAACTCGCGCTGCCAGTTCTGGTAAGTTTCAAATACTGGAATCGGGCACGCACCGAAGGAACCGTGATTCAAAAAGACGACATTGGGATCAAGCAAGAAGAAATCACGCAGATTATTCAAGGAAGTTTCTCCACCACGAGTAAATGCGAAAGGCCAAAAGTATCTAAGGGGGTTCCTTCGATGCCTTGAAGTGTGCCGCGAATGAGTTTCCCGACACTGCCTAAGCGGGCGATGATGTTGTCGTAGCCACCATAGATATGGCTGTGATGGATAACACGAATGGGTAACTCATCAAATAGCCGTCGAATACCATGTGAGGTGTAGGCACGAACATGCGGAGCAAGGCGGTTACGCAATATATCCGGCAAATAGTTGATGAGGGGTGTATTGCCGAAATGATATTCTCCTCGCCAGTAATGACCATGTGTTTCAAATGGATACCAGCGGTTGGGCGCAAAAATCACCATGCGTCCACCGGGTTTTAGCACACGAGTCATTTCTTTCGCGGATTGGCGATCATCGGCGGTATGTTCCAGTACCTCATTGGAGAGGATGGCATCAAAGTAATCAGATGGATAGGGCAGGTGTTCGGCGGCGGCGACCAACGCATGAGGGATTTCGACACGAGCTTCTAGAGCACGTTCGAGTTCAATATCAAAGACTTCGACGTGATCGGTATATCGTCGGCGGACTTGAGAGGCATACATACCGTTGCCGCCGCCGTGATCGAGAACGTGGGCGTCCTGTAACTGCACCCAATGTGCGATCATTTGCAGACGGCGTTCCTGTCCGGCACGCCAAACATAACTCGGTTCACCGCGCAGGGCGGCGAGTTCAGATGGATTGTGGGTCATGGAGTATTAATATTGGCGACCGTTGGCGTCCTGCTGAGCAGTGCGAATTCGCTCAACTGCATGGGCAGCTAATTTGCTAGTGCTGCCAGTTGAAGCGGCGCGGCGTGAACGGCGGTCAGGCGGGTTCATTTGATCGTCTTTAATCGGGACGAGTACGCTGATGGATGTTCCTTTGCCGATTTGACTTTCAATACGCAGTGTGCCGCCGAGCAGTTCGGTACGTTCTTTGAGGTTAACCATGCCCAAACTGCCACGTTTGTCATAATTGGATTCGACAGCACTGGTATCGAATCCTTTGCCATTATCGACAACACCAATCAGTATGACATCTTCCTGCTTTATGACGTTGACTGTAATCTGCGAGGCTTCAGCATGTTTGCGGGCATTGCCTACAGCTTCTTCAACAATATAGAAAATGGTTCCTTGCTGATGTGTGTCCAGCATTTTCTCCGCGTCTTTGCCGACCCGAATTACCACATTCTGATTGTGGGTTTCCTTCATCTTTTCCGCAAGCTGGCTGAGTGCGGCGGTCAAACCCTGATTTTCCAGCACCAGTGGGCGCAGGGTGAACAACATGTGCCGAATTTCTTTGGTGGTGTTGCGTGCCAAATCTTCGACTTTCTTCAGCTCAGCAGGCACTTCCAGAGGCGTTTTTTCCAACATTCGCTGGATGATGTTGGCACGCATGGCGATGGCGGAGATGCTTTGGGTTGGGCCGTCATGCAGATCACGCGCCAGTTTTTTGCGGGCTTCTTCTTCAACTTCGACGATGCGGTCACGTTCGCTTTGCAGATTTTCGTAAAGTACAGCGTTTTGCAGCGCGACGGTTGCCTGTGTACCGATAGCGGTCAGCAGTTCGGTATGTTCATCAGTAAAGGCGTCATTCTGTTCGCTGCCATAAACCATCACCCCGAAGTTATCAAACCCGGCCCGCAGCGGAATGCATAATAAGGAACGCATACTTTGGAAGGCAACAAAATCGCCCAGTTCAGGGTCTTTGCGGGCATTTTTACCAAAGATCGGGATGCACTGTGTCAGTGCCTCGCCCATCACACCTTCATTGCCCGGCATCACACGGTTCTCATCGGTGCGGGCTAATCCCCGGCTGACAACCACATGAAGCTGGTTATCCGAGGCGCGGAACAGCATCACCATACTCACCAGCCGATTGGGGTTTTTGTCATTCGGCTGAGTCTTTTGGGTCATATCGCGCAGGCCGAGCCACCCGGCGTTCATGGCGGAGTCGAGGATTTTTTCGTAATTAAGGGTTGAACTGAGCGTAGCAGCCATTTCATAGATAGCGCGGGTACGCTCTTTCATATTGGTGGCTTGCATGGCCTTGGAAACATGGACTTCGTGAAGTTCACTTTCCTGAACATTCAACTGCCGCCGCAATACAAAAGCCCATGTATTGGCAACCACTGCAAACAGGGCAACAATCAACAGTGGTAAGCCCTCTTGGGCGAGGGCTTCGCTGATGCGGTCTGTGCCAAAAATAAACACCAGCACCGCTCCCATTGCAACAATTACACCTGTTCCTTCCACTGTACCCCATGTCATACCCAAACGGAGGGCGCTGGAAACAACCAGCAGACCCCCAGTTGCAACCATCAATGTAGGTTCGCCCCGGGTAACATAGGTAACAATGGCGGCAGTTGCCCAATCCCCCAAACTAACAAGTAAGGGTAGAACACTCTTGAAAGCGGGAAAGACTACTGGAATGGTGATAAGCAGCGTTGCAATCACACCGACGATCAGGACAATCACAGTTTCATTAGGCGGATACAGCGGGAGGCCATCTGAAGACTCTGACAGGAACAGCGTCAGACCAATGAATAATAGAAAAGCGAAGCGCAGGCCAAGCAGAGTCCAATCCTGCCAATTGTTCGATTTGATCTCGCTGTCCATAGCGCCCCGGAAAAATAGACTGTCGTATAACACAACTACTCACCTAAAAGTACCACGCACTTCCCTTTTGTTCAAGTAAAGAAGTTTTTATAAAAATGTAGCAGGACAATGCTGGGACAATTTGCCTGTTTGCGAGTCTGAGGGTATCCTGCTAATCTGACTGGCAGTACTGGTTATATTGGTTTGAGATACACGGCCTTGAAAAAAATGACTCGCTTACTGATCGTTGCCATGTTCGCACTGGCGGCTTGCACTGGGGGCGGGGGAGACTCGCAGCAGGTGCTTATCCCCACTGATACGCTTGCGCCTATCGTCAGTATGACGCCGCGTTTCACCGCTACACCCATTCCGACGCGTACACCGCTGCCGACTTACACCTATACACCGTCCAACACACCGATCACTCCTACACCATCTGATACCCCGACGCCTACCGCTACCCCACCTGTGACAGGTATCATTGCCTCGCTGCAATCAGTTAATGTGCGTGAAGGGCCAGGGGTGGCTTTTGATGCTATTGAGGCACTGACACCCGGCACAGGGGTACAAATTCTGGGGCAAAATGAGGATGGTAAGTGGTTGAATATCCGCATGGAAAATGGGCGTGAGGGCTGGATTGCGACCAGCTTGGTGCGTGTCAATCCGGTGCCAACAGGTGTACCTACGGCTACTCCTTCGCCTGATTTGACCGCATTGGCACAGGGAACACCGTTACCGACGGCTATCTTCGGTGGTGGAACAATAACACCTACTCCGCCGGGTTCAGTTGTCACCGCTACACCACCGGGTACACCCGAATCTACTACACCAACACCGTTTGAAATCCCGGTCATTGACGTGAATTCGATTCAGCAAACTGCAACCGCATTGGCTGGTGGAATCAGTTTGCCAACGGTTCCGGGTGCAACAGCTACCTTTACGCCAGTTGGCAGCACCAGTGTCCCCGGCACACCAACTATCCCGGTTATTGGGGCGACAGTCACAGCTGGAACAGGTGTTGGAGGTGAAGGCAACGCGACTTCACAGCAAGGTGTAGATGTGCTGGCGTATTGCGATAACCGGATTTTTGGTAAGCCTGCACCCACCAACCTCTCAGCAGGAGCAACCATTGATGTGTTCTGGAGTTGGTATGTCAGTGATACAGAATACATTCAGCAGCATCTTGATAATGTGATCTATGAGGTGCGAGTGGATGGGGTTCTGCTGCAGGACTGGCGGTTGTATTCAACCCGTGTTCGCCAGCAGGCAGACGGCAACCATTATATCTATTGGTTTGTGCCGTATGGCCCGCTGACTGCCGGACAGCATACCATCACTTACAATGTAACCTGGCGGCAGCAGATCACCGATGGTTACGATGTATTCGGCCCCGGCACGAATCGGCCTGGTGAAAGTGGAACCTGTACCTTTACAGTGAGCTAGAATTAAAAGAGGGCATCTCAGCGGCTGTCCTCTTTTTTGTTGTTTTATCACTTAGTTTTTCGTTGCGGAATCAGGATGATAAAACGCGCCCCACCCTCTGGCGCAGGTTCATAATGAATTGTTCCACCATGTACCGCCACAATACGTGCCACAATTGCCAACCCTAATCCGGTGCCGTGTGACTTGCCCATCGTTACGAATGGCTCAAACAAAGTATCAATAATTGTTGGGGGCACACCCGGCCCGTCGTCCGTGACCATAAAGCGGATGTGATCTCCCATTGGTTCAGCAGCAATTTCCACTTTACTGCCGCTGTGTTCTTCCAAGACATCCACCGCATTGTTAACGAGATTCTGAAACACACGCATCATGCGGTTATAGTCGATATTGGCGTAGATGCCACGCGCTTTTTCGGTATTGAGCACCAAACTAACCGATCGCTCCAAACCACGCGGCATCAATAATTCCGCAACTTCGTTCAGATATTTCTCGATTTCAAGGGGCTTCATTTCGACTTTTTCGGTGCCCCGAACGTATTCCAGAATTTCCTGGGCAATATCGGAAACCAGATCAACATACTTGATGATCTGGCCGACCATATAATCCCGTGATTCAGGGTCGTTGGCCGGGTGACCCAATTCTTCGGCTAAGAGTCGCACGGATGCCATTGGCTTGCGGATGTCATGTACCACGCTGCCAACCGCTTGCCCAATCAAACTTAACCGTTCCGCTTGGCTCAATTTGTCGCGGGTGGCCTGAAGTTCATTGAGTGTTGCTTCCAGTTGGGTTTTCTCGTGTGCCAGCCGATCAACTAACCGAACCGCGTAAATGAACAATGCAGTATTTTGGGTGAGCGTGGTCAGCAGATTAACTTCATTGGCTTTGAAGTGGCTGTCTTCGCGTTCGTAGAGCAGCACCAATGCGCCGAGTTTTTCTTCGTTGTAACGCAGTGGTGCACAAATCATCCGGTCAGCATCGAAAAGTTGTGCCTGTTCATAGGCATACAGGGTGCTGAGTGCGAGTTCATGCACCCGGCCTGACCAGAAATCTGGCGTGGATTTTTCGCCAAAATAGCTGACGGGTTTGATCTTAATGCTGGAATCGTCGCCTGTGTCTTCAACGACATAAATTACCCCAGCGTCAGCTTGAATGATACGATTGGTTTCTTCCAGCACGTTTCGAACAATCTCGTCCTGGGGAATACCCTGTACGAAACTGGTACCTAAGCCGTAAATCAGGTTCAATTCGTCGTAGCGGTCGAGGACTTCATCTGCCAGCAGATTACGACGCCAGGCTTCAGTCGCCAAAATAGAAAGTGTGAGGCTGAGGTGGTGCAGCGCACGAGGTAACTGGGGATCCAGATTCTCGCCGTATAATGCGACCTTCCCGATGATTTCGTTATCGACATGCAAGGTTTCCTGGCAGTCAGCCGGTTGGTCACGTTTTACCCCGTAGTAGTAGCTGCCATCCAACTCAAATAGTGCCACCGAGTCCTTTATACCAAACAGTGACTCGAAGGAAAAAACAACGTCATCCAGCAGCGACGTAGGGAGAATGATGCTCAGGCTTGGTTTCGTCACAGATCAATACTATCTCAAAATAGATGGCAGGTTGCGGCCGGCAGACCGCTTTCTACAAACCCCAAATGTTGCCCAGTTGACCCATCAACCGGGAGGGGTTGAAAGGTTTGGTCATAAAGTCATTGGCTCCAATAGCTTCTGCACGCTGGCGGTCAGTACTATTGCCACGCGCGGTCAGGATGACAATATACGGATTGTAATCCGTGATGCGACGTACGCGCTGGCAAACATCGTAGCCGTTTAATTTAGGCAGCAATACATCCAGCAAAATCAAATCGGGGCGTTCGTCTTCGGCGATTTTCAAGGCTTCTTCGCCATCTTCGGCCATCAGGATTTGCAGCCCTTTTACCCGCATTCGTTCGAAGACGTGCACAAGGAGAACGCGCGTCATATCCTCATCATCAACGATGAGAACTTTATGTTTATGTCCATTTGAGCCATTGGAATCGGGCATAATTCCCCAAACTGTGTTGCCGTGTATTGTCACGTTTTTCACATTATAATCGAAGTCTATTTAACGAAGATAAAAGGTTTCGATTCCCGAACCCAACTTACGGCGGTTTCTAACCAATTTTTCACAAGTATATAACCTAAGTAAGGTTTGCTGGAAATCCCCGTTAGCAATCCGCAGCCTGTTTACCGCTTATCTTGCTTATATTGTTACGCCTATTCAATAAAAAGGCGACTCTGCGTAGGTGAATCACCCAACAAGAGCCGCCTTTTATAGCCTAAAGGAGTGTTTCAGGTGTGCTAGAGTTTAGCCCATATTACGGATGACCGCAGTAGCGAATTCGCTGGTCTTGACTTCGGTTGCACCCTGTGTCTGGCGCGCGAAATCATAGGTCACAATCTTTTCATCCAGCGTCTTCTCATATGCTTTCGTAATCAGATCAGCCGATTCCTGCCAACCAATATGTTCCAGCATCATGACACCACTGAACAACAGCGAACCGGGATTCACTTTATCGAGATTGGTGTATTTGGGGGCAGTGCCGTGGGTGGCCTCGAACAGTGCCACTGTGTCGCCAATGTTCGCTCCTGGGGCAATACCGACACCACCAACTTCGGCTGCAATCGCATCGCTCAAGTAGTCACCATTCAGGTTCGGGGTAGCAATAACCTCAAATTCTGACGGACGCAGCAACATCTTCTGGAACATGATGTCGGCGATGGTGTCCTGAATCAGAATTTTACCTTCTGGCACTTTGCCGCCGTGCTTGGCTTCCACATCTGCCCATGAAATAGTTTCGTTGGGGAATTCTTCTGCGGCTACTTCGTAACCCCATTTCTGGAACGCACCTTCGGTGAACTTCTGGATATTGCCTTTGTGAACCAGTGTGACACTCTTGCGTTTGTGGTCAATGGCATACTGGATGGCTGCGCGGATCAGACGCTTGCTGCCAAATGGACTGATCGGCTTGATGCCGAGGCCGGCATCTTCAAAAAATTCTGCACCTAATTCCTCGCGCAGGAATTTCGCCAATTTCTTATTTTCTGGCGAGCCGGATTCGTATTCGATGCCTGCATAAACATCTTCAGTATTTTCGCGGTAGATCACCACATCGACTTCTTCCGGATGTTTCAGTGGGCTGGGGACACCACGATACCAACGCACCGGACGCACACAACTATACAGATCAAGCACCTGGCGGAGTGTGACATTCAGACTGCGGAAACCGCCGCCTACAGGCGTTGTCAGCGGCCCTTTGATGCCAACCAGAAATTCGCGCAGGGCATCAAACGTTTCTTCCGGCATATAGTCACCATTGTAAATGCTTGCCGCTTTCTCACCAGAATAGACTTCCATCCAGGCGATTTTGCGCTGGCCGCCGTAAGCCTTCTGTACCGCCGCATCCCAGATGCGTTTACTGGCGGTCATAATGTCGTAGCCGATACCGTCGCCTTCAATAAATAGCAGAATCGGATTATCCGGCACGTTCAGTTTGCCGTTGTTGACCGTAATTTTCTGTCCATCCTGCGGAACGACAACCTTGTCAAACGCCATTGATTGATCTCCTTAAAATTTGCAGTGATTTACGGTTGATTATACGTGCCGTGTGCCCTTCCGCCTATGCACATTTTGGCAATAGCAGATGTGGTGCTAAACTATCGTTCTGGCATACCTGTGTATCCCGAAGGAACGCCCTATGTCTTCCATCCTGCAAGTTGCTATCGGTATGGTGTTCATCTACAGCCTGTTGAGCATCCTGGTTACTCAGATCAACACCGTCATCCTGAACATCCTCAACCTGCGTGCCAAGCAGTTGAAAGAGGGGTTGGTGGAACTGGTACAGGATAAAGAATTGCAGGCCAAAATCCTTGCACATCCTCTGATTCGTATGGTGGAGGCACGCGTTACCCCCTCAGCTTCCCTTACACCCGAACAGGCTGAAGACATCGTAAATAGTGAGCCGACTCAGGTGACTTACATCGAACCCAGCACATTCGTTGAAGCCCTCATCAGTTTGTTCACGGCTGACGCCGACAATACGATTTTTAAACCCCTTGAAGAAGCTATTTCATTTCTGCCGAATAACGATCAAAAAGTGAAACTGCGGGAGATGATTCGCGATTTACGCAGTTTTGGTGATACCGATACCAACAAACTGCGGGCGGCAATTCTCGAACTCCCCAACGAAAATCATAAGCAGGTACTTTCGTATTCGCTGGAAGCGGTTGAGGATGCGCTGGGACGTTTGCCGATCAAGGCTGGGCAGCTTGTGCCGCTGCTAGAAGGTATCCGTAAGATCAAGGATGAAGCCTTTCAGGATGCCATCAAAACCGTGCTGGTCACGGCACAGTCTTTACAGGATGCTCGCACCAAACTGGAAAACTGGTTTAATGATGGCATGAACCGGGTATCCGAAATCTATAAGCGCAAAATTCAACTGATTTCGCTGCTGGTGGGGTTGGTGCTGGCATTGCTGCTGAATGCCGACTCGCTGCAACTGCTGCGTGCTTTCTGGGAAGATCCTGCGCTGCGGCAATCAGTTTCAGAAACGGCTAAAGAGTCCATTCCCGCGCTGGAGGAGCAAATTAACCAGAGCCAAGGTGCGCAGTCACAAGCGGAAGCAGGGGAAGGCGCGGTGCAGCAATCCGCCGAAGAAGTTAGTCGTTCGTTGCAGCAGCTACTTGATTTGCAACTGCCGATTGGCTGGGAATTTACGCCCATTACCGAAGAATTGATCGCAACTAGTCAAGCTGCCGGATTACCCGACCCGCGCGAGAACTCGCGCAATGTGTGGAACTTTTTGCCTGGCAATAATTCTGCTTGGCTGCGGATGATGTTCCAGAAAATTATTGGTTTGGTCGCTACGATGATTGCGATTGCCCAGGGTGCACCGTTCTGGTTTGATTTGTTGCGCCGTATTGCAGGTGGTAGTTCATCTGGTCAGCAGCCTTCCAATATTACGGTCACCGTCAATAATCCCAACTCACCGCCAAATGATTGGAGCAATGTGCAGGGGTAATAAAAAAGGGAAGAGTATCATTGACACTTCCCTTTAGATCAGATTTAGTCTTTCAGGTGATGACTTTCTGGCCCAATTCGCTGCCCATTTTCAGCAGGGCATCGCGGGTTTCCGGGGTGCGGGCTTCGGCGTAAATTCGCAGTACAGGTTCTGTTCCACTGGGGCGAATCAACAGCCAGCTATGATCTGCTAGATAAAATTTTGCCCCATCCATTGTATCCATACGCACAACAGATTCTCCATGAACCTGTTTGGGTGCGGCATCGACAAGCATTTTGACCATTTGCTTTTTTGGCACTTGATGCGCGAGCCGGACATCAATCCGGTCATAATGTGCCGGGCCAAATTTCGCCCGTAAATCCGCCACGATTTCATGCAGCGGTGCTTTGGCTTCGGCCATTACTTCCAAAAGGAGAAGACCCATCAGAATGCCATCTCCTTCTGGAATGTGGCCACGAATGCTGATGCCGCCGCTTTCTTCGCCGCCCATCAGAATGTCACGTTTCATCATCAAATCTGCGATGTAGTTAAAGCCCACTGGTGTTTCATGCAGGGTGAGGCCGTATTTATCACATATGCTATCAATCATCAGTGTTGTTGAAACCGTTTTTACCACATCGCCACGCTGTCCCTTGCCTTCGATCAGTTGGCGTAGCACCAGAGCGAAAACGGTGTGCGGGTCGATAAAATTGCCCTGTGCATCGATTGCACCAATACGGTCGGCATCTCCATCCGTTGCCAATCCCACATCAGCCTGTGTGCGCTGCACGGCGGCTACCAGTTCGTTCAGGTAGCGGGCAATGGGTTCCGGGTGGATACCCCCAAAACCGGGATTGAGCAAGCCGCGAATTTCGGTGACATGACAGCGCGAACGGGAAAGGATGCTCATAAATGCGCCGCGTCCTGCGCCCCACATGGCATCAGCTACGATGTTCAGTTCACCCTGCGAAATCTTGTCCAAATCAACGAGCGTACTCAAATGCTGATAATACACCCATGACGGATCAAAACTGCGGATCAGCCCCAGATCGAGTGCCCGATTGTAATCCATCAGGTTTGGGCCGCGCGCTTCGCGTTCCATCAATTCCAGTTCTTTTTCCACCAAAGCGCATTCTTCGGCTGTTGCGCTGCCGCCGTAAGCCGCTTTGAGCTTAAAACCGTTATATCGCGGTGGATTGTGACTGGCTGTGATAACTATCCCTGCGTTCGCACCTTTTTCTTTCACATTATAGGAAACTGCCGGGGTAGGGGTGTCAGTACGCGTTAGCCATGCGATAATGCCGTTGCCAGCCATCACTCGGGCTGCTTCCGCGGCAAATCTGTCGGAAAGAAAACGGGTGTCGTAACCGATCACGACTTCGGGCTGTTTATCACCCGTGTGTGATTTGTTTACCCAATCGGCCACCGCCTGTGCGATCAGCCGTAAATTATCAAATGTGAACGTATCGGCAATGACAGCACGCCAGCCGTCGGTGCCAAATCGAATCATATGTAACTTATCCTCTCGTGAATTCAATTACTGAGGGTGAAAGACGCTTGTCCAACAGGTTTATCCCGATTTAGATAAATCGCTGCGGTGTAAGTGCCCATTCCGTAATTCTGCGCCAGTTGTGCCCCATTAAAGCCAAAACTCACGCAGGCATTCGTGTATGTCTGCGGCACCACCATTGGTGGATTAACCCGAAAAACCTCAAACTGATTCATGGCTAATTGGGCATCAATTGTCTGATTTATTGTCAGAGCGCCCTGATAAATAACATGAATTGTATCAGATGTATTGAATGTAGTTGTGGTTTCCACTGGGCAACCATTGGTATCCACATTTTTGGCGGTCACAATAGTTTGCTCGTCATTCGATGGCGATGGATTAGCGGCCATGTGTATCTCAAGATTCATGGTCAATGACTGCGGTGTCATAACATTGATTGCGGGCATCATAACAACAGGCAGGCTGTTTGATTCCTGTATGCGCTGGCTTGGCTGTAGCAGCAAGAAGGCAATTACACCTGTCTGCGCGATAACTGCAACCAACAGGATAATCACCAGCCACCTTATGCGAGGTGACGTGGGCTTCGTCTTGCGTTTGGCTTTGTAGGATTCCTCAATAACGAGAAATTGTTCAGCCTCACCACCTTGCATCAAATCATCAAGTGGAACACCAGCCTCTGTGTCAGACTCATGTGGCATTGCGGACTATCCCACCGCGTCTAGACCGGTTTTTACGACGAGATCAAGCACTTGTTCTGGTGTTGGGGCATACTCGTTCAGGATGCTGTACGGCAGATTATGCCGCCGCACATAATCCGGCAGATTTCTAATGGTGTCCATAACATCCGTCGAACGAAGTTGGTCAAGGCGGATACCTGCCGAAAGAATAGTATCACGAATGGGCGCGATGTCCTGCCCATGTACTGCTGCTGCGATCAAAATTCCCGGTCCTACCAGATCAGCATAAGGTACACCGTAACCGCTGGCGGTGCGTCCTTCAATAGCATAAGCAAAATACTGTTCACTGCCTTCCTGTGGGCGGTTGTGCCCAATCTGGTTGGTCAACTGTACTTCGGTACACATCAAATCCAGCAGATTGCGCAGTGATTCAACCCGCCCTTGTCCTACGCCGGGAGCGATTTTGAACGCTTGCTGCGCGATGCCCGCTGCCAAGCCCGCTGCCCAGGGTAGAAAGCGTGTATCAGGCGTAGTCTTGTTGCGCTCGGCGGCATAACGCCAGTCGAGCAAACCTGTGACAATACTCAACAATTCACAAATTCCTGTTCCTCGAATTTGTGGCGGCGCATTGCGAATAATTTCCCAATCCAGAATGACAGTCTGCGCCGGGCCAGTGGTTACATAGTGCACTGTACCACCTTCACGCACAGCAACCAGTGCAGTAAAAAAGCCATCCACACTCAAAGCCGTAGGAATAGTGATAACCGGGAGTTTGCGTGCCCAGCCAATGTATTTGGCCGCGTCCGAAGCCAACCCCCCTCCGACTGCATAAACGACCTCAACCTGAGGCGGGATATCGGCTGCAAGCTGCTTGAAAAAGTCGTGATCGGCTTTATGCGGCTCGGCCTGCACCACAATCGGGAGGTTCAGGAGCTTTCCTGCGGCTTCCCATGCTGGGCCTCCGGTGAGCAACGCAGTGGGGCGTGTTTCGGTCACACTACTCAGATCGCGGATTTCAATCCGGGGTAACGGCCAGATCGTTGTCATAAACGGCGCTCCATGCGGGAATTTACCAAACTTGCCTAACTATAGTGCGAAACGCAATAATTTCCAAACCTAGTTCCGCCTACGCATTCTAACCTGATTGCAACTTGAAGGAAAATGGCGGATAGGACACAATTAGGACGCTATCCGTTTGGCGCACGCATCGGCGCAGGGGAACGATTTTCATGAACAGCCCACTTCCATCTAACCAGCAGTTGCTCGAATTCAGCGAGGCTATTCCTTGGCAAGAGATTGAACAACAAAAGCGTAAGTTCAATCAGGCACTTAAATCCATCGCTGCTGATGAGAATAACCAGACCCTGCCGCTAGAGCAACTCTCGGATGCCTTGGGCGTTCCAGTTACCACACAATTTGACTCCAACGACTCGTATGGCGCTAATGTGGTGATAGCACAAATTAACGGACAAACACACGTTCTGGGTGCGGCAGTCAGCGCCCGCTACCGGGGCAAAAAGACGCTGCCACAGGCTATTGTTCCTTATAACTTCAACCCCAGTGTTAATCATACCAATCTGAACGAAACGGATGACCCCATCACCCGGATGCGTTATCTGGGGGCAGAAATTGAGTTAGGGCTGGTTCATGCTGATGGTGCATCTCCCAGCGAAGCTGACATGCAGAACTACATGCAGGTTTACCGGGAACACGCTCAAAAATTAGGGATTACACCACAGGTTGACCGCGAAGCTGCCCAATACCAGATTGAAGCTCATGTTTCTCCAGTTCTGGGTTATCACAAAACCCGCGCAGCGCTCGGCGGCATTTTGACGGCTCTGGTACTCAGCAGTGAGGATACTCGATTACTGACGACGGTTATGCCTGCTTACCCGGTCGAGTCTGATTTCAAACTAACCGACGATCCAAAAGTCCAGACTGCCGTTGATCTGATGCAGGAAGTTAATAATTATTTCCCGGAATACGAGCAGCGATTACACGATGCCCATGCTCGTTATCATGTTGACCCACCCACCGAAAATTATGTGCAGATGTTCCGCAATCAGGGCTGCCATATCCACCTTGATATTGCGGGACGTTCCGAAGCATTAGGTTTGTTGGCCTTCTATACCATGCTCCACAGTGCTTCAGCGATAGCTAACGCGGCGGTGTTGAAGGGTGCGCCGTTCGTCAACGGCACCTGCGATGCTGAACTGCTGTGTACCCGCGAATACCTGCGCCGTGTGACTGTGACCGGGCGTTATCTGGATTTGCCCACTACACCGCATCTAACACCGAACGGACTCGAACGCTTTAGCACACTGTTGCGTTCCGAAGGTGTGAACGCGATGGCGCGGGCGATGCTTTGTGACGAAGGGTTGGGCAGAATGGTTTCGGTGATGCACAACCCCATTGGGCGCATCCGGCCTGACCTTGCCAGCAGCAAGCGCATTTGTACACTGGAAAGCACCGGAATGCCCGCTAGTGTCAGCGCCTCACGCATGGCGGCTGTGCTCATTGATTTTGAGTACAACCACATTTTGATTGAAAATTACTTCCGCAAATATGGTTGTGATCTGGAACCCATGTATAACGATAAAGATATGTGGGCGGTGCTTGGCCCGCTTGATCCACAAACCTACATGGATTTACAGGATGCCTCCGACCGTGAATGTACTGATGTAGTGATTACCACCGCCGCTGGAACCCACATGACTCTGGGTGAGTTCTACGAGAAAAAACGACTTTTTATGCACAAGGCGCTTTACGATGTGGACTCGGTAGACATCATGCCGCGCGATATTGATGATGTGTACGTCAGTCTGACACGGATGCTTGCCCCGCCCAGTGGTCACACAGCGCAGACTATCAAGGAATTCATCAGCCATCCCAAACTCAAGAGTACCGGCAATTGGGGACGTATCCTGCGAAATACCTTCGTTGAACGGGGTGGATCACTGGGCGAACATCGCCCTGATCTGGTGATGCAAATCGTCCGCGAAATTCACGATGCACTGCGTTTGCGCTACCTGCAAGGACGGCATGATTAACATGAGCTATCAAATCCCTTTTAATCGTCCTTGCTTTACTGGTAAAGAACTGAATTACATTGCCGAAGCGGTACAGCGTGGACACATTTCCGGGGATGGTCACTTCACCAAACAGTGCCATGCTTTGCTTGAGCAATCGCTCGGTATTAAGAAAGCTTTGCTCACCACCTCTTGTACTCATGCGCTGGAAATGTCTGCCTTGCTGCTGGATATTCAGCCGGGTGACGAGGTGATCTGCCCGGATTTCACCTTTGTTTCCACCATCAATGCTTTTGTGCTGCGCGGTGCGCGTCCGGTTTTTGTAGATGTGCGACCGGATACCCTCAATCTGGATGAAACTCTGCTGGAAGCCGCCATTACTCCCCGCACAAAGGCTATATTGCTGGTGCATTACGGTGGTGTTGGCTGTGAACTGGATACCATTCTGCCTATTGCTTTACGCTATGGTATTCCGATTGTGGAAGATAACGCACATGGTATGTTCGCCCGTTATAAAGGAAAATATCTGGGTACCTTCGGCGTGATGGCGACCCAGAGTTTTCATGAAACCAAGAATTTCCAATGTGGTGAGGGTGGCGCGTTGCTGGTAAATGATGATCGCTATTTGGAACGTGCTGAAATCATCCGCGAGAAAGGTACGAATCGCAGTCGTTTCTTTCGGGGTCAAGTTGATAAATACACTTGGGTCGATGTTGGGTCAAGCTACTTGCCGTCTGATCTGTTGGCAGCTTTTCTTTGTGCACAGTTGGAAGCCCGCGATAATATTCAGGCTAAGCGCCAGCGTATCTGGCAATACTATAATACGCATCTGGCAGATTGGGCGGCGGAATTCGCCGTGCATCTGCCTATTGTGCCCGCCCACTGTGAACAGGCTTATCATGTTTTTTATGTAGTCATGCCGTCGTTGCAGTCGCGTCAAAATCTAATCGCGTATCTCAAAGGACAGGGCATCCTGAGTGTTTTTCACTATCTCCCATTGCACCTTTCGCAGATGGGACAAGAATTTGGTGGCAAGCCGGGAGAATGCCCGGTTACTGAACGTTTAGGGGATTGTCTTTTGCGTCTGCCATTCTACAACGATTTGACCGAAATCGATCAGTCGCGCGTAGTGGAGGCGATTCGCGGCTTCGATGGGTGGGCGTGATAGCAATTTGTGATACAATGGCTTCTGTAATGAATATACTTCAGGGGTTTCTGATCCATTGCCCCATTCAAAAATACCTTCTTTTTAACCTTTTTAAACGTTTGGTTTAAGAGGCTATTCAACAGAAGAAAGGAAAGAGTCCCGGTTCACTGAGTCGTGAATCGGGCAATTTACGTTCTATGGCAAAAGTGAAATTACGTATTATCCCACTCGGCGGCCTCGGCGAGGTCGGCAAGAATATGACTGTGTTCGAAATGGGCAACGATGCCATTATCATCGACACAGGCATTATGTTTCCGGCAAACGATATGTTTGGCGTGGACTATATCATCCCGGATTTCCGTTATTTGACGGAGCGCAAAGACCTCAAAATTCATGGCATTCTGTACACACATGGGCATGAAGATCATGTTGGTGCGACAGAACATGTGGTGGAAACCTTTCCCGGTATCCCCATCTATGCCACACCGCTAACCGCGGGTTTGATCGGGGTCAAACTTAAGGAAGCGCATCTGGAAAAAGCCACCAAGATTAATGTGTTCCAGGCAGGGGATACGATCAAGGTCGGGCCATTTGTGGTAGAAAGTTACCATGTCTGCCACAGCATCCCGGATTGCGTGGGCTTCGGTATCGTTACACCCTATGGCATTATCGTTCACAGCGGGGACTACAAGTTTGATAACACACCCGTGGATGGCAAACGCACCGACTATGCCAAACTAGCCGAATTTTCACAGCGCGGTGTGCTGCTGCTGATGGGCGACAGCACCAATGCTGATCAGCCCGGATGGACACTTTCGGAAAGTGTGATTGATGATGCTTTCGACAGCGTTTTTCGGAACGCTAAAGGTCGTATCATGGTTGCTACTTTCGCCTCGCTCATCTCGCGCGTTCATCAGGTGGCCAAAGCCGCCGAGCGTTATGGGCGTAAAATCGCTGTGGCTGGGCACAGCATGGCAGCCAATGTCAAGATGGCGCGCGAATTAGGAATCCTCAAAATCCCGGATGAGATGTTTATTGATTTGAACCGTATCGGCCAGTATCCTTCCAGCAAGGTGTGTATTTTGGTTACGGGGGCGCAAGGCGAACCCAGTGCTGTGCTGGGGCGATTGGCAACCGGTCGTCATCGCCAATTGGATGTGCAGGAAGGCGATACCATCGTCCTGTCCTCGCATACCATTCCCGGCAATGAGGAATCGGTCAGCCGTACCATCAATCGCCTGTTCCAACGCGGTGCGGATGTAATCTATGATCCCCTTGCGAAGGTGCATGTCTCCGGCCACGCCCGACGGGAGGAAATGCGTCTTCTCATGAGTCTGACCAATCCTAAATACTTTCTGCCGATTCATGGCGAACTCAAGATGTTGAAAGCCCATGCCAAACTGGCAATGGAGTCTGGCATCCCGGCGGAGAACATTTTTGTGTTTGAAAATGGCTACGTGCTGGAAATTGACCGCAATGGGGTTCGGGTCGGTGAGCGTGTGCCCGGTGGCTATGTATTTGTGGATGGTGGCGGTGTAGGGGATATTGGCAAAACCATCATTCATGATCGGGAAATACTTGCACGCGATGGTGTTATGATGGTTGTGGTTAATGTAGACCGGAAAACGGGTAAAATGGTAGGGGAACCCGAAATTATCTCGCGTGGTTTCGCTTATCTGCGTGATGGGCAAGACCTTATGGAAACTGTCAAATCGGCTATCAGCGAAGTCCTGACCACTACCCAGGGACAGAATGGCAGACGACGCGAAAAACTGCAAGAGAGCCTCGGTCGTGTTTTATACAACGAGACTCGCCGTCGCCCAATGGTCTTCAGCGTTATCAACGAAAGATAGCTGCTTCATGTATGGGGCAAGTTTAGCCTTGCCCCTGATAATCCTTCTCACCCTCGATAGCCATTTCGCTCAGTTTATTTAGGCCGCTGCAAATTTTTTAGTTTCTACTATTTACAACGTCAGGTTGTCTGCCGACAGGGAATAAGTACTCATGATGCAAGCCGCTAATCGCAGTTTATGGATGTATGCTGTTTTAATTTTTCTCGGCGCAGCGATTCTCTACCGCCTGTGTCTCCCTGCTGAATATTCAGGCGATGATCTGCAATACACAATGGTGATCGAAAGAGGCGCACAGGGCGATCTGTTTTATCATCCGGCTGGCGGGCGGCCTTATATCCCGCAGACAGAAGCGGCTGCTTTAGAGCCTGTACCTTCGCCACCTGCATTGAATCCCCGTTACCTGCTGGAATGGCCGACTTCAGTATTGGTAGCAAGGGTATGGGGTGCTTTGGGCTGGGAAGATTCAGCTATTGTTCCTATTCAGGCTTACCGCATTATCGTTGGTGCATTAGGGTTGATATTCTTTTTCTTCGCCATTCATCGGCTGGTTAGTAATAAAACGCTGGCGGTTTTGACAACTATCGGCCTCGGTGTGGGTTCAGCCTATTTCAATTACAGCACCCATCAGGATCAGAGTATTAACATGCTGACACTTCTGTGTCTGGCATTTTATTTGTTGGTGCGGGGTAGTCAGGATGGCCTGACCCTACGCGGAAAAATTATTCTGGCGGCGGTATTGGCTGGGGCGAGTTTTTATAACTTCACGGCTGTATTGAGTGCGTTGGCGTTCGCGGTAGGTGTAGCCCTCCTGAGTGCAGATAAAACGCTGATTGGTCGGCTCAAGCAGTTGATTAGTTTTGGTCTGATCTATGTGTTGATTGTCGTTGTGGTTATTGCTGGGGCAGTGGTTATTTTTGTCTCGCCGGACAGCCTGTTTGACCCGGCTTACTGGCGTTCCGTCACCTTTGGCGGCAAGCCGGAATATAACGTCAGCATTCTAGGGGATGCTGCCCGTGCGGCTATCGCCCTCGCTAAATCACAGACTGTTTTCCCCGGCGTGGCTGGCGAATTTTCTGCTTATTTTGAAACCGCGACTGGGGTACAAAAAGTGCTTTTGGTTGGTTTCTTCGGCATTGAACTGGTGATTTTGCTGCTGCCCTTTGCATTGCTGGCGTTACGCAATCGCAAGCTGGGGGAAAACGGAGCGATGTTTCTGTTTCTGGTGGTGTGGCTGGCAGCCCATTCGCTGTTTAACTGGTTTTGGGATCCCGGTTTCAATAAGTACTGGCTCGTCCCGCTGGTGGCCTGCTGGGCAGTTGCTGCGCTGGCGCTCGATCATATCAAGAACCAACTGCTGCGTTTTTATCGTCCAGCCTTGATCGGCGCAGTTGCCTTTGTTGCCCTGTCGTTCTTGCTCAATTTGACGACGCAGTTCCTGCCGCAAAGTCGTGCGGCGGATAACCCCTGGTTGAATATCGCTCAGGCCATGAATACCGAAAGTCAACCTGCTGATTTATTCATCTCGCCCGGCCATCCAATGGATTTCTACATCGCTTATTTCTCAAGGCGAGATATGCTGTCTACTGGATTGGTAACCTACGATAAAGGTGGCGATTCTTCCAGCGTGGAAGGTTTGCTTGCGCCGCGTATCGAGGCACATCGGGCCGACGGTGGCAAGGTATATGTGTTTGGGATGGAAACGCTGAGCCCGGAAGAACGCGCTGCTTTTGACGCCTTCATCGGCACTGGTGAGCTTCAGGAAGCTTGGAACTTCCCGGATGCGATCATTTATGAACTTGTTGCTTCATAATCGTGAATTGGGGAGGGGTGTTCAGAATGGATGCCCCTTTTACTTGTTTAATGCGCTGAATAAAGCGGAAAACTCAATTGGCTTTTGCAGCACTGCATCTGCACCAAGCGCAATCAGATGATCGACATCCACTTCTGCTCCAGTTGCCACCACAATTTTGACCGCCATCCGCTGTAAATCCTGACGAACATAATGGATGACTTCTTCTCCTGTACCATCTGGTAGCTGCATATCCAGCAAAATAGCGTCTGGCTCATTACCCTCCAGATAATCTTTAGCTTCCTGAACCGTTTCAGCTTCCGTAACCTGATAACCGAATCCGGTCAATCCAGCTACATAGGTCGTTCGCAGCATCCGGTTATCTTCGATCACGAAAATCGACGCCATACATCCTCTTATGAAATTATCTGAACTCAATAATCATCATAATCTGAAATATTTCAGCGGCAAGTAAAGACGTGTAAAATTGCACCTCCAGCAGTTTATACTTATCGTCAGCCTACGATTTGCTAAGGAATGACATCTCATGAATATACACGATCTGGAGACTCCCAGTGTTTTGATTGACCTTGACCGTATGGAACGAAATATTGCCCGGATGCAGGAGCGATGCAATAGCTTGGGGCTGGCTTTTCGTCCACATACTAAAACCCACAAAATTCCCGATATTGCCCGGATGCAGCTTGATGCTGGGGCAGTGGGGATTGCTTGCCAGAAGGTTACTGAGGCGGAAGTATTTACGGCAGCCGGTATCAATGATATTCAGATTCCTTATAACATTGTTGGCCCACAGAAAGCTGCACGTTTGGCTGATCTTGCGCTTTACAATCGAATTACTGTTTCTGCTGATAACACCGCCGTGATTGCAGGTTTAGCGGAAGCGGCCCGCGCTAACGAAATGACGATTCGTGTGATGGTTGATTTAGCAACCGATATTCAACGTACTGGTGCACCTATTGAAGAAGTGGTCGAGCTGGCAAAAAAAATTGACGCTGACGAAAATCTGCATTTTGCAGGATTGATGGTTTATCCCTCGAATCCCGTTGTGCGACCTGTCATTCAGGAGGCTTTGGCGCGTTTGGGTGAGGCGGGAATCGGCGTGGATAGTGTTAGTGGTGGTGGTAGTGGGGCGGCGCTCCATGCCCATGAGGTTCCTGAATTGACAGAACTGCGTGTTGGTACTTATGTGTTTAACGATTGGTCAAGTGTTGGTAAAGGCTGGGTAACACCGGATGACTGTGCCATGACAATTATGGCAACTATCATTAGCCACCCCACACCTGACCGGGTGATTCTAGACAGTGGCAGCAAAACGTTGGCTGCTGACCGTTGGGATAACGCGCACGGGTGTATCGTCGAGTATCCTGAGGCGCGAATTTACCAGCTTAGTGAAGAACATGCTCACTGCGACTTTTCCGCTTGCGAAACCCGCCCCGATATTGGTGAGTGCGTTCATGTTATTCCAGTGCATACCTGTGTCGTTTCCAACTTGCATGACCATCTCTACGGTGTTCGCGGCGAAACCGTTGAAGCCGTTTGGCCTGTTGCGGCGCGTGGACGGGTTTGGTAACAGCTACTTTTGAGATTAATCCCCTCAGCTTGATTTTTCCCAACTGCTGTGGCTGCTTGAGTTGGCAGCCACATTACCTCATCATTAAATCCCCAGCTTGTTCCTGTCATAGTTATCTTGTTATGGCATCAATTGAACGTAAGGTCTTCATTTAGATGATGCACAGCAGCAAGTTACCGTAAAAGAACTGCGGCTTTAGAGTGAAATGGACAAACTGGGACAGGTAGTGTTTGTTTGATAAATGGATACGGTATCGTCTGGTATGGATACTGATACACGCCCCTCGCCATCCCCACAAGCGGGCGGCAGTAAGGCAGTTTCCAGCGAGGCAGGCAGGGCGGCATAAAATTGGTAGCGAATCTCTGTTCCGGCCATCAGACGGACGTGAAGTTGATATTCTCCGTCGGTTGGCGACAAAACTAAGGTGCGGCGTCCTAATCCGGTGAAATCTCCCCAGAAGTAGATCTGATCGGGCAAATCCTGCCCTTCAAATCGATAAGTCAGTGTTACATCCACCGGGTAGGTGTAGTCGTGGCGCAAAAATTCGATGCCGGGGAGGATTTCGTTATCGTGATTGAAGTCGAAGAAGGTCGCATTTTCCCAGTGTGAACCCTGTCCCCAAAGGGTGCGGCAAGGTGTGGATACCCATGCTGGCTCCCAATAGATGATGCCTAATCCACCATTGGTAAAAACGGTCTGCGCTAAGTCGGTCAAGAACTGGCGCTGCCCATCGGGCGAAGCGGGATAATCTTCGAGCAAGAAATCGTCGCCTAAAATGTTGGAGGCACTTTCGGGTACACCATCCAGCGTCCACGGATAGGCGGTTTCGACGATCATCACATCTTTATTGAACTGATAGCGCAGGCGGTTGATGATGTTTCCGGCGGTTTTGATGGAGTGATCTGACCAACCGGGATAGTACGATATCCCGATGATGTCGTAATCGGTCACACCCGCATCTTTCGCGGCTGACAGCCATCCTTCAACCGATTCTGGTTGGGCGACATGGAGCATCAGGCGCGGCGGTTCCTCGGCTTGCGCGCCGATGTCCCGAACGGCTTGGATGGCTTGGTTGATGAGGAAGGCGTTGCGCTCCCAATTGATGGGATAACCGGATGTATTTTCGTCCCTTAGAATCTCGCTGTTAATCTCGTTGCCGACCTGCACCATTTCGGGCATCAGGCCTAATGTATTTAGCTGTGCGAGGACATCGTAGGTGTATTGGTAGAGAGCATCGCCTAACTCGTCCAAATCGTCAATGTTTGCCCATGCGGCGGGGATAATCTGCTTGGATGGATCAGCCCATGTATCGGAGTAATGAAAGTCTAGCAATACATCCATGCCTAAATCTTCGGCACGCTGCATTGATCGGATGACATCATCAAGGGTGCTGTATTCCGTCCAATCTGGGGTATACCACAGACGCAGGCGAACGAGATTCGCGCCGTAGTCATAGAAGATTTGATAAGGATCGCGGGGTGCGCCATCGACATGGTAACCCGCGCCGCAGTCATCCATCTCATTCACGTAGGATAAATCGACACCATGATAGAAGTGCGTGGATTCCGCAGAGTCTTGGGCAAGGGCGGGCGTGATCGTGAGCAGGAAGGCTATCAAGATTATCAGCCAAGCGCGAAACTTCATAAGCAATCCTTCTCAAAGGCAAAATTAGAGTTTGACTGCGCCGGTTGTTAGACCGCCGACGATGTAACGTTGGAGCAGGAGATAGAGTATCAAAATGGGCAGGGCAGCAACGACTGCTCCCGCTGTAAACAGTCCCCAATTCTGGGCATAATCTGCTGACTGGAATAAGTACAATCCCACCATGATGGTCAATTTATCGGCGCTTTGAAGCAGGACGCGCGGCAGAATGAAATCGCCATAAACCGCCATGAAGGTCAGCACACCGATGCTGACGAGGATGGGTTTCGCCAACGGCAGGGTAATAAGCCGGAAAACCTGCCAATGGGTCGCACCATCAACCCGTGCAGATTCGTCAATTTCCATTGGGATTGAGTCGAGATACCCCTTCATCAAAAAGACGTTGATACTCAATGCCCCTGATGTATAGATCAATATGAGAGAAGCGTGCGAATTCAGGCCGAGAAACGAAACATGTTCGCCCAACTGCTGCATGATAGTGTAAAGGGCGATCATGGAGAGGATTCCGGGGAAAACATTGATGATGAGGATGGCGCGCATCAAGCCCTGCCGACCATAAAATCGGAAGCGCGATAGGGCGTAAGCGGCAATCGCGGTGCTGAGTACGCTGAGGACAGTCGAGGTAATGGCTATGTTGAAGGAGTTAAACAGCCATGTTGTAAATGGGTAGTAGCTGTTTTGGAACATGCCACGATAGTTTTCGAAGCCCGCATTCTTGGGGATAATTTCGGGCGAAACCAGCGATCCCGATTGGTTCAACGAGGCGGATACGACCCAGACAACCGGAACAAAGGCGAACACAATCAGAATCGCGGCAATCACATAGCGAATGGCGTAGCTTATCCAGCGCCGCTGCTGAAAAGTGAGGGTGAAGGTTTTCTGATGTGAAGGGACGGTTATTTCTGATCTGATTGAGGAATTATTCGTCATCAGCTTCGATCCTCTAATACCCGCGTAAACCGGAACTGGAACCACGTAATTAGTGCTACGAATACAAATAAGATGATGGAAATGGCAGCGGCTAATCCATAATCGGATTGGGCGGAATTGAAAGCTAGTTTGTAGACGAACGATATGAGAATATCGGTATTGCCCGCCGGGATGGGTGAGCCAGCAATGGGCGGGTTGCCTTCGTTAAAGATGTAGATCAGGTTGAAGTTGTTGAAGTTGAAGGCGAAGGATGCCACCAACAAGGGGCTGACAATTTGTAGAAGCAGAGGCAACGTAATCCGTGAAAATCGCTGCCAGACGTTCGCCCCATCTACCGCTGCGGCATCGAGCATATCAGCCGGGATGGCCTGCAAAGCACCGCTGGAAACAATGTAAAAATAGGGATAGGAGAGCCACATGTTGATGATGATGATGGCGGCGCGGGTGGCGGTTGGGTTGGTCAGCCAGTTGGTGGTTGTGCCAAACAGGGTTTCTTGCAATTGAACGAGCGCACCAAAATCCGGATTCAGCAAATTGCGCCACACCAAAATCGAAACCAATGCCGGGATGGGGTAGGGGATAATCAACAGGGTGCGGATGATTCGCTTACCCGGCAGGTTATCGAACAGCACGGCTATGAACAGACCTAGGATAAAGCTGAACAGCACACTCAAAATAGCGTAGACGAAGTTCCACGAGATGATGGTGACAAGCGGGCCGCGCAGCGCAGCGCTGGAGAAAAATCGGTTAAAGTTGTTCGTCCCAATGTTGACAAAGAAACCCGTCGTGATTTCTTCCCCGGTGTCGGAAACGAAAGTTCCCTGCTGCGGATGATAAACGATTCTGGTTTCTCGGTCAGTGATGGTATCTTGGTCGGGATTGTAGGTGTAACGCTGTTGGGCAGCAGCGGCAGCACTGAGGCTGATAATCCGTACTGTATTCGGTGGAAAACCGAATTCCAACTGGTTCAGTTGATCGAGCATGGGAACTACGTCGCGGCGTTGCAACCTTTGGTAGCCTTCTATCGCCAGCGGGACGCCATTTTCGTCCAGTTCTCCGAAAGTGTTTGAGGCATCAGCAATTGGTTCAAGGTCTTCGCCAGTATGCGCCAGATAACTTGTATCGTCTTCACCTTGCAACCATAGGGCATAATTTCCATCAGATGACCGATACAACGTCCACTTGAATGACGGACTATCTTCAGGAACGTACTGTTCACGTTCCAGATTTCTGATGACCTGCTGTTTCGTTAGGACATGTCCATAACTGGTGTTGGTGGTGGCGATGTAGAAGGTATATAAGATGGGGTAGAGGACAAAAAGCACCGAAAGGCTGATACCGAGCGCAAGCCAACGATAAGGTTCCAAGCGTTCGACCGAAAAGCTGATGGTGATAATGAGGGCGATAACGCTTAGAACGGCTGCCAGCGGATAACTGCCATCGCCAATCAATCGCAAGATCAGCCAGAGTATCCCGGCATCAAACAGGATGACAAGAAATAGGCGGGGTGCTAAATTCGAAATCGACCCAAGTGGTTTATTTGTTGCAGTAGCCATAGGAATAAAAACACTATTTCCACATTAAGCTGTTATTTTAACGCTATTTTCAACAGCGGGGTCTGAATGCTGCCAGACCCCGCTGACCAGATGACTTAGCTGGCTTCACTAATTTGAGTGCGAATCTGGTTTCCTGCTTCTGTCAAAGCCTCAGCAGGGGTTAGTTCTCCCTGAGCAATCAACAAACCTGCATTGCCCCAGGCATCCCATACATAACCCATCGCGGGGATGGCGGGCATTGGCTGACCGTTCGCTCCGGCTTCGGCAAAACCGCGCATGTCTTCATCTTCGGTGGCTTCAAAGATCGACAACCAAGCGGAGGGACGGGGGTCGCCATCAAAAATTGCCTGTTGGGCTTCGTCGGTGGCGATGAATTCAGTCAGATAGGTTTGTGCCAGCAGCAGATTATCACTGTTCGCATTGACCATAAAGCCCTGCACACCGATGAATGGTGCACCGGGTTCGCCGCCTTCTTCAGCAGCAGGGAATGGGCTAATGGCGTAGGGTACACCATTGGTTTTGAAACGGTCAACTGCCCATGGCCCGGTAATAATGAAGGGTGTTTTCCCGGTTTCAAACAAGACGTGGGCGGCTTCCCAATCCAGATTTTCAGAAGCATATCCATCGCGGATCAAAGTGTTTGCCCAATCCGCACCGGCGATCATGCCTTCGCTATCCATACCGACATCTTCCGGATTGTAGCTGCCATTTTCGTCATGGCCAAAGATATAACCACCAAAAGCAGTGTAGACCGGGAAGTAGTTATAGCCGAGGTCGGGCAGGGCGACAGCATTTTCTGTTTTGCCCTCATCCACCAACTGCATTCCAATTTCGGCGACCGCTGCCCATGTAGCTGGCACATCAGGCACGAGTTCGACGTTGCGGAAGAAGGCTACGTTTTCGGTCGCAAATGGGACGCCGTATAACTCACCGTTATAGGTAAAGGCCTCAAGGGAATTTGGCAGGAAAAGATCAGCCTTGTCACCCAGATCAATGGGTGCGACAACACCACTTTCTACCAGTGCGCCGATATTATCATGCGGGATGATGAACAGATCAGGACCTTCACCCGTGCTTGCGCCACGAATCATCGAATCTTTGGTGTCCTGAATACCCATCGGCTCAACAACAACTTCAACCCCGAATTCTTCAGTAAATTGCTTGGAGAGTTCGGTGATGGTGGGCAAACGCTGGTCATCCACCCAGATTGTCAAACTGGCATCTTGAGCAAATGCCACCGAAGACAGGGACAAGATGGTAGTCAAGATCAAAAAAAGAAATAACCGTTTCATTGCAAACCCTTTCTCTTGAAAATATTATTTCTGTGCATTCACTCCGTAGGAGTGCGACAGAAATTCGATACCTTTATGAACATTGCCGTTGTAATCAAAAAGAGTCGAATTTTCCCATATCGACGGCTTCTGATCGGTTGAAATCCAGGCTGGTTCCCAATAGATGACGCCCAGCCCCTCGTTGTTATAAGTGATTTGAGTGAGATCAATCAAAAAATCACGCTGCCCTTGCTGTGTTGCAGGATAGGCCGGAACAACTGCATCTTCACTCAATAAGTGTGAATCTGCCCGCCCGGTTTCCAATGTCCAGGGATAAGCTGTTTCTACAACCATCACATCTTTGTCATAGCGTTGACGTGCCTCGCTAATGGTCTGCCCACATTGTTCCAATGAACGGATGCTCCATTTTGGATAATAGGACAACCCAATCACATCAAAACCTTGAACCCCTGCGCTAGTTGCAGCATCAAACCAGGGAACAACATTTTCCGGCTGCGCGATGTGAAGCATGATTTGCGTTTTCATCGATACCGCTTTAGCAGCTTCGCGCACGCCTCGTATACCAGCATTGATAAGTGGAGCATTCCGCTTCCAATTAATTTCGGCATCGTAAATAGAAGCGTCGCCTCCATGCGGACTGTGCATCAGCATTTCGGTGTTGATCTCATTGCCCACTTGGACAAATTCGGGCATCAAACCTTCTTGATGTAACTCAATCAGTACGTCGCGTGTATAGTCGAACAAGGCCTGCTCAAGCAGCGACATATCGGTAAAATGTGCCCAAGCTGCGGGGATGATTTGCTTGGCGGGGTCTGCCCAAGTGTCTGAGTAATGAAAATCTAGCAGAATAACCATACCCAGCGCTTTAGCACGCTGTATCGTTCGTTTCACGTCAGCCAGATTGCTATAGGCTGTCCAGGTTGGTGTATGCCATAGGCGTACACGGACGATATTCGCCCCATATTTGCTCAAAATACTAAAAGGATCTTTGGGTTGTTGACCCTTATCGTAGAAAAGGCCACCACAATCTTCAACTTCATTCACATAAGAAAGGTCTGCGCCAAGATACATCTTTATGTCCGTCATGTTCAAAGAAGTCTTTTAATCAACGCGCGTTGACAACATGCGTCAATCGTAACATACAGAACATTAGCCTGTCAACAAAATCAATCAAAGAGCCACTTGAAAGAAGCCATCAATCCAGAAATGAAGGAAATTTGCGAGGGGCGATTGCAAACTTATAAGTTGGTCGTTGAATGTGTCTCGATTCGGTGGAGGAAAAACGAAGAGACAGGAAGACTGAATCGAGGAGCAAACAACAATGGCAGTCTAGGGTAGAAAGCACACGGAAACGTTCAAACGCGAAGCAGTCCGGTTAATGGAGACCAGCGGCAAACCCACCGCTGAGCTGGCGCGTAATCAGGAGATTAATGCTAATAACCTGTATCGGTGGCGTGGATTGTATGGCAGCTAATGTCAAGTGTGCACAAATATAATGCCATAAGGAGCGCTTTTTCAGCACCTTGCGGGCGGAACTGATCGACCTGGAGCGCTTTTCCCATCTAACAGACTGCCCGCACCAAGGTGTTCGCGTTCATTGAGGTGTTTTGCAACCGTCAGCAGTGGCATTCGGTGCTGGGCTATCTCAGCCCGGCACAGTATGAGCAACTTGCCTGCCCATGATATTTTTTACTGTCCGTTCAATCGGGGTAGGTTCAACTCCTGCAAATTAAAGGTGGTATCTGATAGGTTTATCCCAATTTACCTTACTTCAAAGGGATGGAAACTGTAAATACTGTGCCTTCGTCTTCTTTGCTTTGAACACTAATGGTTCCCCTATGTAGCTCCACATAACTTTTCACGATTGAAAGCCCTAGCCCAGTTCCTTCAATACCTCGTGTATTCGTGGCTCGATGGAATGGCTGGAATAGATTTGCTTGATCGATTTCTGGAATACCAATTCCATCATCACTCACGCGGAAAATCAGATGGTTTTGATCGTTTTCTACCTTGAGGCAGACGTGACCGTTATGAGGAGAGTATTTGAATGCATTTGACAAAAGATTGACTAGAGCATAATGGATTAAATTGGGATCAAAGTGTGCTTCCTCGTAATGATAATTGTAGACGAACTCGACCTCATGGGTTTTTTCCGCCATGCTGCGAAAACTGTCCAAAATTTGTTCACAAAATGGTTTAAGCGCGACGGATTTCGGTTTAAAATCGAGCTTTCCAGCATTTGCTTTACTCATTGTGAGAACATCATCAAGTAGTTGAGTCATATGATCCACCTCAGTGTGTATCTGATGCAATTTTGCTGTACGCTGTTCAACGGACATTCGATCAAGGTATGTTTCCAGCATATGGATACTCATCTTGATGATAGTCAATGGAGTTCGAAAATCATGCGATGCGGTCGCAATGAAGCGTTCCTTCAATGCGATCATTTCTTGTTCTTTTTCCAACTCGATACGGAGTTTTTCTGCGTTCAGCCGTTCCGTAATATCATTCGCGACTCCAATGATGCCTTTGATTTCACCGAGGTTGTTTTTTAATGGGGAATAACGCACATCGAGAATGATGTCCCCTAATGTTTGAATGGTAGATGCCTCCTCCCCATTAAGCACTGACTGGAAGCGTTCCTTAATATTGGGAACAAACTCACCAAACGTTTCAAAAATGGATTTTCCTAAAAAAATATTAGGATCGCCTCCAAATATATTTACGCCGCGACCCTGCAAAAATGTGACAACCCCATTGGTATCAACTTCAAATAGAATTACCGGTGTTCCAGAAACAACTGCACGAAGATGTGCTTCACTTGCGCGTAATAATTCCTCAGCCTGTCTGCGATCTGTAATATCGCGTGAGATTCCAACTAGGCCGATAACATCTCCCAACTCATTTCGCAGTGGAACTTTAGTCATGAGCAACCATTGTGAGCGACCCTGGGCATTGTGTATGAGTCGTTCCTGATTGATTAAAGGGACACCAGTGAGCATTAATTCTTCATCATCATTGTGAAACTGTTGAACAAAATCTGGTGATTGCAAATCTTGATCTGTTTTATCTATAACTTGGGCAGGTGTGCGGTGAATAGCAGCCGAATGGGGTGTATTACTCGCTATAAATCGCCCACTCCGATCCTTAACAAATATATAATCCGGTACATTGTCAATGAGCGTTCTGAGTAGATTGCGTTCTCTTTTTAACTTGATTTCGCCCATCTTTCGATCTGTGATATCACGCACGATGTAAGCCACCATAGACTTTTCATCATACATTGGTTGCATGGGCGATATACGGGCTTCAAACCACTTGACGTTATCTGATGACTCGATCTGATATTCAACTGATTGTGTGGTAGTCGTTGCGATAGTTCGATGAATGGCATTTAGGAGTTGTTGGGCTGCATGGGCTGGCATTACATCACGAATGCATTTTCCCAGAAGATGTTGACCTTCTCTGTAAAGGTGATGATCTGCTCCACTTAGGAGACGAACGAAATGCCCGTTACCATCAACGATAAACGCGAGGTCTGGAAGTGCCTTTGCAAAAGCACTGAGACGCTCTTCACTGGTTCGAAGGGCTTGTTCGGAAAGCAGTTGTTCATCTTGAAGTCGTTTATGTTCAACGGCTGCTAGAATTACCAATGGCAACCTGCGAATATGCTTCGGACTCTTGATTACATAATCAACAGCGCCGCGTTTCATGGCTTCGACTGCCACTTCTTCAGAACCTGTGCCTGTAACAAGAATTACCGGAAGCGACGGGGTTACTTTGTAGACAGCATCAATAACCTGTAATCCTTCAAAACCAAGAATATTAAAATCAGTCAAAACAGCATCATAATTGGTTTTGGTTAATTGGATTTCAAATTCCTGTCGGGAAGCTGCTGCCGTTACAACAAATTGATCACTCTCGCGTTCTAGCACATCGCGAACTAATTCCCGATCAAGCACACTATCATCAACGTGTAAAATGTGGAGGGGCGATGGGGGCATAATTATTTCTCTCCAAAATTCGATAGCGGCGGACTGGCGTTGAGAGTTAACCAATATCGATTGATTTGATGAACAAGCTCCAAAAAGCTAGTGGCTGATATTGGCTTAACCAAATAACTATTTGCACCACTATCATAACTTTTGATAAGGTCTTTTTCTTCTTGAGAAGAGGTTAAAATAATGACTGGCAGGCGTTTGAGTTCTGGTGTTGTTTTGATTTGCTGCAGCACTTGATGCCCATCTATACCAGGTAACTTCAGATCTAAAAGGATTAACTGCGGTATCGGGTAGATATTTCGGTCATCATATTGCCCTCGACCAAATAAGTAATTTAGGGCTTCATGACCGGATCGGACGACGTAGATGCTGCTTCCCAATTGGGCTTCTCGAAATGCATCTAGCGTAAGTTCAATATCAAAGAGGTTGTCCTCAACAAGAAGGATTCGTGTCAGCCGATTTTCTCGTGATGTCACAGTTATAATTCCTTTTCTAGGTTACGCGGAAGTTTGACACAAAATACACTGCCTTGTTGAGGTGCTGCTTCTACCCAAACCGCACCCCCAAGCATTTCAACGGATTTTCGTACAATTGCCAATCCAATGCCTGTGCCGGGATATTGATCTTGACTGTGAAGCCTTTGAAAGATGTCAAATATTTTTTCTCGAAACTCTGGCTGGATTCCAATACCATTATCGGTTACCCGAACGATTACATTGTCATCTTCGAATGCAAAACTGATATGAATTATGGGAGCAATGTTCATTCGGTGATATATGAGTGCATTTTCCAAAAGATTGGTGAATATTCGCTTGAGCAATGTTTTATCTGCCAAGACAGTTGGGATATCGCTTGCTAAGTGAATTTGTGCGACACTTTTTTCAACTTGTGGCATTAGATTATCTACAATTTCAGTTAGGATGTCACTCAACTGAATAGTTCTTAATCGTACCTGTTGCCGACCGAGTCTAACATATTCCAACAGATCGTTGATGATCTGATCCATTTGTTGACTAGCGGTGACGATGTTATCAAAATAGCGACTGCTTTCTTCGTTCAGACTGGAGCGATGACGACATGCAATAATCTCCGAAAAGCCTTGAATGGCTCGAAGCGGCGCTCGTAGATCATGAGAAACAGAGTAACTAAATAATTCTAGCTCTCGGTTGGCGTTTTCTAGCTGAATTGTTCGTTCGCGTACTCGTTGTTCCAGTTGAGCATTATATTGAGCAATCTGCTCATGCAATGTGGCTTGATGAAGCCCAATAGCAACTTGAGCAGCTACCTCTTCAGCAATCTGCTGATGCTCGGAAGTAAAAAAACCAACTTCCCGTGCTGCGAGTGCGATTGTCCCAATTAACTTGCCATGAACAATCATTGGACTCGCTAGAGCAGAACGTACACCGCGCGATTCCAGTTCTAGAGCCAGACGGGCATGGGACCCAGCCTGTTGAAGTAGATCTGGCGCAATTGCTGTTTTCCCTGATTTCAACGTTTCGAGAACTTCATTTTGAACAACGGGCTGAACCTCTTGCGAATATTGGCCAATCTCAGGTGTGTGCCGCAGTGCAAATATTCTCTCTTCAGTAAGATCGTCATTGTGAAGAACAACACTTAAAAACTCACAGGGGATCAATTGAGCTAATTGTTCCAAAACGGCATTGGCGATAATTTGGGGTGAATGGGCAGTAAGAATGTAATGATCAATATCGTGAAGAACTTCTAGGCGCTGGTTGTAGCGTTGTAAAGTGGCCTCTGTTCGTTTACGCTCCTCAAGTTCTTGCTGCGCTGCGTTATACAGCCGTGCATTGTCTAATGCAATTGATGCCAAAGCTGCAAATCGAGTGAGTGTAGCAATGTCATTCTCACTAAATGTTCGTCCCTCTTCATGGTAATCAACACATAAAATCCCGATCAATTCATCATTCGACTTGAGAGGGATGCCTAGATTAGCGCGGATCATGTCAGGAATAACACCAAATGACCGGTTGTGCCAATGTTGATAATCGTTAATTACGACCGTATTGCCTGTCTGCCAAACTGTCCCTGCTAGACCTTTTCCCATCTGTGCATTACGAAGCGGTAAATCTTTTGGATAACCTGTATAAATAACTGCTGTTAATGTTGTTTTGTCGGGTGAAAACAAAAAGATAGATCCATAAGCTGTTCCCACAAGGGCAATTGCGCGGCTGAGAATGTCGATTAGCAGATTTTCAGAGTTGAGCCGATTCATAATCGCTAAGGTTGTTTCATACAAGGCTGTGAGATATGCATTCTGCTGGCGCAGCGTTTCCTCTACTCTTCTACGCTCAGTAATATCAGCAATAACACCAAAGCTGCCCTGAAATTTGCCAAGACTATCGAAGATGGGGGTGCCAGCGATACGCGTTGATATTCTTTCCTCACCCTTTGTTGTCCAGTCCAGTTCATAAATGCTTTGTTCACCATTTATTCGCTTGGAGATTTGCGCTTCAAATATTTTGGTGTTGGTTGAATCGAGGAGTGATTTGAGTGGTTGTCCAATTAGCTCTTCTGCCCTAAATCCAAGTAAGTCACAAAACGTGGGATTAGCATATGTAAAGACTAAATCTTGATTAATCACGGTCAAGCCATCATTCATGCTCTCGATCAATAACCGATAGCGCGATTCACTGGCTTGCAATGCTTGAGTGATTTTTGTCCGTTCTATCTGTTCTCGTAATGCAGCGATACCATATGCTATATCACTGGCGAGTTTCATCAATAAATCGATCTCATTGGCTTCAAATGTACCGGATTGGCGTGAATAGACCTTGAGAACACCAAGAATCTGTCCCTTAAGGAGCAGGGGCAGCACAGCGGCACTTTTATATTCCTGTTGTTCGATATGATCTTGACTGTGTGTTGAGTGTGAATTTGTAGTAACATCTCGGAGAATAACAGGCTGATGATTTTGAATCACCTCTTGAACAGCACCATATTCCCGTTCAATATTTGATGTGCTGAGGTCTATTGTTTCGAAATACTCGTCATTAAATCCTGCCTGAGCGATTAGGCGTACAAGGTTTCTTTCTTCTTGCCGTTCGATAAATCCAATCTGTACAAGATTGTATCCACATTCGTCTTTGATGATGTGGCAAATCTCTTGAAGAAGCTCATTCTCCTTCGTGGCTCGTAACAAGGCTTGATTACAGCGACTGATTGCTTGGTATGCTCGATTGATTTCATGTAAAGATTTTTCTGTATTTTTTCGCTCTGCTATTTCCTGCTCTAATTGCTTATTTGTTTTAATTAGCTCGGTTGTGCGTTTGGTGACTTGCTGCTCCAATTCAACCTTGGATAATTCAAGTTTCTTGTATAGACGGGCATTTTCGATAGCGATGGCACTTTGGTTAGCCATTGCCATCATCAATTCCACATCATGTTCAGTGAAATCTTGTTCATCAGGACTATTGATTGCAGTTAGTGTGCCGAGAATATTATTCTGATATTGTAATGGTGCGACTATAATGGATCCACAATTTGTTTCCAGACGGCGGCGCTGAACCTGAGGGCTTTCACGGAGATCAGGAATCGTTTTGGGGGATAGTGCTGGCTTCATCTCTCGTAATACCCAGCCCGAAAGCCCATCCCACAATTCGTCAAAAGCAACCTCAACAACCTGCTTTATTCCTGCTCCACCTTTCATAAAGTGAGTCACTTGATGTGTTTCTGGATCAAATACGATCAATGTTACTCGGTTTGCTGGTAGTACACTGGCTATGGTATCAACGACTGTCTGTAGAAGAGTGGGCATGTTGGGTAAAGTAATTAAGGAGCGCGCGACTTGATATAAGGCTTGGGTTCTGGTGAGTGCTAGTTGTGTCTGCTCCAATATGTCTTGTTGAGTTAGGCTGTCATTTTTGGGAGTACACATCACATGTTTCCCCCTTTACTATGATTTGCTCTGGTATTCCACAAGTCGGATGAGCGGGACGAAATAGTTCAATTGATCTTTAATGTACAATTATAAGGCTGATGTGTACTGAATTGACAAAATGCTGTTTCGGAGATGATAAATCATTCGACAAAATCAGACCGAATAGCTCGCAGTCAATATAAACATGGATATTATTTACTATCGTCTGGATTAGGGTTTGTATTCAGTGGATAATGGTGTATCACTTGAATTGCTGGCAATCAAGCGGCAAATATTATCAATGTAACTGGAGCTTTGTCTTGCAGTTGGCACCGCAAGCTTTTTCTGTGTAATAGGATGTTTGAGATGAAGGGGTGAGCGCAAGAATCGCTTGATAAAATCAATTCTCAAGCGAGTCATCACAGTGATGCTTAAATCTAAATACAATGTCATCGTAGGCATAAAGCAAACGAGCCAACCTGTGTTGAGGTTGACCCGATGGTACAAAGTGGGCGCTAAGGGACTCGAACACGCGCGTATACACAATCAAGTTCATTCCACCTTACTTGCCAGTGTGCCGTGATAAAGCTGTAAAATGGTGACATTTGCTTATTGAACTGTAGCGAGCATGTATAACCATATAGGATTGGGTAGGAAAGAGAATCCGAGATGGCTAATACAACTCATCTCCACATGCCTGTCAAATGCAACCACTTAACTGGCAAGTACTACCTGAGTAAATCCTAGACTTGCCACTGAATCGGGGCAAATTCACCTTCTGTTTTGTTAGGTGGGAGTGAATTGGAATAATTTACTCCCACTTGTGTTAATTAAATCTTGATAAATGGGTGTTTTCTTTGGACTCCAGTAAAGTCCGGCCTTGCGGAACCCATCCTATTCACCAGCAGCGCCACACTAGTTCAAGATTTCTGGCACTGCCCATCGGAGTTTGAAGACATTCCTGCCGGGCATTTGCAGCAAATCATCCGTTCTGCGCTTATCGGGATTTTCTCGACTAATGTATGTGAACCAAATTGCGGTACCATTATCAAAAGCTATGTAATCCGGTACAGGCCCCGGTGACAGATTGCCTAGACTGTTTGGGTCGAGGCCAGCTTGACTGCTCAGGATGTCAATCTCAGAAACTGTCCCACTATCGGTATAATTCCAGAATTCTCGGCTGCCGTCAACTTCACAGGTAAAAAGAAGCGATAGATACTGATATTCGAACACTGGTGCAAAACACCCATCAGTGCCATCTGGGTTAGGTATCAATTCTTCTTTGTGCCCTTCCTCCGGCAAGCCATACATACTTAGCAGCACTACACCAATCTGGTTATTGCGCTCAAACGCCAAGAAACGTGTTTCAGTCTGGGTGTATGACTGCAATATTGGAGCATAAGCGGGCGAGGTTGCGTCTGACAACACCTGAATAGGACCTGCACTTGGCTCATTCAAATACAACTCGTAAATGCCACTCTGATTGTTATTATCAATTAGGGTAACCAGTAACCGACGACTGATGTCGTTGCTAGAGGCAGAATTAGGTACCCAAGCTACTGGTGCAATTACCATAGAAAAACCGAAATCCGAGAACCATGATTGGTTAAAAGATTGAACCTCTTGGTTTTCAAGGTTAAGTACTTTTAGGGCGCGGAAGTTGCCTTCTGTATCAACAAGATAGTAGGCTAGGAAAGTGTGTGTCCAGTCTAGGACAGGGTATTCAGTACTATCGGTCTCGGGGTATCCAAGTGCGTCCTCAACCACTCCAAGATTGAGCCGATTAATAACAGTATGACCAGTGTTTTGATCTTCCGCGAGGAACACCGCTATATTGCTTGAGAAAGGAAATTCACAGAGTCTGTCAAGCATGAGGGCGCAGCCCGGTTTTGTCTCAACAAGTTCCCGATTTGGATCCGTGAATTGCTGACCGAATGTCGGATCAGAGGTTAGTTGTGTTGACTCACCATCAGGAAGGACGCCTGTGGTCAGCCACTTAAATGCTGACTTACAAGAATCCGATGCATTCAGCAAAAGTATTTGCTGTTCTGAAGTGAGGTCATCCCATCGATTGTGGAGTAACATAATCAGGATGAAACGGTCAGACTCAGGTTGGCACTGAAGAGCACCTGCAATAGCTGCAAGCGCCGGGTCATCATCCAGTGGATCGTTGACCCTGAACATTCTAAAGATCGCATATGGATCCATGCAAAGCTGATTCAGACTCATGTTATTCCCGTTGGTCATCTCTTTTAGCTCTAATAGGTTTATACCCATACCAATTGCATAAGCAACCAACTCCACTGCTTCGCTAGTGGGTTTAGGTGGCTGGCACGTTGTGTTCAAGATGTGATAGAGCCACTCCTGTTCAGGGTTATCCGGGTCGAATCCCCCTATTAACTTCATTACGGTGATGGTTTGACACGCATTTACGTCAAGTGCTTCCAAATCATCGGTGGTGAGACCCAGTGCCTGAACGTGTTCTCGAGCCAGCGACAAAACAGGACTTGATTGATTTGGATCACATGCTAAGGCAACCATGTCTATTGCATACCTTAAGGGAAAGCTAGATGGTAAATCTCCTAGCTTGCCATCTACTAGCAACGCATACACAAACTCACAACGTGTGCTATCCGATAATCCTTGGAAAAACCCTTCAACCGCAGTTCGGACATCAGGGGTTAGTTTATACATCCAAGCCAGAAATTCCGGAACCAAACCAGCATACTTCTGGTCCAATGAAGGGCATATATCAAAGAGCGTTCGCCGCAGATCCTGACTGATCAGATCGCCACGTTGCCGATTATTCACTAGATCTTGTAGCATGTCACAAGCAGCATCACCTGAAGTTCGGGCGGTGACTGCTGCCAGCACTATCGGTGCAAATTCCTCGGTAAGATAAGTCTGGCAGCCATCCAATTCCGCTCTGAATGGATTTTCTGTTGGCGATGGGGATACTGTATTGTTACAACTGCTATTTATGTTGATGTTAGTTCCAGCAACCCATCCCTGATCTGTTCGGTACCAAACTAAACCATCACTATCACGCCGTTCATAAACCGGGAGTGAATCATGTTGCACCATTGTTGCGATAACATTCCCTCCTAATGAGGAAGTGTCACGAATATTAACATCATTATAATAAGTACATGCTGTTCCGATCGGTGCCTGCGGAGTGGGAGTTTCTGTAGACCTTGTTTCCGTTTCCGTTTCCAATGTAGGAGTGATGCCTCCCCCAGGAACGGTAATTGTTCCCCCCGATCCCATATTACATCCATACGAAATCACTGTGCCGGGTCCATGATTCCCGACATAGAGGATCGAACCGCTGTTATCAGCTGTTACCGTGACAGGGTGACTCCCATCATTAGCCGTAAAAGTACAAGTCTCGTTCGGTTGTGCTTGAATTGAGTATGTTGTTGCATGAACAACTATACTTGAACCGAATAATACTACTAAGACTATAAACAGAAGAAGCGAGTGGCGTTGCATGATTCCCTCGTGATTCTAACTTTTATCTATACTAACTAATAAAATTGTACGGTATATGTCCCCATTCTCGGCCTCACTTCCTAGGGGGTAATCCGAGTCTACTGCCCGATTAGTATTTTAGTAGATACATCGAAATACGACCTTGCCTCGGAATATATTTTCGGGTGTTGAAGGAAGACGCACTGGTATATCGTCTTGAATACGCACTAGATAAAACTGATTTCCGCTTACTGCCCATTCGCTCTGATCTTCATAGTATTGGAATCCGACTATCTGAATAGCTGCCTCCCATTCATCCGGGGTTGGTATCCGGGAACCACGCGTCAGGCAGTAGGCTTCTGCTTCCCTGCCTGTACTGCTTGAATAAGGATTGCTGTCGTTAGGAAGTGGGGATGATACTTGGCTATGAGTTACTTCTTGATATGCTTTGTAGTTACTGTTCGTAATAACATTTTGATCAATTTTCTGCCCGCTGGCTAGTGTTAGGTAGGGTATAGTCGCCGTAGCAGTAGGCAACAGAGGCTGAGTGGAAATCGAGGTAGATGTATTGCTCGGAGCGAGATTTGGTGTTGGTGTGGAAGTCATTGATGGAGTTACTGTGGGAGGGTCGGTCGGCGACAGTGTCGATATTATGGTATCGGTCGGCGATAGGTTAGTTGTCGAGGTGGGTGTTGGTGTGGAAGTTTCGGTCACCATTGCAGAGAATGTAATAATGTCCGGGGAATGAATCGCCGTACAATGTGCCTCCATGTATCGCCGCTGGAAGAATACCCATCCAATATTACCACCAGGTAATTGAACTTCATACCATAAATCGTCGCTTTTATTTGAATTTGCTATTATATCTACTTCCTGATCTATCGTCAATTTGACAATCACCTCTGCGTTTTCAGATGGAGTTTTATAAACTGGTATCTCTTTGGTCGTTATTTTAAGAAATGGGCCATCACTGCATTCGCTTAACAGGATTATAAAATTGAATCCAGATAACCTGATTAGTATAAGTATGATACCGATTAATGAAAAAACTATCAAAAATATTCTGAAATTATTCCGTGCTAAAAGTTGCTGAAAATGATTTGCCGCGACCTTTCCGAGTCCAAGCGATACTGGCAAAGCTATAAAATAGAGAATAGACTCCATATCTTGCCAACCAATCAATGTATTAATTAACAATAAATATATTGTTATTGGTAGCGCAAGATATAAAATCTCCAAGATACTGCTAATTGTTTTGGCCTCATGTGAGGTTGGCTCTGGCGAGCTTGGGGTAACATTGGGGCTGGTATCGCGTGTAACTGTTTGCTCAGGTTCATTCAGCTTGTTTGGAGGGGGTGCTCCTTTGTTTTCTTGTACGTTGGTTTGAAGGGGGGCGGCGGCTTCTTCGGGCTGTGGAATGCCCGATGTGCGATCTTCGCTCATTGTAGGCGACCTTGCAAAGGATGGACATAGTTTAGTATATTTAACCGCAAATTAACCACATTGGCAAGTATCCATAAATATATTGCTGCCATTATCGTCATATAATTACTTGCTATAGCTTGTGTTGATTGGCTAGGTATTTGTAAGGTCAACACCTATAAGCTACTGTAAGAGTTCAACCCAACCTGTGATCGAGACATCTATTGTTTATTGGATATTATCCTATTCCGGAGCCTATTTCTGATGTTGAAAATACGAATCTGGCACCTCATTCTATGTTTCAGTTTCGCAGGATTGTTCATAATTGTGAGTGATCGAGTATGGAGCCAATCCTCTTGTTTGATACCTTCTCAAACCGAAAATATCACACTTAACACTCCTCAAATTGTAGATGAGGGAGGTGAGCGTGTTTATCAACTTCCAGTTGGGCTGAGTTTCCCACAGTTTTTTGACACTGTATGTGCTTCTAGAGGGATTGCAGTATTTGTAAAAAACACCGACGGGACAAATAATGGTTCGATTTTGTGGACTTACACAGCTGGGGATGGACCGTCTGATAGTGATATGATATACATTATTGTTAGATACAGAAACTCAATTAGGCCCAAAAAAATCACTTTTGATCTTACAGTCAATAATATACCCCCAATAGCAATTTTTCAGGTCGCAACCGAAGAAATATTTGAGGCTGAGCCGGTGGAATTTTCCCTGACCGATGTTGTTGATCCCATTGCTTTACTTGATGCTCCATTCCAACATGCTTATGATTGTACCAATGATAATATCGAAGATTCCGTACTCGACATTCAGGACATGTCAGCTTCATCAACCACCTGTCTTTATTCGGAAAGCGGCGCTTTTTCGGTGAGTGGTCGTATACAAGACAAGGATGGTGGTATAAATAAGTACACGTTGGTAGTAAATGTCGAAGAGGCTACAGTGCTTACTTTGGAGTCTTCAGAATGCGATATCAGTGGTACAGTAGTCATCTCATATGGGGCGGGGGTTCTAAATTCCCCCCACGATGCACTTGGTTCATTAGAATTACTCCTCGATAACGCTATAGTCGCTGTGCATACTAATCTGAATGACGCCGAGGTTTTATTCACGGAATCCATCTCCCTCTATCAGGGAACTCATGAATTTGTCTTAAATGTAAACACCTTGAATGGCTCTTCCAACCAAACATCCTTAATAATTTTCTGCACGGTGACACCATCTGGTGTGGGGAATCCAGCATATACACCGGACAATTGAATCCGATACTAAGCCAATTAACTTAATGGAATAAAATCAATGCGAAAGTATTTTAGACAGTGGATACTATTAAGCTTGGTTGGTAGCACGATTTGGATCGTCATCTGGGGACTCCCTCTGTATCATAGTTTCCAGTTACTTGTATATATAAGTACACTGTTACTCATTGTGCTTTGTACCGGGGTACTGTTGATATTCCACCAAGCAATCCGGTTGCTGACACTAGATTTCACAAGGTGGCGAATTTCAGTCCTAATTGTTAGTAGTCTATTATGTGTATTATGTGTAATTGGTTTTATATGGCTTCCAGATATGTGGAGTACTTTCAACCGCATCCGGGCAACTCTAACCGAAGTCCGAGAATATTTTGATATTCATCTCGACTCACTTGACGAACTAGGGGCGGATGATTTGAGTGAGGCACAATTTAGGATCAATTTATTGATAGAGGACCTAATACATCTAAAACAGCAGACCCATATTCTTCGACCACTAGCTTTGCTTCAGCCAGATCTCAAAGTCGCACTGGAAGGAATGGCAACTGCCGAAGAACTAATGGTGGGAGTGCGTCATGTAACTGTCGGCCTATATCCACTTTTGGAGCAACTCAACCTATCAAATGACCAATCCCAATCTGTTTCGCTAGAGGACATAGCCTTTTCATTGCAGGAGGGTAGTGCGGATTTTGCGAAGGCAGATGGTAATTTCACTCGCGTTGAAGACCAAATTACTAACTTCGATTTGAGCTATGTCTCGCCTTTAGTGCTTACAGAAGTGGAAAAGTTTACCCGTTATACTACACAACTCCATAATATGACCAGAATTTTGTTAAGCGGATCAGATTTTCTACTCACAGCTTTTGGTTTTGTTGGTGATCAAAACTATCTTATTCTTTCACAAAATAGTGACGAAATACGCCCATCTGGAGGATACATAAGTACATTTGGTTGGCTACAAGTTCGTGACGGGCTGATAGCGGGTTACGGCTATAGTCCGACAACAGATCAGCTACCCATTCCTCCGGTCAGTGACCTCTCTGAACAGATTAATATCCCGGATTGGTGGCTGGAATTCCACGAGCCGATTTATGCTGCTTGGGATGGAAGCTGGTATGCTGATTTCCCGTCAACTGCAAAAATGGCTCAGTGGTATTACGAAAATGGCGGAAATCCATTTTCGCCATTGGATGGTGTTATAGGGATTGATCTAGTTGGTTTTGAATATCTTTTGAGCGCAATCGGCGAAGTTCAATTACCGAATTACGGCGTTAGTGTCAATCCTGAAAACTTCCGCACGATTGTCTACGGTATACGCGCTTCAAGCGAGGAGTCCGAACTCTTACACAAGAAATTCTTGTCCGATTTATACCGCCAGATTATAACTTCTTGGCAAACAATATCACAAAATGCAGATGGCAACATCCGGCTGATCGAAGCAATAGTCAAGGCACTCCAAGAAAAGCATGTCATGATATATTTCAGCGATAATCGGCTAAGTTCAGTTATAGATTTATTAGGTTGGTCAGGTCAACAAACTCCAACTGCTCATGCTGATTACCTCATGGTGGCGGATGCCAATTTAGGTAACAAATCAAATCGGTCAATAATCCGCAGCATGGTCTATGAAACTATAATTAATCTCGATGGTTCCTTGAATAGTCGTCTAGCAATTTCTTATGAATATCCTGACCTATTAGCTGCTTTTGATCCTGCTGTAAGACCGGAACACTACTGGGTGCGGAAGGATTACTTTAATCTGTTTCAGATTTTTGTTCCAGCGGACAGCCAACTACTAGACATAGATTATGATAGTTGGAAAGTTGAAAGGGTAAGCGAAGATTTATATGCTTCATTTATTTCGTTTGTACAAGTGCCTTATGATGATTCTAGACAAATAGAATTAGTTTATTCAACCGAACCTTTGGTAGAATCTTTTGGTGACTACCGTAAATATAGTCTGTTGTTCCAGAAACAACCCGGTGTATTGACTGAGCTATTGAAGCTATCCATCCAATTACCAAAGAACACATCAATTATCAGCGTAATTCCACCAGAATATAGTATTGACGACCAAACTCAACCAGAGTTAACTCTAGATTTGCGTCTATTGACCGATCAGTGGATTGAAGTCATATACAAAGTGAATGACTGAATGGTTCAAACTGCTATCGATTTTTCCTCTCATTGCCCTCCAGTAGTAGCGAAGACAAAGTTGTGAATATAGGATGCATGAATTGATTGCTAAACGGGGTGAATGCGCACATACTACAATCAAGTTCATCCCACCCTATCTGCGCCTCAATAAGCACAAATTGTCTCCTCAAAGATCGTCTAACAGTCAGCCACAGATGCTAACTTCCGTGAGTGGAATTCTCGCGGAAGTCACTTGTCCTCAAATGTCGTTGCCGCATTCCAGCAAGCTTGCAGCCACATCTCCTCTACCTCACTCAAAATAAGGTCTGGGGCAAGTCCATCAATCACTTTCACAGGTTTATCCCACCCCGCATCCCCCATCCAGAGCATTCCTGTTTTTGTCTGGCGGTCATACACAAAGATAGCTTGTTCACCATGCTCATTCTCGTAATAGCCGTGATATTTATCCTTCGCATTGCCATCAAACTCTGGCGGGTTGCCAGCATGAATCGTGTGTTTGTTTCGTACTGTGAAGATCGTTCTTGAGGTAGTCACCGCAACGTATCCACCCTGAATATTTAGAAGCCAAGTATAAGTTAATGAAAATGAGACGGCGAATATTTCTCTTGCCCTGATGAGATGGACACACCTGCTACACTGGATGCGTGAGAGAACACACTCCCCAACCAGACACTAAGATCAACCGAGAGATATTGACCTTCTATGCCGAGACCTTTATTAATCGTTGGGATCGGTATCCAAAACAGCAATTAGATGGTGCGTATGTGGCTGTACAGCGGGAACCGCTTACCTATTCACATATCGAACGACACTTGTTGGGAAACATCACATTGGGAGCATATGCTTTGGATGCTCAAAGTCGGGCGAAATGGATTTGTTTAGATGCAGATGATGCAGCAGATTGGGCAGGGCTACAGGCACTGTCTCGCAGCCTGCTCCGTTCCCGCGATCAGATTGTCTCATACCTAGAACCATCTCGCCGAGGTGGGCATTTGTGGCTGTTTACCAGCCCGCTACCCGGTTCGGTGGCTCGTCGCTTTGCCAAATACCTACTTCTGATGCATGATCTCTCCCAAGTTGAGGTATATCCGAAGCAGGATGAATTGCGGACTGGCCCCGGTTCGCTGGTCAGGTTGCCGTTGGGCATCCATCGGCTCGATCAGAAACGACATCATTTTGTGATGCTAGAAGGGAAACCATTGGCACCCAGTATCCGCGAACAACTCCGGCTTCTGGCTAACCCGCAGCGAATACCTGCCGGATACATTGAACAGGTGGTCGCTCAAATCCCGGAATCCAAACAGATCTTCCCCGCTCCCCGCTTTCACAAGCAAGATCAAATCACTGGAAATACCCCTGCGGAGCGTATCAAGAACGCCATCAGTGTTTATGATTTCGTAAGTCAGTATGTGGAGCTAGACCGCAATGGCAAAGGTTACTGTCCATTCCATGATGACACCCATATGTCGTTGGGTATCAGCCAAGATGGAAACTTTTGGCACTGCTTCGCGGGTTGTGGTGGTGGCTCAATCATCGACTTCTATATGAAGTTTGAGGGTAAAGATTTTAAGCAAGCCGTTTCAGATTTAGCCCATCTGTTGTTGCCACCGCTGTTTTAGTATGGTTGTTCAACTCCACGAACTCCACAATCCACCTGTTGACAGGTGTTGCTTCAATGTGTCATACCATCTGTATGAGACTATTTGTTTCGGCACGAGATTTTGGACGGATTGTGAAACGCGATCCCAAAACCGTGATTACTTGGGTTGAGCGGGGCTGGATACCAGGAGCACGGCGGGTTGGGCATCGCTACCAAATTCCGGTGAAGGAAATTGCAGTTTACCATTCCAGTAGCAACTATCCCCCACTCAAATGGCAAAGGTAATTACATTTTCGATCTACAAAGGCGGCACAGGCAAAACCACCAGTGCCGTGAATACGGCTGCGGCACTGGCTGAGGCGGGCAAACGGGTGCTGCTGATAGACCTTGACCAGCAAGCACAAGCTACCAAATATGTCGGGATTGATCCCGATACTTCCCCACTGAATATCGCACAGGTGTTTATCCAGAATGTCCCCATTCGCCTCGCTATTCAGAAAACCGCTTTCGGATTTGATGTGGTGGGAGCAAGTGATGTATTGTCAGCCGTCGAAGCCATGTTGGAGAGTGGCAAGGATGAAGGCTTGCTGCGCGAGAAGGTGGAGGCGTTGAGTGCTGACTATGATTTCATCCTGTTGGACACTCCCCCTGGAAAGGATAAATTGACGTTTAATGCCCTGATTGCTGCCCAGCAGATCATTGTCCCAGTGTCGGCTGAAAAAGCCGCCATAGACGGTTTGGCGGACTTAATCAAGCATCTGCACACGGTGCTGTGGCCGAAGTATGGCCTGGATCAGGACATCCGCATTTTGTTCACGATGTACAAGGCAGGGACATCCCACTCCCCCGGCATTGTCAACAGTGCCCGCAAGATTTACCGCGAGAATGTGTTGTCGGTGGTGATCCCCGAAGCGATAGCCTTTCCCCGCTCATATGATGCCCGTCAACCGATGACGATCTTTGCCCCCAGTCATGCAGGAACACTCGCCTACCGAGACTTGGCAAGCTGGTTACAAACATGAAAGTCGTTGACACCTCTGTTTTTGTGGCACAGGCCGACAGCCGGATCAAGCCGGAGGTGGTTGATCTGGGCAACTTGCCACCTATCCAGAAATCCCCAAGACCAAACCCGTCTCCCCTACCGAAAACGCTGATCTTTCAACAGGGGAACCCAACTTCTCCATCACCAAGCTCATCCGAAGCTAAGCAGTTGCTTGCAACCGGGCAACCAAACAACCAAATAACCAAAACTGATGGGATCAGATCGGCGTTGGAGGCGAAAGCCTTGAAACCGTTGACCCTGCGCTTTCCACAGGAGCTATGGGATGAAATCGACGAGGTGATGTATTACATCAAGCGGCGATTCAAACGTAAGCTGACCAAGAACGACCTGATTACCCTAGCCGTCGCCTTGCTGCTCAAGGATTTTGGTGAACGGGATTTAGACAGCGACCTCTACAAACTGCTGGTGCTCAAGCAAAGCTAAATGGTTGTTTACAACCAAGCAATCCACCAACCAAAACAGGCGCAATCAGCTCAACCCTGTAAACAAAGCCGTTACCACCGCATGTCTCAAGTATTTTGAGAAATGGGTACACGACTGATAACATGGTTATTGATTTGGCACATGCCACCCCCTGAAAGGGCTTAAGGTTTGAACACCCACATGAAGACCCGCGCAACCCGGCCTATTCAAACAAAGCTAAATAGTTGCTTGCAACTAAACAACCAAGCAACTATGGTTGTTTGGTTGCAATCTAATCGTTGACTTGATGTTTTCGGATATGGTGGTATGGAGTAGGTATCAAATCCTTGTAGTGAGTATGAGATAACGGACGGCGTTTCAAGGGGGCGCTACCGTCTAGGGAAGACCCGAACGGAAAGCTACAAGGTCGGCGTTGCCAGAGCAACAAGAATGGTGGGGGAGGGCAGAGCGCAAAAACAAAACAGCGCTCTGGAAAAGTCCACAGCGCCGTTTATGAGTTTGTTTTCAGACGAACATATCTGTCTAAAGCAATAACTTTAAAGCAGATAGTTTATCTACGCAAATTGCCGCAGCAATTTGAAAATAAACTTTGCCCCCGTCGTTGTCAAGTAGGGGATTGCCGTTTGTGGATAACTTTTCACGTCGATAAATGACAATCATGCAATACATCGCAGAAGATCACACCCCAACAAACGAATACATCATCTGTTCGTTAATTGCTTTCACTCCGAAGCAAGAGTGGTGCCAAACCCCAGACAGAACCCCACGCCACTGAATATGGAGTAGCACCTGGAGCCATTTACACTCACACAATACCTATGGTTTGCTTGAGGAGGGTACGCGCTCACCATCTGACTGACCACACAGATGGTCAGATCAGGCTGCTTTCCCGACCGTACCCTCCCACTGCACAAACCATCCCGCGTCGGGCTTCTTCGTCACCTGCGTCTTCGACGGGTGTCCTCGCAGCCCGACCACAAACCCCGCCGCAGCCTACAAATCACTTCTCCCTTCGGGAGACCCCGATTTCGCCGCGCTCATCGGGGACGTGGTTTGGGCGGCTGTGTCCTCGGTCGCTCTGCTCCCTCGGCGGGTGCGGGTTCGCACTCCGCCACAGGCGGAGGCTCACCACGCTCAGGGTTTGTGGTCGGCCTGACAGCCGACGCGGGCAGACGGCGAATATGAGCCATTAACGTGAGTGGTGATGCAGAGTGAGAAATTCCCCCGTATTTAGACACTGGCGCGCCCGCTGCCTGCTGCTGGGCAGGGATGCGTTACGAAGGTTGTGCATGGAACGGATGAGTGGAGGAGCAGTGTAAATTGCCCCGTGTGAGATCGTGTAGTGACGCAGAATGGGTGATTTTGTTGCTGGCGGCCATCTGCTTATCCAAGCACTTTACATCCAGTTTAGACCCCAGTTGCTATTACCGTAGGTAACAACCGTAAGCAGATTGCCAATATCCTATGTAAAGCGCCTTGAATATGTCGAAATGATGTTCCGCAGGTGTACTGTCCTCAACATCTGAAGTAGAGGTGCGGGAGTGCTTGACAAATGTTATGCAATATTATATACTAATGAATAGTATTATATGAAATGAGATGAGAAGGTTCTGGGATGGGAAGCGTAACCAACAGCACATCTTCTCCCTATCCCTAACTAGCACACCTATGCAGCAGCACCCGAATACACGCCCTCCGACTAAGCTTGAGGTTCGCAAGATCGCGTATTACGCCGCGCGAGATGGGGGAAGGCACGACCCAGTAAAATTTGAGGTGGAACTCAAAGCACTTGAAGCAGCTACGATTACCGTGTTTCCAAATTTTGATGGCCATACGCATCTGATGGTCATTAGCAACTGGAAATCAGGTTTTTTGTACTATGGAATGACAATGATCTTGGATCTTGATAAGGGAGAAGTCATTTGCGATTAATGTGGCTTAGGAAACAGATAATCCTACCACTGTATGATATAATCCATATGATTATGGATCATAAATTAGCTTCCATTAATGCTACGCAATTGCAAAAGCAAATTGGCAGTGTTTTACGCCGAGTGGGAGTGGGTGGGGAACATCTTATTGTGGTGCGGAGCGGCTTTCCGATTGCGGTTCTTATACCCTACATCGATTATCCACCGCTTTCCGATTCAGATACGTCGCCAACTGCCAAAATAGAGCAGGCAAATCGACCCAAATCACCTCACAAAAATAGTCGCTGAACAGTAAGCGATCTGCTCTACAGACCAAAACCCAGCTAACGAACCCCGTCCATTTACAACTATTAGGCGCAGTTGCACTCTTATGATTTTGGGTATTTAATACTCAAAAGGTTGTTATTTGGGGGATAAAGCCGCTTTGTCTCGCCACTACCGCCGTGACCCAGATGAGCGTGCCGCCGGATGTCTGTTGGCACTGGTAATTGCTGCTGTTTTTGGCCTCATCTATGTGCTGATAGAAGCCTTCAAATACCGCCCGCCTGTATACACTCCTGCGTCGCCGTATGATCCAGAAAACAGCGGTATTCCCACCACTCCTCGTTTCTATGACTTGCGAGTAGACCTTGCCCAGTGGAGTACCGTGTTCGGTTCTAGCATTGTAGTGGGTATTGGGGTGATTGGTGGCCTGAGTACTGTGCGTGTAGGCGGATTGTCGCACTGGCTGACGGGTTTGAGCATCGCATGGGCCTGTGGCTGCATTGGCGTAAATGGTGGGTTAGTGGCGGTCGCATTGTGGCGGGATCCACCACAAACAACGGCACAATTGGATGATAGATGGCTGCTGCGCTACCTCCATTTGCCCGCACTTGTGGTACTACTCCGCAGCATTGGCGTCATTACGATTTTTATGCTGCCGTTTGTCATTCAAGTTATTGTTGTTCATCCAACGGTCCGATTTGTCTTGACGGTTGGTGGGTTGTTATTTGGCGCAGTGGCAGGTTCTCAGTTATGGGAATTTTCGGATAAAATTCTTGCTTGGCAACCACAGCAGCAGACAGCACGAGAACAGGCGACAGCTCTCTTGCAGCAGCAGCAAGCTGAGGTCGTCACTCATCAGCCGCCGCAAACGATTTATACACTTTACCCTGCTCACAGCAAAGCGGATTATGTAAGTGATAGCAAATTATTGGCAGCGCTCTTGGCGACTGCGCCCTGTTTGACCTTCCAAATTATTGGCACGAAAGGGGAGACTATCTGGCGAGTGGTTGATCCAACATCCACCTACGAGCCAGCGAGGGTCATGGCACTCCTCAAAAGTCATCTCCCACCGCTCAGTCAAGTTGTTTTCCATCAGCGCAAGACAAGCAAACATGAGGGTTTATCCCTGCCGTTTTACCGTCAGCATCTGCTGTTTGATGCTGTTCATGAATATGGAGTGCCATTGCCCTTTTTGGAACATATGAAAGTCTACGATCCACTGATGGCAATTACACAACATATGGGACTGCTGGAAACTGAGGATCGGATCGTCTATTCGGTGATGACGTTGACATCCAGTGCTGAGGCACGTCGACGTGCCCAAGAACGGTTTCGGGCAGGCTTCATTACCCCCTTAACGATGGTGCGGCAGGACGTGCAGCGGCAGAGTGCTCGATTTGAATTTGATGAAGCGGTTGTGACCGCCAAGCTGTCTGGAGAACTGTATCATTGCTATTTGGTGGTCACGGTTGAGAGTAGTCGTCCACAACGCGTAGGGGAATTGGCGCAACTGGCGTATCAAATTCCGCAGTTTCAATTGTTGGGTCATAATCAGATGCGGCATACCTTTGCACTGGGACGAGTGGAGGTGACAACAGAAGCTGAGAATGTAGTGAGTGATTTTGCTGCGATCCTTGAATCGTGGGTTAGGGAGTATGAAACTGCATGGCGGCTTCATTTACTGGTGCTTTCACCTGCTGAGATTGCTGCCCTGTGGCATCTCCCCAATGAGACTTTTACCAGTCGGCGCATCGCTTGGGCGGGTCCTCCAGTTCCCGCAGAACTGCTGAGCCAATACCGAGAACGGGTGTGGCTAGGCGAGGCAGTTGGCCCTCAAGGTTACAGCCCGGTTTCACTGACGCTTAAAGATCGCGCTTACCATCACTACATCGCGGGTAAAACCGGGATGGGCAAATCCACGCTCCTTCATAACCTCATTCATCAGGACATCCAAGCCGGACGCAGTGTGGTGGTAATTGATCCACACGGAAAACTGATTGATGACATCTTGGGACACAGCATCCCCGAAAAACGGGTCAAAGATGTGGTATTGCTGGAATGTGGCAATCGGGAGTATCCGGTGCCACTTAATCCGCTGCGGATACCCACCGGAGTATCTTATGAAACCGCTTTTAACTACCTGTATTGGATCCTACGGAAACTGTATGAGAGTGTATGGCGTGATCGAATGGATTTGGTGTATCGCAATGTGCTCCATGCACTCTTGTGCGATCCAGCGGCAACACCACTGGATATTGACCGGATATTTACCAGCCATTCCTATCGGGATTATCTCATTGAGCGGATGGACAAGCACCCGCAAGTTTCCACAGCAGTGCAGGCTTTTTGGCGTGACTACGGACGGCGGGGAAAAAGTGAACAGGCAGAGATGGCAGCACCCATTCGCAACCGCACCGCCATTTTCTTGGGCAACAGGGCGCTGGAATTGATGACTTGTCATCCCCAAATGCTCAACTTTCGCAGTTTTATCGAGCAGAAAAAGATTGTGCTGATTAATCTTTCCGGCGAGGCAATCCGCTCTGAGGTCGGTAGTTTAGGGCTGATGTTTCTCTCTGGGTTTTACATGGCAAATGAGACACTTGGCTATTTAGCAGACAACCAGCCCCCACGTTGTTTTGTATATGTGGACGAGGTGGAGCGGATTGTCAGTAGCCCAATCCCAGAGATGTTTGCTCACGAACGCAAGTTTGGCTTATCCCTCACACTTGCTAACCAATATCTTGACCAATTGAGTGAGGCTACTTTGAACGGGATACTTGGCAATGTCGGGACACTCATGCTTTTTGAGTGCGGTGAACGCGATGCCCGCCGTCTTGGGCTTCACCTTGAGCCAGATATTGAGCGGGGACGTTTGCTCAATTTGGGAGCATATCAGGCGGTTGTTAAAACCCGCTATGCAGGCCGTACACTCCCTGCATTTGTTTTGAAAACGCGGCCCGCGCCGAAAGCTAGAAGCGCACTTCCGGCGCGGGAGTTGCGCGCGGCGTTACTGAGAAACTCCAAATTGCCCACCAGTGCCGCCGTTGCAGCATGGCTGACTGATCGCTACACCGTAAAACTCCCACAACCAGAGCCAAGTACAGATGGCAATCATCATGCACCGTTAGAGGATTACGAATGAGTGGGCAACGGCTTCCACGCCATCGCCGCGTGCAACCTGAAGTGCGACCACCCATGAAACTGACTGAGCGAGACGTGGAGATCATCAGCGCTGTTAATGACTATCGGGCATTGTTGGGCAGCCAGCTTGAAGCTCTCTTCTTCACCTCGCGTTCTACCTGCCAATATCGCTTGTCACGGCTATTTCAGCACGAATTTTTGGAACGGCATTTTTTGACGGTTGTCTCAGGTGGGCCAGGGAGCAGCCCAACGGTTTACACGTTGGGCAAGCGCGGCGCACAAGTGTTGATTGATACATTGGGGTATGAACAAAGTGCATTGCGCTTACCCAAGAAAGCAGGTTTTGCATGGGGATTTTTGGAACACCTGCTGAAGATCAATGACGTGCGTCTTGCTGTAACGCTGGCTTGTCGAGCGAACGGTTGGGAACTAGAAACGTGGTGGGATGAACCCATCTTTCGTAGTAACCCCGACCATGTGACCTTAACTGACAAACGTGGCACCAGCCGTCAGAAACCTGTTCTTCCCGATGGCTATTTTTGTTTAACTGTGCCACATGGCAAGGCGCGTTTTTTCCTTGAAGTTGATCGGGGCACCGAGTTACACAGTGCATTCAAGCCGCAAGTGCAGGTTTATGAAGCCTACACTGCTAGTGGGCAGTATCAAGCCCGTTATCAGGCTAAGAGTTTGCGGGTACTCATTGTGACCACTACTCCCCGACGACTGACTAATCTCAAAGCCGTCACGAAAAAGGCTGGGGGAGACCGTAAATACTGGTTCACCACTTTTGCTCAACTTACACCGGAGACGGTGCTGACCACTCCCATCTGGCAGTCACTTGAGGGAAACACCCTGTACCCCCTTATTGCACCCATTGCATAGTATCTCATTGACAACAGATAAACGATATATTATTATGACATCATATGATGAGAACAACTATTTATCTATCGGAAACACTCCATCAACGCCTACAAATAGCCTCTAAACGCCGCAATCAGTCGGTGTCACAACTCGCCCAAGATTTGCTGGATCGCGCTTTAGCCGATGAAGAAAAAGTTCGGCTAGACAAGATGTACACTGCCCTAGAAGGACTTGAAGGGTTTATTAAGACCCCCGTCAAAGACGCCTCAACAACTATTGATGAGGTGTTGTACGGCAAACACGGTATCTGGCGGGGCACTATCCCCCCGGAGGAACATGAGTAAATTTCAAGCGTTGGTGGATAGCGATGCCTTTGTGGGCTTTTTCTACCGAGAGGATGCCCATCATGTGCAAGCGCGGCGGCTGTTTCGAGAAGTTCGGCAGTTTCGCATCCCCATTGCAGCTACCAATCTTGTCATCGCTGAGACCGCTACCGTTCTGAGTAATCGAGAGGGACAATCTACAGCGGTAGCATTTCTGGATTTTGCTCGTACACTACCTGTGATCTATATTACCGAAGCATTGGAGCAGGAAACATTCGCGCTCTTTCGCCGCCAAACGGCAAAAAGAACCAGCATCGTGGACTGCGCCAATGTAGTTATCATCCAGCATTTTGCCATTCCCAGTATCTTCAGTTTTGATCGTTTCTACACCCGTTTCCACATCCCCACTGAGCGGGTGACGAAAGCTACCTAATTCCCAACTGGCTTGCAGATATGGTTTGAACCTGCTAGGGTAACAGTATGCCCACTCCCACTAGCATGGTTCTATTTGACCATTCGCATAACGGTCATCGCCCGATCCAGAAACGCCTACCAATCTTTCAGCGCGCTGACCATACCCCCATCATGCGTCTAACCGAACGTGATAAGCATATTCTCGAAGCGGTTCATGCGTATGATGGGATGCTGGCAGACTACCAGATTCACGCCTTGTTTTTCACAGGCAAAAGCCAGATGCAAGTACGTACCAAATTACTTTATCAGCATGGCTACTTGAGCCGTCCTGACCGTCGCAAACGCGCCATGCTACCCTATATGCTCTATTGGTTGGGTGTACAAGGGGCAGCCTATGTTGCTGGCCTTGATGGGCAATCTGTAAACGAGTTTGGCTATCGGCGCGAACCCAAATGGCAACAGGTGGAACATGATTTGACGGTGAATGATGTGCGAATAGCGGTTGTCCATGCTTGTCGCACAAGCAAACTGCTCGCCCTTGAGGAATGGATACCGCAGAGCGAGTTTTGGGCGCATCCCGATGGTGTGGAATATACCGATAGCACAGGCAAGATGCTCAAGCGCAAAGTGCGACCGGATGGGTATTGTGTCATCTTGTTGGGCGGCAAACGGTTTCGGCTGTTATGGGAGATTGACCGTCGCACTGAGGACAATCCCCGTTTTGTGCGTGAAAAAGTGTATCCCGGTATTGCCTACATCCGATCTGAAGCTTATCGCCAGCGGTTTGGCTACAATGCGGGCAAAATCCTGATTGTGACCACAGGTGAGCGGCGCTTGAACAATATGAAACGACAGGCTGAGCAAGCTGTTGGCAAAGATGCTCGTTTGTTTTATTTCACCACTTTGGAACAGCTTACATCTCAAACCGTGTTGACCGCTCCTATCTGGCAGCGTGGGGGAGAGCCAAATACAATGCCACTATTCACCCTTTAGCATCCATATTTGATATGCTGGGAAGACCGTGCGTGGGAGGGGTTCTAGTCAGACCTCACCGGGCAAACAGGGCTGGTTGGTTGGGGGACACCTGCGCCCCACACCGCAGCGAGACAGGCCGTTGCAGGTGGACGTGCCCCGCTGTGAGAACCACCCGCGCACGGATTCAAGTCTCCAATATATATGCCACTGTAACTGCGGTTGCAGTGGAGCGAACTAAGTTACGACACTGGCATCAGTAATACATTTCATCAGTTGCACCCTAAAGATGGTTGCGCGTAGGTATCAAATATTCATACCCTTAAAAAGATAAACCCTAAAGTGCGCAAATCTAAAACCTTAGCCTAGCACCTTATTCAGTTAACTTCTGTTTTGGGAAACCATTTGTCAAAGCGAAGATAAATTTCATTTCGGTCAATCTCGAAGACTGTTTGTACTGATGTATCATCGGTAATATCTTCTTGAGAAAAAACATTCCGCAATTCTTCCGCGTTGATGATCTTTGTATTGGCGAACGCATACCACGCTAAACCGAGATGAAGTGTGTGATTTAATAACTCAACCTCCATTTCATTAGCCGAACCAAGCGCGATAATAGAAAGCTGTCCATGCTCCTCAAAATCGGTAAGCATCTTGCGGGCTATATTTGCGGGATCGCCGCAGATGAGTACGCTGTCATCGGGAATGAAGTCTACATTGTTAACTTTCACGAAACCATCTCGTAAAGCCTCTGCAATCCATTCCACTCGGCCTAAGAGCGATCCATCAACTGTTTTGGGTATTTCAAATGTCACATTCAGTCTATCTTCTATGGTAACGAGCGCTAATGCCATTTTCTCGCACACTTCTTCCTGAAAGGTCGGCTTTCTGTTAAACAAGTCAAAGCCATCTCTTTCTATAATCCCCTCTGTTTTTAGATTTGTTATACGTAGTTTCGTTACTGTGCGTAAGAGATTAAGGCGATCAAAATAATATCTCAATGCCCGTGCATTTGAGATTGACGGCTGGAAATGGACGTTGTAGGTTGTAGTGTTTGCACGCCCATCAAATGTGAAACTATAAGTAATACCTAAGTCGGCATCTGTACCTTCAAGCCGCTTTATCACTGTTCCTAGTTTTACTTGGCGTAACTCCACGAACGGGCTTTTGAGAACAACTTTGTCGGTTTCATTTAAAAGCTCAATCTTCAGCACTGAAATTGGGTTTTCAGGCACATAGGGAACAAGCCAAGCAGCTTCAATCGTTTCGTGCATTTTTTCGAGCATAAGTTCGGGAACATTAGAAAAAGCAATAGAACCAACTAGGGGGACGATTTCCCCTGTTTCGATAGCCTGAATCATGGCATCACTTGCACTCTGGTCGAGTGCATGTATCGTAGGGATTGCTTTTTCGTGCTTTGGATCGAAAACAGTAGTAATCTCCATTTTACCAATCCCAACATGCACGTTGTAGTCATTGGCATATTGGCGAGCGACCATTTCTGCATGTTCTTTTCTTTTTTGCTTGTGATGTTCCCACCTCGCATATTGCTCTATCTTTGTTACAGCACGAACATCCAGCACATTCTTTTTAGGAATATCTACAGCAATCGCCTTTTTTCCTTTGAGCTTACTCGTGTGTGTGGGATACCACTCATTCAACCATAACCAGTAACTAGTTCTGGTTTTAAGATCATAGCCGTGAATGAGTACGGGGCGCTGCAAACTCATTAATCGGGTAATATCATCTATCCCTAGTTTTACCGTCACATGACGCTTTCGGATTTTGAGGTCAGTCTTGTTTTGAACGCCGAACTCGACACCTGACACAGTGCGCCTTGCATCATCGTTTACAATCTCAATGATGAGATCTTCACTATACTCTTTTCCGCCAAATATATTAGCAGGGTCTTTATAAATCCAATAAGTAGGAAGCACTCGACGTAATGCATCAATTGCAACACCATCTCGATCATGGTGAATTGTACTCTTAGCCAATTGTTATTACCTCTTGTCAGTACATTTATTCTATTATATCACTGTAAACACCCATTTTATTGCTTGCCTATTTGCCTGTAGCACAGCAAACGCTCCTACATGGAAACACAAAAATATGCAACCGCGCAAACACTAAACTCATTGCCATAATCAGCCAAAAGGGGGCGCAGGTATACCGTGTTGAGGCGGGTATGAGGGATGTGATATGCTTGCCTATGTCCTATGTCCTGGCACGAGAAAACCCAACCTACAGCATTCGATGCCGCTCCCATTCCGGGTCTGCTCAACTTGCATGGGGATGTATTGGCCCGGCGGTACAAGCAGGACTGGCTCAAAGGCAAGAAGTATCCCCTCATCACCTTTCCCTCTGGTCTGCAACGCGAACTCTCGGATAGCTCCAGCGAAGGCGGCATCGTCAATGTGTTTGGTGGGCTGGATTTGCTGCGGCACAGCACCCGTGATGAAGCCATTCAAGTTGCCCTTGAGTTTGCAGCAGAACATGACTACACCGTTGGCAGACGAGGGGACGATGAACTGCTGATTTTCCATCCGCATTCGGGAAATGGCTACACCATCAAATATGACAATCGGGCGAAACAGATGGTAGATATCAAGCGGATTCCAGCCCATGCGATGGATTTACTGGATGGGATGAGCCGTGCCGCCTTGCCTCCATTGTACAGTGGGGAACAGGCGGGACTGAGTGCTGTTGTACCCGTTAAGTTCTTCACCCCCGATGCCAACTGGACATGGTATCCGACCGAGTTTGATGGTGAAAATCTCTTCTTTGGGCTGGTGGCTGGTTTTGAGGTGGAGTTAGGCTATTTTGCCCTGACAGAACTGGAAGGACTACGGGGAGGGTTGGGCTTGCCTCTTGAGCGGGATTTGTACTACACCCCCAAGACACTACGCGAACTGCAACAGCTTCATCGCTCAGCATGAACAAGGAAGGTATCCCGCTTCAGCATAATATGTTCACCGGGGCATGGGTAGACAACCGCTCTCGCAACCAAAGGCAGACCGCTGGATTACAGCAGATGCCGATGTTCTCCATTCATCAGACCTTTACCTTTGGCGAGCGGATACGCCCCTATCTAGCGAATGCACCCCGCCCAACGTTGGAACTGATCTCTGAGGACACCCGTACTCCCGAAGAGGTTGAGCAAGACCTGCTGCGGGAAGCACAACGTCATACTGTCCTCATGCCCGGTTTGAACCTATTGGATACAGCCACTCAGAATGGCGAAAAACCAGATGAATCACTTATCCGAGAGGGAATTGGTCAACCTGTGGCTGTAGCAGTGGAGGGAAGCACCGTACAAACTCAACCCCAAATGGCTGATACGACTCTCGAAACAATATTTGCCAGCCCAGCGGTTATTCCGATTGAAGAACCAGTTGATGACGATACCGAGGATGAAGCAGAAGAAGAGGTGTTACCCGCTACTAGTCCACCACTGTCCAAATATGCAGCCTATCTGGAACTGGTACGAGTAGCCGAAGAAAGGGCAGCAACGCTTTCACAGTCGCCAGCAGCAGCCCTGTCGGAAACCATCTCGGCAAGCCTCGCACAGTTCGATGCAAAACGGGCAGGCCTAACCGGAAATGAAATCCAAATGGCAGTAGCCATCGGCACATTTCGCGGTAAACAACAATCAGATCAACAAGCTACTCTGCTGAACCCTGAGCCTGAACCAACAGATGAAGACATCCCGATTCTGTGGCTGAACCGGAGTGATCTCATAAAGCGGCGACCAGATTTAGCATCGGTGATTCAGAAATTAGGCGAGCATGAAATCGAGTTTATTGCCTCAAAGGTCGGGGAAGCACTTGAGGAGTTTTACTTAATACAGCTGAATGTTGTGTTGTCGCTGTTTCTTGACCATGAGTTACGGCTGTTTCTCAAATCACCTAGAAATCGAGGGGAAACTGCAACATTAAGCAAACAGTGAGGACTACGGCATTTATCGAACCCAAATAGGTTAAAATCGGAAAACTGTTTATCACTGCTCATTTTGTGGCTGAAAGTGGATTTGCAAAGACTTCAACAATGTCCCAAGAGCCTTATCATAGTTGCCTGTGAAATCTACCCTTTGCTTTAGTCTGAGGCGATATGGAATTTTACTAGGTTGCAGAAGTACTGGATACATTGGTTTTACCAAATCAAGGCAGAAATTCCACTCTGCTTTAACATTTGCGGAATTCACAGCTTCAGGACTTATCACATAAATGATGGCAATGGCTAACTGAACTGCATTTTCAATTGCACTATCCCAATCTTCGCCTGCCAAGATATTTTCATGATCCACATAGGTGTTCAAACCCTTTTCGCGTAGACTTAAGGCAAGTTTGGTCACGAAATCGTCATCAGTTGTGGAGTGAATAATGAAGATGTGGGTCATCATGAACTCGCTTTCGACTATCCGTAATGGGAGTTCTCGACATCAGGTAGAAAATATTATAATAAATTAGCATTGGATGTATTAACCTGTGTTGTTTTCGTTTTCGTCTAAATCGTTATTTATGGTTAAATCCTTAAGTTCTATCCCTAGGGCATCGAGAATCGAAACCATTTTTTTATCATTTAGCAATATTTCGTTGTCTAGAAATTGATAGAGTTCTGATTTGTCTATACCAGTTTTTTCTGCTAATTTTGCGATGCTCATAATTCTCCCAGTTTTGACTTGATATACGCCAATAGCATGTTCGAGTTGAAATTGGATTATTGGTTTTTTACTATCGTTAATTCTTTTAGTGTCAGTTCTTATAATCAGTTTATTAACGTCCTCCATGCCTAGTATTTTGAGAATAATGTTGATTTGCTCAAGGCTTGGGGATGATTCCCCCGATTTAAGTCGATAGAGAGCTGATTTAGAAATGCCCGTTTCTTCAGCCAATTTTTCAATAGTCATAATTCTTCCAGTTTTGACTTGATAAGCAGCAATAACACTGCTGAGATCAAATTTAGTAGGCATTTTTACACCTTAAATCCAATGTTGCTTTTACTTAAAGTTTATTATGAGCTTGGTTTGCGCTGGAACAAGTAATTTTTGTGAAAATTTCCCGAATTTCGGGAATCAGTCTCACTTTTCGGGAAAACGAGCTAGTTCGGTAGTGCCATGAGATTATCTCGTACCGTGCAAAGAAGGGTACAGTTTACCTCTTGTAACCTGCTCTGATTTTTTCATCAAATCTTGTTCCTACTTTTCATCTTTACACGAATGTAAGGGATCGATTTTAGGATTGTCTCATTGGGATAAAAATTAGGCTTTCGAATGAGATATTACCAAGATACGCCAAATAGCGCATGTACTGGGAAACTATTTGCGTTAAGGTAAATGTGTGCTTGCCAATGAAGGGGCGGAACTCCTCATGCGTCTATAGTAAATCCTGACTTTTATGTCTTTTAGTGCCAAAATCTGGAACATAAAAATCTTGACTTTATACGCAATGATAGAGTCGAGTAGTCAACCAACCTACTACATTTGATCCTGACAGAGCATCGAGGGTTAGTATGCACTTATCCGTTTCTCCCTCACAACAATCAGACAAAATTTCACGCAATGCTTTATTAGTGCATTATATAAAGATGACTCTAGTGACATTGCACCCACCACCGAAACGTGCACTGGTGATCATCTTGCTGGCGTTGCTCTTTCGGCTGCCGCTGGTCTTCACACCGCTTACTTACGCTCTCAGCGATACGTGGCGCGCAGCGGATACGGCGTCTATCGCCCACAATTTTGTCGGACAGTACAACATCCTGTATCCGCAGATTGATTGGGGCGGCACTGGTCCAGGTTACGTAGAGGCAGAATTTCAACTGTACACTTTCATTATCGCCTTGTCTTATGGGGTATTTGGTGAGCATGTCATTTTAGGACGATTGGTATCGCTAACCTTTTCAGCCGGAATGCTGGTCGTGTTCTATTACCTGGCACGTCGGTTGACAGGTGAACGCGTCGCCTTGTGGTCGCTCATTTTTATGGCGATCTCGCCGCTTAGTGTGCGCTATAGCGTAGCCTTTATGCCGGAAGCAACGGTGTTTTTCTTTTATGTATTGGCTTTATATCTTTTTCAACGATGGTTGGATACCAACTATACCTCTACTCTGATGCTGACGGGCGTGGCGACTGCCCTCGCATTGTTGGTCAAACCCACTTCCATTCACATCGGGCTGATTTTCTTACTATTGATGCTAGTGAAATGGCGGTTAAGCTTTTTGAAGCAGGGACGGGTGTGGGTGTTTGCTTTGATAAGCATCGTACCATCTCTATTATGGTACTGGCACGCACGAAACCTGTACCTGACCTATGGCAATACCTTCGGCATCATCTCTGGGGGGGATAGCAAATTCGCCTCTCTACAAGACCTGGTTAATCCCAAATTCTACTCACGATTAGCAATGCTGGATATAAACTGGGTGTTTGCTTGGGGTGGTGCACTCCTGTTCGGAGTGGGCTTGATCGTGGTTCTACGCCGTCGTAAACCGCTGATGATATTATTCGGCTTAATCGTTGTCGGGCTGTACTACATCATTGTCGGTCGTTACTCGCAAGAGGCATGGGGAATTCAGTATCACATCTACATCCTACCTTACGCTGCACTTGGTGTCGGCATGGGCGTGGTGCGGTTGCTGCGTGTCATTGTTATGCAAGATGATCCACGTAAATGGATTGGTAGAGCCTACGCTGTTGTTGGAGTAGTGCTGTTGGTTATTATGGCGGCACGCAGCGGTATGATCTATTACAATGATCTGCTAGAACCGTCCGGCCAACCACAGTGGGATTGTGCCCAGGTGGTGCGCGAAATTGTACCTGAAGCAGATCATATTATTGTCAGTTCACCCTCACCTGCCAAAGAAAACGGCCAAGCCAACAACTATCAGGAACCGAATATCTTTTTCTACAGCCATCGGCATGGCTGGAGCTTGCCTTCGGATTGGCATACGCCGCAACAGGTGGAAGCCTATCGAAAGCAAAGTGCAACCTACTTTGTCATTTATGATAAGACGCTATATGATAGCGTTCCTGATCTGATTACTTATTTGGCAGCGTCAGCTGAGCAAGTTGGACCAGGCATTGAATTTGGTTGTGGGATTTTCCAGTTGAATAGTCAGGGAGGTAGTGCCATCTCCAAAGGTATTTGGATTCGATCAAACAGTCCATTCACAATCTTCATATTTTTGATAACACAAGCCACATATTACTGGTAAAACAGTTACTACAACAATGAAGTTCGATAACACCCTCAATCACTGGCAGGAGGTTCATGGAACTCACAACGTTTGGAAATTCGCTAAGGAAAGCATCTCACTCAGACACTGCTGGATACTACAAGGATTACATTCTACCGCTCATCTTCTACAAGGGATTGGCACCCGCTGACTGCCTAATGTCATTATGGAAAACAAGATGAAAGACAAATATAAATCAAAACCCCAACTTATTAACGAATTAGAGCAATTAAGAGCCGAACTTGCCAGTGAAAAAATCCTATCTCGTACATTGATGGATAACATGCCCGATTCAATTTATGTTAAGGACACTAAAGGGCGTTTTGTAAGTGCAAATGTGACAGTTGCTCGACTTATGGGTGTTAAAGAGCCAGAGGCGCTTGTTGGCCGGAAGGATAGCGATTTTCTGTCCCCAGAACTTGCCACGCAATTTTACAAGGATGAACAAAAGCTATTTAGGACGGGGCAACCATTGATTGGGAAGGAAGAAATAAATATCTACCCAACAGGTGATATAAGATGGGTTTCAACAACAAAAGTTCCGCTTAAAAATTCTGATGGGAAAGTAATTGGATTAGTTGGTATTAATCGAGATGTTACTGAGATTGAAAATGAACGTAGGTTGTTGCGTTTATTAATAGACAACATGCCAGATTATATCTATGTCAAGGATATTGAAAGTCGCTTCGTAATTGCAAACCAGACAGCAGTAGAGCGTATGAAGCAAAATACAGAAACCGACCTGAAAGGAAGAACTGATTTCTATTTTTTTCCTGAGAAACTCGCCGCCAAGTACTTTGCTGATGAACAAGAAGTAATTCGCACTGGTGCTCCTATCGATACTGAAGAGCCAATCATTGATTTGCGGACAGGGAAGCAGGGATGGCTCTCGACAAAAAAAGTACCTTTACGAGATGAATACGGGCGAATTGTGGGCATTATTGGAATTGGCCGTGATATTACACAACTTAAAGAAATACAGGAAACATTAGAGAAGCGAGTTGAACAATTAGAAGCCCTTCGTCATACAACTTTGGCTATTACCTCCCAATTAAAATTGATACCTCTTCTAAAGCTAATCACACAAGAAGCAGTGAAGCTACTAGGGTCAAAAAGTGGTAGCCTATATCAATATTATCCAAATCGTAAAGAGTTTGAACTCGTAGCAACTGAAAACCCGAATATCCCAATTGGCTTTATAGTGAAGGAGAGTCAAGGTATTCCCGAACAACTTTTTGAAACCCAACAATCGTCACTATTTATTCCCAATTATAGGACTTGGAAGCATCGAATTGAAATTCTTGCAGAAAAAGGTGACTTGGGTGCGATTTTAGCTGTGCCTCTAAAATGGCAAGACAAGATTATTGGAACTCTTTATGTAGAGGATGATATTGGAAGAGTGTTTGATGAGCAGGATGCAAACTTCTTATTGCTTTTCGCAACTTGTGCCGCCGTTGCAATCAAGAATGCCAGCCTATTTGAAGATTTACAACGGCATATTCAGAGTTTAGATGTTGTCAACGATGTTGCCCGAATTATCAATAGCCAACATGATATCAAGAAATTATTGCAAACTGTCGTTGAGCAAGTAAAAAAGAATTTGGACTGCACCCACTGCACCATATTTCTTGCAGAACAAGTTGGTGACGAAATTTTATTAGTGCCAAAGGACACACACGGACAAGGCCGGAGAAGTATTTTAGGCAGACGATTCAAAGTCGGAGAAGGTATAGCTGGCGAAGTTTTTAAAACAGGAAAGTCTCGCATCCTCAAAGATGCGAGACGCGCCAAAGGTTTTGTAAAAGCTCGTAAAAAGAAAAATCTGCCGCGCTCAATGTTGGTCGCACCAATCAAGATTGGAGAGCGAATTATCGGTGTTATTAGTGCAGATCAGGATAAATTTGATTGGTTCGATGAAGCAGGACGGCAATTTGTTGACACATTAGCAGGTCATGTTGGCATTGCTATTGAACGAACAAAGTCACTAAATTCAGGGATTGTGAACAATATTGTCAGCATCATAAGCTTGAAACTTGATACAGATGAGTTGCTGCAAACAATAGCAGATCAGATTGCAGAGATGTTAGATTGTCGCCACTGTAATATTCTTCTTGCTGAACAGAATAATAATGAAACACTATTGGTATCAAAAGCTATCTATGGGATTGATGCTGAACAAGTTAAACAGCGGACATTCCGCCCCGGTGAAGGAATAGCTGGAATAGTATTCGCAGAAAAACGTTCGCGTATTGTGGATAATACAAGTGATGACCCCTTATTTTTGTCGCCACAAAAATCAAACAATCGGCATCGTTCAATGTTAGTTGCCCCCATAACAATTGGTGATCGAGTCATTGGAGTGATTAGTGCAGACCAAAATTTACCCGGTTGGTTTGATGAAAATGGTTGTCAGCTTGTTGATGCATTAGCTGGGCATATAGGAATTGCCATAGAGATTAATCAACTCATTATAGAAAATAAACGACTTATTGAGATTCGCACCGAACTTGCCTTAAGAGGCATGACAAATACAACCTCACGTCATAATAATAGGAGAGAGGCTATAAAAATTCGAGATGCATTCACAGATGTAGTTGATGCAATACCGGAGGGGAGTTTGATGATCTCAAATGATTATCAGGAAAGATTCATCACCCTGCAAAGAATTATTGAATCTTCTGCTCAACTCTTAATAACTACGAATGCTGAGACTCAACCACTAGATCAAAATGTCGCAAGAACTGTACCCATTAAATATTGGCTGACAAACCAAGAAATAGTACATCACACAAAAGTGCGGGGGTATGAAATCGTACTAGATTTAGATGGATTGAACGAAAACACTACCCTAAAAGTTGACCCTGAATGGCTTTCCTGTGCTTTCCAAATACTAATAGCAAATGCCGAAAAAGCTATGGTCGTTAGCGCAACTCAATGTCTTACCATCATTGCTCAGGAAATAGATCGAGACAACTTGCGTTGGGTCGAGATAGATTTTAGAGATACCGGGCTAGGTATACCATCCCAGATACGCCCACTTATTTTTAAGGAGAGAATTGTGGATCCAAATGATCTTAACAGCGGAATGGGGTTGTTGATGGTTGATTTAATCATTAAAACATTTAATGGCAAGATTCTATTGGTTTCTACAAGTTCAACGGGTACTACATTCAGAGTCCAACTTCCGGTTGAGGCGAAAACTAATATGGTGTGATGAGTATGTAGTTCGTACAGACTCATTGTCACAACAAAACCATTTTATATGTGAGTTGCGAAAAACCCAAATATAAATATACTACTGTAAGTAAGTTAGATACCCTAATACACCTGCCAACACTACACAAAATCGGCAGGAAATTACTTATAGGAAATTTGAATGAATCCAATACCCCCAGTTATTCTTTTTGTAGATAATGATAAAGATTTTATCGAAATTCGAAAACATTGGCTTGAAAAAGAAGGTTTTATCGTCCAACCCGCATATAACTTAGCCGAGGCAAGGGATATTCTAGCGGAAGGCAAACCGATAAATTTGGCAATCTTAGATGTTCGTCTAATGCCAAATGATCCTGATGGTGATGAAAGTGGACTTTATCTTGCAATTGAAACAGTTCAGTCCCATATTCCCACAATGATATTAACCAATTTCACTGCTTACGAGTATGTTAGAAGAGTTCAAACGTGGTATCGAGGAGGAGATATTAGTTTTGTAGACAAACGCGAGAAGAAATCTGCTTTTTTGCAAGCTATAAGAGGCTTGCTCAAAAAACGTAACATTTTTATCGTCCATGGTCATGATACAAATGCAAAAGATGCTGTTGAGAAGTTTATTTTGCAGCTAAAACTTGAACCTGTGGTTTTAGCCAATGAGGTAGATGATGGCCGAACCATTTTTCAGAAACTAGAAGATTATGCTAGTGTTGCCTACGTAATTGCACTTTTGACTTCAGATGATGTGTGCGTAGCTCAACAACACACCTCTACCCCCAGAGCACGTCAGAATGTCATCTTTGAACTAGGTTATTTTATAGGAAAATATGGAACTACTAGGGTAAAGGCATTAGTTTCTGATAATGTTGAACTCCCTTCTGATATTCATGGACTGCTATATATTCCTTTCCACAAAGATAGCGAAGATTGGAAAGTGAGGTTGGTGCGGGAGATGCGAAGCGTTGGACTCGATGTTCATTATCCATAACTTAGTGTCAGTTGTGGATAACGAGGTGTTTCTCCCAAAGTTCTTGCCGCTAAACGGCTTTTTATTAGTATTTTCTGGGTAAAATTGTTTTATCCCTAAACTCGAACACTCCCTTATGGATGTATCATTATGATTGCAACAGGTAGAGAAAGTAAAACCTGAAAGTACATTATTGCAATTGAGTGGAATATTGTAGCGACCTAACGTGATTCTGAAGGTGTTGCCACACAGCACCGCCTACCTTTGAGCAGCTTTGCGTTTCGTGGTTGCGGGATCTATGGCATGATGGAGAAGTTAAACAATCCAGCCAATTAAGCAGCCCAAACAGTGACATCCACCACCCGTTTAGCCAGATTGTCATACTGCACAAAATAGACTTCCTCGGTTTCACTCGCCCATAACTCAAGCTGGTCGATGCCGTTGCCAAACACGCTAAACCATGCATCCTCAACCTGCTCATGAGCGTGCTGCAAAGCGGTGATATATTCATCAAACAGCGGCAGGGTCAGCCCCGGAAAAAGCTGAAGATGGGGACTCTGTTCCCGATCCCAGTCAATTTGGAAGACACTGCCAGAGGGGAAAAGGATGAGCGGACACTTCATTTCCACCATCTGGAACAAGGGGAGATGTTGGTTGATGAGGCTGCCATCCATAAAAAACAGCCCTTCAATGGGTGTGTGGTCAAATGGGGTGACGGCTTCTTTATGATACCAACTCATAATAAGTGTGGTGGCAGTATAGCATATGCTCCTCGCCTCATACGCCGCAGTTTTGGAACCCCAACCCGGATGGCGGTTATCCTTTGGGTGCAGCGTGGCGATTAGTACGATACGCGGCGGCTAACAATTCCTTGATCTGGCGAATCGTCTCGGCAAATTGAGTCATTCCCAAGTGAAAGGTTTCGGCAACCGCCTTGCGGGTGACGGAGGTTGTAACCACATACAGCGCCAGCAGCAACCGTTGGTCGTGGAGTACCTGCTGCGCCACTTCAGCAACATGTTCCAATCCCTGCCCGTTTTTGAGTTGGGTTTCCCAATCAAGGTACTGATTGGTGGTTGGTTTGCCAAGCAATGTTTGAAGATCAGCCTTGACCGTATTGCCAACAGTGGCAGCAAAGTTTTTCTCATGCAGCCCAACGATAGGAGCGATTGCTTTGACCGATGTTGAGGTGGTGAGTGCGTAGAGAGCAAAGAGTTTGCGCGGTTCGTGAGCATACTGCTGGGCAAGCTGCCCCATAAGCTGTTCCAGATCAATGGCTTCATCCAGCCAGCGGAAAGGATCATGCTCACTTCGGGCGGCGAGGGGTAAATACTCATCGGCTACTGCCCAATCCCAGTCAGGACGATCAAAGTGCTGCTCCTGACGATATAAACGGTGGAAGCGGCGGCTGTTGCCGCTGTAGGCCAGGTAGATCCCGGTCCAGAGTGGGCCTTTGTCAGCCAGCAAATCAGGAGATTTGAGCAAGGTTGTCCATAAGCGGATGCTTCCCCGCTGAATACAATCTTGACTGTCGGCATCACTCAAGCCGAGATTGCGGGCTTTGGCATGGGCGGCCCGCTGCACCACTGGATCATCCAAGATAGCAGCCAATGGCAGTGTCCCAGCCCATCGGGTAGGAAAAGTGGGAGGTGGCGCGGGGGGTTGAAATGGACGGATTTGAGCGCGGATGTGCGCTCGCCGCTGCTGAGTCTCATCCGGTTGGGACGCGGGTATAGCGGCGGGGGATGGGTGTGCTGTCCGTTGAGAGACTGGCTCATCTATCGTTTGCAACAGCCGCGATACCACCAAACCTTCGTGTGGTGTGGTTATTCTGGCTGTACTGGCAGTGGTAGTGAAGGAGGGTTGTGGCAGGACGAGGGCATGGGTGCTGTCTCGTACCTTTCCATAACCATCCAGCAGCACCGTGAGTGTTGCCCGGATTTGCCGCCGATAGCTGGTGAGGGTTGAAAAGCCATACTTGAAGGTGGCAGCCACATCCTGTTGTCGAACATCGGTAATCAGGCAGTACAACCCCAAGAGCAGTGGCGGTTTTTGTTCAACATGGCGGGCAACTTGACCCAGTGCTTGTTCGAGGTCGATCCATGTATCTACTCGATTGGTCGTCAAATGGCTGGTGTCTTGATTGGGCTGGGCATCGTACACCAGTTTGCGATAGTGGCGTTGGTGGCTGAAGCGCTGGGCTTTGGAACGAAAGACCACTGCTTGGACAATGTAGCGCTTGGGTTTGCCTGCAAACCATGCGGGATTGGCTTCCAGTTTTTGCCAGATTTTGCTGTAGGCGGATTGTAGGCAGTCGTCAATATCCTCTGGGTTAAGCATCTCATGGCGGGTATACAAGATTGATCCTACAACCCGTCGGGTCTGTTCATATAACTGGGTGAAGGTGAGATCACCCATCCCGGTCGGGTAGGTAGTGGGTGGCTGCTCAACGGTTAGCGGTAGGGGTGGCAGGGGGTAACTGTCATCTTTGGGCACAGCCGTGCGTTGGAGGAGGCGGTAAAGCTGTCGCAGGCGGGTGATTTGGTCATCATACCGCTGGCGGTAGGGAGTGAAGTCCGGGTAGGCTCGTGGAAGCGGCGGAATAGCTGGGATGGGTTCAGCTTGGATTGACGGATTGGTGACAGACTGTTCGGGGTTGGCAAAGATAATCCCGGCTTGGGGTAGTTCCCCTCCCTTGTCAATAACGGTGTTGTTGGCGATGGGGAAATGCGGTGTTTCAGGTTGTTGATAATCTGTCGAGGGGAGCGCCTCGATGGGCGTTTGGGAAGGGGAAATAGACTGGTGAGCGGGCTTATGCCGCTCCACATCCCTCCTGAAGCTGAAGGTCTGATGTCATTACAACCATTTGCATACGGAAAAATTCATCGTAGCAAATTGGTTTTTGTTCAGCAAGAACTCAAAGATAATTGCACAGCAAAAGATCTGCGTTTATATCCCTGAAAAAATGAGGGTGTCTGGGTAGGCTTGACAGGCAGCGTGAAAGATTGCCTCATCAAAAGAACCGAGCACCAATTTCTTATTTTGGCAGAGGGCTGTGTAGATTGAGCCACGTAAATCATCATCATAAATCCGCTCAGGGTGAACATTTAATCGGATTCCATCCCTGTTGAGCACCGGGATGGTTGCTCGCATTCGCTCTAAAATAACCTTCACGCGCAATGAATTACTGCAGGCAAAGGAGAAAGCTCTTTTCCTAAAATGATTTCACTTTCTGTCTGAGAAACAAATCGGGTCAAGACCAAATGATCTAGAATTACTAACCGAGATGGATGGGATAACACCTTAAAAACGCAACTTTAAACTGATGACCACTTGATTCACTGTGTTTCCCCTTTAGAATAGTCCTATAGATGAAAATATTCAAATACTTTCATATTCACATTGTGAACTATAATGATTGAATGCAGTGGCGTCAATCCATTCACCTGATTATTGCTGAAATTAACGAATGGGGTTAATGATGAGAAAACAGGAGATTGAAAGCAATCTGTCCCTTAGTGCCAATGAATTCGCTCAAATTGACATCACACCTTATGCCGATTACCCTGAAGTACTTTTTTTGCATGTGATTGTTCGGCGCGGAAGGTATTGGCGTACTGCTCTCTTACAACTGGAAGGCGGAAAAGTAAAATATAGCAGTGTGAATCCCCAAAAATTCACTTTGGAAAAAGAAGCTCGTGAGGCATGTGAGCAAGAACATAATCGAATACAACAGCTATTCAGGCTTGTTTTACCAAATTTTGATATCCGTCCTATGTGGTTTGTGTGATACCCGCTGAACCATCAATCACTATGTCCTGCAATATCTTTTCATATTTTTCACAAATCCTTGTGCAATGGGTAAGGATTATGCAGGCGTATGATGAGCAAAAGCATAGGTAAGAGGAGGTGTCCCAATGGCACATGTTCTGGTCGTGGATGATGATCCTATCAGCCGTTCGATCATCACGCGAACCCTGCAACACATTGACCACACTACCGAGGAGACAGGAAGTGTCCGAGAAGCCTTGCAGTGCCTCACCACCAACCCCAATGCTTACGATCTGCTCACCCTCGATTTACTCATGCCCGATATGTCGGGGATGGATGTTCTCGCATGGTTGAGTGCGATGAAGATTTTTATGCCCGTGATTGTCATCAGTGCTCATTTGGGAGATTACACCCTCACCTTACCTGCCTATCCCTATCTTTCTCGTATCCCCAAACCGTTTAGTATCCAAGACTTAATCACCGCCGCTCAACTGCTGCTTAATCGCAGTGCTGCATGAGGGACAAGTTGAGCCTATCCCACTAGATTCAAGGTGTGGTGGACAATACCAATAACCTCCTGAAACCCAAACGGTTTAGTGAGATAACCAATCGCTCCATGCTCACGGGCAAGCTCCATCAATGCCTCAGCAGAAGTGCCCGACACAATGATGGTTGGGATGTGACGCAGCGTCTCCAATATCCGACTGGCCGTGCCATCTGGTAGCGACCAATCGCAGAGGATGAGATCAGGCACGTGGTGCTGAGCCAGATTAACCGCTTGTTCGACCCGACTGGCCATGAGGGTGTCATAGGCTTGGAATGCCAACATATCGGCCAGCATTTGGCACAGGGCTGGATCATCTTCGACAATCAGGATACGGGTCATGGGACTTTATTCCTATCCATTGTTTCTTAACCCCATCTTAATGCAACAGTCTGTAATGAGAGATGAGGAAAATCTGAAAAATACATATAGCATTATTTGTAAATTCAAACAGGGAAACAAAAACCGCTGGTGAGTGCCAGCGGTAGATTGCCTCAAATAGCTTCTGTTACGGTGTGGGGACGGTTCCGAACATCTGGTGAACGGTGGCGATGATAACAGATAGCCCAACAGGCTTAATCAGACACTGAATGCCCTGTTCCCGCTTGCGCTCAGCGACGTTGGCATCGCCTGTCAGGATCAGGAGAAGGGCTTGTGGGAAGAGGCTCTGGATGTCAGCCGCATTGCCATCTGGTAGCCACCAGTCTGAGAGAATAAGATCAACCGCATCTACCGCATGAACGGCGGTTGTGGCCACATTGTGACTGACGAGAACCGTGAACCCTTCCAATACCAACGCGGACTGAATGCTGCTGACTAACGACCGATCATCGTCCACGACCAAAACGGATGTCATCGCCCCTACCTCCTCATTTGTATTTTCAGATGCCTGTTCGGTTAGATAGTACAAACAGACTTGTAGGTGTCAAGAATACAGGGTTAGAAAATCGTAACAGAAGCTAAGGAATTGTTATTTTAATCTCTCCTATAATGTTAATTGTAGCTTGGGTTAATGCTGTGTCCAAATACCTCGGTTATTTGGGCGAGGGCTATCACCGTATCTGTCTTCACAAGTAGTAATGTGTATCTTGGATCGCTGACAAGGAATCCAGATTGGGAGGTTTCTATGCTCCCTGAACCAACTATCTCTCCATACCCGAATTTTCACCTGTTATTTGAGTCTGTGCCTGCACTCTATCTGGTGTTAGCGCCAGATTTGACAATTGTGGCTGTCAGCGATGCATACCTGCGAGCTACGATGACCCAGCGTACCGCTATTTTGGGACGCGGTATTTTTGAAGTTTTCCCCGACAATCCAGACGATCCAGCAGCAACGGGCGTGAGCAATTTGCACGCTTCACTGCAACGGGTGCTTCGAGATCGGGTGCCAGATGCGATGGCGGTGCAAAAATATGATGTTCGCCGTCCAGACAGCGACGGGGGTGGATTTGAGGAACGCTATTGGAGTCCTGTCAATTCGCCTGTGTTAGGGGCGAACCAAGATCTTCATTACATCATTCATCGGGTTGAGGATGTCACCGAGTTTATTCGGCTTAAACAATTAGGCAGTGAGCAACAAAAACTGACTGAAACGCTGCAAAGCCGTACTGAACAGATGGAAGCGGAAATTTTCCAACGGGCACAAGAATTGCAAGATGCTAACCAACGCTTACGGGGGACGAATGATGAGCTGAAAAGCAGTGAGCAGGAGGTAATCCATCTGTATGATCGGTTATATCAACTGGATCGGCTCAAGACGCAGTTATTTGCCAATGTCAGCCATGAACTGCGTACCCCGCTAACACTGATCCTCGGCTTGACTGAGAAATTAGGGGCAAATCCTGTGCTCACCAAAATGCAACAGCATGATTTGGGTGGGATTGAACGCAATGCGCGGGTGTTGCTCAAACATGTCAATGATTTACTGGATGTTACCAAACTGGAAGCGGGGAAACTAGCAGCAGATTATGCTCAGGTAGATCTGGCACGGTTGGTGCGACAAACGGCTGCCCACTTTGACTCTTTGGCTGAGGAACGAGGCATTGCCTTCCAAGTCGAAACCCCAGAAACTGTTGTGGCTGAAATTGACCCAGATAAAACGCAGCGGATCTTCATGAATTTACTTTCGAATGCGTTTAAATTTACGCCAAATGGGGGACAGGTGCGCTGTACCCTAAGCCTTCAGGGGAGCGAGGGGAGTGTACCAGACACAGACTATGCGGTTATTACAGTCTCAGATAGTGGGGTGGGTATTCCCCCCGAACTGCGTGAAAGTGTGTTTGAACGGTTCTTTCAGGCGGAGACCAGTTCAACCCGTCGTTTTAATGGCACAGGCTTAGGGTTAGCCATTGTCAAGGATTTTGTGGAATTACATGGGGGAAGCATCCAAGCGGATGAGGCCGATGAAGGCGGTGCACGGTTGACAGTAAAATTGCCTGTGATGGCACCTTCGGGTGTAGCAGTGCGGGATAAACAAAGCGAAGTCACTCTTTTACCGCTCGAACAGATTCGTCCCCTCGTAGATGAACTGCGTCTTTCTCGAGAGGCTGTGCGTGCGGAACCTCTAATACCCAGCGTGGCTGACGATCAGCCCGTGATTTTGGTGGTTGAAGATCACCCTGAGATGCGACGGTATATTGAAGATCTGTTATCCGTTGAATATCGCATCCATACAGCAGTCAATGGGCGGGATGGATTTGAAAAGGCACTCCGCTTACAACCCGATCTCATTCTGAGTGACATGATGATGCCAGAGATGAGCGGTGGGCAAATGGTGCAGGCGATCCGCCGCCACTCAGCTCTTGATGTTGTACCCGTGATTATGCTGACAGCCAAAGCAGATGATGAGGTGCGGATTCGCCTTTTGCGTGAGGGTGCTCAGGATTATCTGGTGAAACCCTTCTCAGCCGAGGAATTACAGGCACGCGTGAATAATTTGGTCGCTCTGAAACGTTCACGCGAACAACTGGAAGCTGCTGCTCACCGAGAAATCCGTCGCCAACAAGTTGAGTTGGCGAAAGAGCGTGAGTTCCTTGCCCTCAAAGAGCGCTTCCTGTCGATGATTTCCCACGAGTTTCGTACCCCCTTAACCATCATGCTCTCAGCTAGTCAACTGCTCACCCAATATGGCCCCCGTCTCTCAGCCGAAAAACAGTTGAAATATGCTCAACAGATTGAAACCGAAATTCATTTTATGAATGAACTGCTCAATGATACTTTGACGTTGAGCAAAGCCAGAGCAGGGAAATTGTCGTTCGTTCCAGCACCCGTGAATGTTGAAACGTTCTGCCGTGCTTTGTTTGAGCAGTTACAAATGGTGGATCAGCACCAACACCGCTTCGTTTTTCAGTGTGATGGGCAGTTGGAAGCTGTGATGGTTGATGAGAAATTGCTGCGCCATATCTTGGTCAATTTGATTTCCAATGCCATTAAATATACGCCAATGGGAAAAACGGTGCAGTTGGTTATATGGCGGGTAGATAATGAGGGAATCTTTCAAGTGAAGGACGAAGGGATCGGTATTCCCATAGCTGACCAACAGCGGTTGTTTGAGCCATTTCATCGGGCAACCAATACAGGACAGATTCAGGGGACAGGACTTGGGCTGGCGATTGTCAAAACCCATGTTGAGACTCATGGAGGGACAATCTCCTGCATGAGTCAGGAAGATGTTGGAACCACCTTTGAAGTCCGCTTGCCATTGAGTTACACCTCATAGGTGGTCGCAGGCAGGGCACGGTGATACAGTTGATTTACTGGAAGGCAATCCGCAGGCTGAGTGTGCCGAGAACGATTTCATCCCCATCGCGTAGAAGCTGCGACTGGTGGGGAATAAGCCGCCGACCATTCACGAAGGTTCCATTGGCGCTTTCCATATCTTCCAATGAAACCGTTCCATCCGTGCGATGCATGACCGCATGAAGACGGGATACCCCTTTGGCATGAGCGCCAAAGGGCGTCAAATCGACACCGATTTCTTCGGATGCCTGTTCATCCAGCCGTCCCAAAATTACCAGTGGGGCTGGATGAACAGTGAGGGGGAGTTGGACACCAGTGATAAACAGCCACAGGGGAGTGCTTGCGCCGATGTAGGCTTTGCCGAGGGCATAGCGAACCAGATTGCTATCTGGCTTGGGACGGGTTTTCAGGGTTGGGGGATAATCAGAATCGGGTGTGGTATCCCGATAGGGTTGGGTTTCATCATCATCTTCGGTATGCGACCAGCCTATCATTGCTCATGTTCCTGTATGAGTGCTTGTGAGATGATACATCTGTACCCATCTGATTACACGGATTGTAACGCAGGCATCCGATTTGTCACCTAAACAATTCCACACGAAAGCCGTTCATATTTTGCAATGTGATGCATGTGAGATATTTTGGTTCAGAGGTTTGGTGGCACAAAAAATTGACACCCCCATACGAATTGTCTAAATTAACAAATTCTTTGACAACAATTAAGGAATGTTACATATCGGCGGAATTACAATAAGGTACAAAACTTCAGGAGGTCGATATGAATGCTCAGATTGGGGATTCAGTAAAGATCAGTTCTCAGGTTTCACGCGAAGCGTGCCGTTCAAAATGCGGGTATGTGACCGCCATCTACACCTTTCCCGCACCGAGTGTATGTCCAACCCTGTACACGGTTTTCTTTCCCGATACGGAGCAGCTTGCGGTCTTCAAAGCACAGGACTTTGAGCCACTCATTCCGCTACAAGCTGAACTGGAATTTTAGGCGTAGAGTTCCATCATGCATACCGATACCGTTGAATTGCAGTCGATCATGACCTGTCCAGTCTGTGGATTTTCCAAAATGGAAACCATGCCTACTCAGAGCTGCCAATTTCTCTACGAATGCACCCACTGTCATACCGTGTTGCGTCCACAACGCGGTGATTGTTGTGTATTCTGCTCGTATGGCACGAATCCATGTCCCTCCAGGCAGGATTGTGGGTAATGCTTTTTAGAGGGCGCAGCCACAGTCACAAGATGAACGGTAAACCTGTCAAAATAGCGCAACTGGCATGGCGACAGCGCCACTATCAAGCGGTGTTAATGACCAATGTGCTGTACGGAGCAGCTTGCTGGAAATTGCTTTTCTCAGCCCGTAACTTTTCCCCATTAGCTGTTGGAAAACGATGGTCTACAAGGCAACGCTTGAGCACGTTATGGTGACCAACCAGTTGATCGCTCATCAAACAGCAAGATTATTGTTCGCCAAAGCCTGACAGCCTAAGCGCAGCGTAACGTAAGAAAAGGGTGAAACCCCCTATAGCGGAATCAACAACAGATGTTTATTTGCCCAGACTCACTATGAGGGGGAGATCATGAATGAGCAGGCGTTGGGTCAGCTTCAGGATCAATTTAATGCCATCACCCACTATTTCCCCAATGGTCTTATCGCTTTGGTGGATCGAGACTTACTCTGTACCTTTGCGGATGGCGAGGAGATGGCATCGCTGGGGTTGACCTCAGCAGGCGTTATCGGCAAACCGCTGCAAACCATTCTGTTACCCGTAATCTATGCCCAATTGGAACAAGCTTTGCGAGCGGTGTTTGCCACAGGGGAGGCTCAATCGATAGAGGTTGTATGGGCAAAACATCAGCAGGTGCATCAGGTGCTCATCAATCCCGTGGGAGATATCCGTCCAGTGAATAGTGTGGTGGTGATGATGCAAAATGTCACCGCTCACAAACAGGTGGAACAACGCCTCCATTCCCGTGAACGGCATTACCGCCTGTTGGCTAGCAACTTACCCAATATCGGGGTGATGTTGTTTGACCGTGATTTACGCTACAACCTGCTTGAGGGAGCTATCCTGGAGGAGGTGGGCTATACCAAGCCTATCGTCGAAGGCCGCTCGTTACATGAAGTATTGCCCCCTGAGGCGGTAGCAGAACTCGAACCCCATTACCGCGCAGCATTGGCAGGTGAAGAATCGTATTTCGAATTTCACTTGAACAGGCATATCTACATGGTACGGATTGTACCCTTGTACGAAGGCGAAACCATCACTGGGGGAATGGTAGTGATTGAGGATGTCACCGAAGCACGGGTGCAAGAAGGGATCTTGCGGGAAAGCGAGGAGAAGTTTCGGCAGTTTGCCGAAACCACCGATCATGTATTTTGGATTTTCAATCCAAAGACTGGGCGTTTGATTTACCTCAATCCTGCCTTTGAGATTATCTGGGGCATCTCTCGATTGACAATAGCGGGTAGTTTGGAACGCTGGCTGGACACCCTTCACCCCGAGGATCGTAGTGTCCTGGAAGCGACCATCCAACAGGCCGCAGCGGGCCACAATCAAGAGGATGTTGTGTATCGTATTCTGCGACCAGACGGGGATATGCGGTGGGTTGTCACACGCGCCTTTCCTGTTCGGGATAAGCAGGGAATGGTCTACCGAGTATTAGGCATTGCCAAAGATGTCACTCTGTTCCGAGAAGTCGAACAGGAACGTTTAGAACTGGTTCTAGAGAAAGAACGTACCCATCTGTTGTCTGCCTTCATCCGTGATACCTCCCATGAACTGCGAACCCCCTTGACCATCATCGGCAGCAGTTTGTATATCCTCGCCAAATCCCCAGATGCCCAGAAAAGGCAGCAGAAAGTCGAGCAAATTGAAGCGCAAATCATGCAGATGAACAGGCTGATAAATCAGATGCAAGAAACGCTTCGTTTAGAGCGTGAAAAAACACCCCCATTCGAACCAATTGCAGTGAATGAATTGGTGGAGAACGTGTACAAGCAGATGGTCAATCACCTGCGGACAAAAACACTGTATGTGAATACAAATCTGACTCCCAATTTACAGCTTGTTGCGGGTAACGCCGATCAACTTCAACAAGCAATTCGCAATATTGTAGAGAATGCCTGTGCTTTCACCCCAGAACAGGGAGCGATCATGCTCCGCACCTACCAACAAGAACAAGAGATCGTTATCCGCGTTGAGGATACAGGGATTGGGATCCACCCGATTGACCTGCCGCACATTTTTGAACAGTTCTATAAAGCCGATGGCGCGCGTACCAATCGAACCAGCGGTGCGGGATTAGGGCTATCCATTGCGCGTCGCATTATTCAGCAGCATGGTGGCAGGATTGAGGTAACCAGTGAACTTGGAGTAGGCAGCATTTTTCAGGTGTTTTTGCCTGTGACGGTTTGAGCTTGTTGTGACAAGTGTCATGAAAAAGGCATGACCCTCCTCTCTGCATTCCACTCTATACTGCTTCCATCTGCTCCTATCTGAGAAACTCAACAAAATCCTATGCGTGTTCCAGACATCATGACCCGCAACCCCGTTACGATTCCATCTACCAGCACTGTCTGGCAAGCTCTCGAAGCAATGGAACGGGCAAGTTGCCATCATTTACCTGTGATGAGTCCCCAAAATCATGTCGTGGGTGTTATTACTGCACGAGACTGCCGCCTTGCGCTTCGGATGCCCGATGTGGTGCGGGAGTATTGGCAGGAAGATGAATTAGCCAAACGACTCTTGGTTCGAACGGTGATGACAACAGCACCAACCGTCACAACACCCGATACCAGTGCCAAAGCAGCAGCCCAGTCGATGCTGCACAACTATGTAAGCTGTTTGCCAGTGATGATTGGTGAAACACTGGTTGGTATTGTCACCATATCTGACATGCTCATAGCTTTTACCAGGATGCAGTCTGACGACTAGGGTAGACATGCCAACACCGCTAGCAGAATATGTATGTCCTACTGGGGAATGGGGACGGCGGTGAGTTGCTGTTCAATAACCCGCAAGGCAACCCCAAGCGCATTCTCTTGACGGATACGCTCGCCGAAACGACGAGCGGCTGTCTGTAATGGCTCAGAGATGATCCGTCGTATTCCCGCAACCAGACGATTTTGGGTGAGCGACTTGAAGGGAATGGTGTCGCCGATGCCCAGTTTTTTGAACTGCGATCCCCGATATTGATTGTCGGCCAGAACAGAACTTAAGGCAAACCAATCATGCTGACAAGCTGCGTTACGCTTTCAATCCTTATGTTCCACCGTAATCACAACGTTGCCTTTCTTGTGACCCTGATCGACATACCTGTGCGCCTCAACCATCTGGTCTAGCGGATAGGTTTGGTCAATGACAGGTCTTAGCCTCTCTTCTTCAACGAGGGCTTTGAGGAAATCCAACCCTTCACGCGCCATCTTCGGGAAACCATCGTCCACTGAGACATACACCCCGTTCGGCGTTAAGGCTTTCTGGCTCAACTCTTTTGAAGCGAGTTCTCGACTTTTCTTTCGTCCGACTGCATCCAGAATCAAATCATAGTGCGCGCCAGTGTTCAGAAAATCATCTTTGGTGTAATCAAGGCCTGTATCCGCCCCCAAAGATTTCACCAATTCCAGATTGGCGGTACTGCAAACGCCGGTGACTTCTGCCCCAAAGTGCTTGGCAAGCTGCACCGCCGCAGTCCCGATTGCTCCCGAAGCGCCGTAAATCAGCACTTTTTGCCCGCGCTGAATATTACCTTTTCTTAGAAAATGCAGGGCTAAAAGTCCGCCGTAAGGAATAGCGGCAGATTCCTCATAAGTCAGGTTGGACGGCTTTAATCCGATTACACCCTTCCTGGCAGACACACATACTCCGCATAGGCGCTAAAACGCAGCATGGTCGCGCCATAGACCTGATCGCCCTTTTGAAAGTATTTGACACCCTTGCCTGTGGCTTCGATCTCTCCTGCTACCACAAAGCCGAGAATGGGTTTTCTCGGTTTGGTAGTCCCCATGATAAGTCCAGCGATTAACCGCATTGGAGGCCACCACCGAAATTTGTAACGCCGCGTGATAGCGTCACTCGCGGTCGCGGATGTCGCGTAGATTTTGATCAGCACCTCATTCTGTTTGGGAACTGGTTTTGCCACCTCTTGAAGTTGCAGCACCTCTGGCGGTCCGAAGCGTGTGCAAATAATCGCTTTCATAAACATCCCCCTTAAATTTATTTTGACCGATCTTCGACTCGTATACGCTAAAAACCATCGTCAGGTTTCATTGTTTTGCCTTAAACTTGCTCAAACACCACCCTGCTCAATTGCTTCAGTATTTTTGATGCAGTTGCCCTACCCAATATTCAATCGCTTCAAAACTGCTGTAATGCTCATGCTGATTAGGAAAAGGGTATGCACCACTTTTGGCTTACCGTTTAGGTGGAAGTTCATTCGTCGACTCATTCCTTTGGTATATTTTATTCACTAACTTATTTCGACTACTGGCCTTAAATCGTCTTGTTACATATGGCGTTCGTTGGTTAGGTATGGTTCGAGAAACAAAGTTGTTTGCAGAGCAATATATTACTTTACTGTTTTGGATTATTTTACCGTTGGGGAGATTTGATATACTATGTAAGTCTATGATCTGGAATTATGCACACATTTTCCTCAATACCTTGAAAGTAACTTTAGATCTGCTCACCTCAGATGGTTTTTCCAAATTACTGGGTGCAATACAATTGCGTATTCCATTTTTAAGCGTTCGTCCGGGTTTCTACGAAGTGCTGGAACAGCATGTTCGACTTGAACTGCTGGATGTCGGCGGGAAAAAAGCGGTGTATTACAAACAGCAGAAAGTGCGGTTTTTGCAGGACAATGTGATTGCTTATCAGGACAAGGCATGGGGAACAGGCAACATCTTCGCAGATTACAAATGCAGTCCGGGTGTTGCGGTTGATCACTACCGGGAGGGACATCGTTATCGGGTGTTGATTTCATTGCGGGAAACCAAGAACCGAGGTGATATTGAGGAATTTCACATCCAGCGGACGATCTTGAACGGTTTTACCCAGCCAAGTGAGGATTTGCAGACGGATGTTGACCACCGAACCTCCCATCTATCTGTGAGTATTGTGTTTCCGAAAAATCGTCCTCCAAAAGAGGCCAATCTAGTTGAGCAGAACACTACTCATTTCACTCTTTTGGATAAGGACTATACTCAAGTTTTGCCCGATGGTCGTACCCAAGTAACATGGAAAACTGATCACCCTCGATTGTATGAATCCTATATCTTGGCATGGCGTTGGTGAGAGGGGATGGCGGCTGTACTCAGAGCCGCCTCCCACACGATCTTAGGTGCCACCGCCGCCGTTGAACATCGCCGTCTTCCTTTCTCATGGCTGATTAAACGAGGGATGGATGTGGGGTAATTCGAGTTACACAATAGACATCAATGTTTCCACACAATAGACAGTATATAACCCAATTCCTAGAATCACAATAGGTTGTATGCGTTTTTGGGATATTTATCAGTTGGACAAAACAGTACTGGGCGAGCGGATACGAATTGCACGGGAACGCCGCGGGCTTTCCCAAGAGGAGTTTGCTGCGCGTATTTCCCGCGACCAACGGGCGGTATCTGAATATGAACATGGCAAGCGACGGATTTCGGTGAACGAACTGCCGCTGTTTGCAGTGGTACTCGATGTACCCCTGATGTATTTCTTTGAAGGCGATATTGTGTTGGATGATGTTGATAACGCGGTTTTGGATGAATTGCGGCGTCTGCCTAACTCGGCTGCCAAGCGTTCTGCGCTGGAACTGATGCGTGTGTTACGGGGTGCATTGGAACAACAGCGCTAGTGATGCTAACTGCAATTTGCCTCGCTGTTTAATAAATATTACTGAGAACTATCTCCAAGTTGACTGCATTGATCGTGATATGGTACAGGCTATAAGCAGGGAAGTGAAATCACACTTATCCTGCATTTATGGGAAAAGAACACGATAAGCATCCATCGTCTTTTATGCTTGAGGATGTTGTAGCCATTGCCAAGTCGATAATTTTAGAGCATGGTTGGCACGCTCCCACACTCATTATTGAAGGCAATCGCAAAAGTGTCATCATGCAGTTAGTCAATATTGAAAGCACACATGAGGGACGAGTGCAGCAAATGTATATGGCGGGTAGAGTTGTCGGTGAAACCGGACAACTTGGCACACTCAAGCAGGTGTTTTTCGTCTCTGAAGGCTGGATGAGTCTGGGGGATGGAGATAATGCGCCAGAGATGCCTCCCTCGCAGGATCCACAACGCAAAGAAGTATTGTTTGTATCCAGCCTGCAAGCCCAGACTCAGAAAGGGCAACTGGCGTTATTTGAGATGATCCGTGATGACCAAGCAAAGCTGGTGGAACTCAGTCCTATTCAGCAAGGAGACGAAGTACAACTACGGGTCAGTAGTCCATTGCTCACGGCTTTTGTACAGGGATTTCGGCTGGGGAGGGTGTGGAATATAAACTGACTCAAAATAAGGATAACCAGATTCTCTGAAATCATCTCGCACCAATTTAGCCTCTGCGACCTGCTTTTGAGCAGCTTTTGTTTGTCATGATCTCCTGATATATTGATACTCTAGGCACTTCTCGAATTTGATAAGGTATGCACTCTTCCGCAATCTTTGGAGGATGCAATGAGCACCAATTATGTCCTAATATATCAAGGAGGCAAATACCTACACAGATTTGGTTTCATATGTTTCCATGACAGCGGAAATGTCTTCTTGACATACTTCCCAATGAGTTGCACTGCTTTCTAAATCCGCCAAATCTGTGAGCAAAAGTTCGACAGCTAACGGATTTAGACTTGGAAGTATATCCATAATACGTGCCACATGATCGTAAATAGCTTGGATTTTATCGCTATGTGTCATCTCTGGGTATAAGGGATGGTATGTTGACATTAGATATTCCTCCAAAGTCCAAACTTCACTCAGTATAATGACGATGCGAAGCAGCCGGACGAATACGAACAATAATTGGATGAGGGAATTGACTTGAAACAATCACTGCTCGCCCCCGCCCCAAAGTGGGTACATCGTCCCAAATGGCTTCATTGATCGAACCAGTCGCTCCCTTCAATACCCGCAAATTCTGAGCGCCTGTTGTTTGGTGGATTATCTTGTTATTTGCCAATTCAAAAAGTTCGGAAGGAAGATGTTCAGGCGACTGCGTGACGAAGTGCAGAGCTAACCAGCGTTTGCGGCCTCGCCGTGCGATCCGTCGAAGCTGATCTAAGGTCTGCTCCATTTTGTCCTGCTTTTCACGGGAGATGAAACCGTGTGCTTCCTCAATTGTGATAAAAACCTTCCGCTTGTTTTGTTGATCTTCGGGGAGGTGCATCTTATAGTGATACATCCGCGCAAGTAAATCAGCGATCACAATATTTACAATCTGTTGACTGTCGGCATCAGACATATCAATGACTGTCAACTTACCGGGGGTGCTAAGGTCATCCATATTTAGCGGGCGAGCGTCTTCTCGATCAAATATGCCAATCATTTTTAGCTCTTTCAGTTTGTTGAGGAGAGCGTTATATGACTGCACATCTTGGGGACTTTCAATCAGCGGCTTAAGATGCTTAAGATTATGTTTCTTGAAATAAGGCTCCCAAGCTTCCTCAACAGGTTCAGAGTCATCGGAACTGCCTTCAGGATTCCATGCAAATTCTGGCCTTCTTTGATCTATATGCTTGCCCTTTTTACTAGTTTCTGTCTTTTGTTTGGCAGCTTCCTTTTTTGCCGTCCTATAATATCTAAGCTCCTCAGACAAAATAGAAATCAGCAAGGGAAGTTTTACACCCGGATGCCCACCTCCTACATCCCAGTGATCGCTCGTGTCCTCCTCCGCGCTATTCTGTTTTTCTGACCCCAGACTATCAATTGCCTGTTGGTAAAGAAAAGTGAAACGCATCTGTTGCGTAGTATTCATCTCAGTTATTTCTGCGATAAGTTCAGGCGGTAATGAGTCAAATGGGACTGAGAAAGGAGTCGCATCCTTACGGGCGGAGGTTGCATTTGGTGGGCGGTAGACAGAGAGGTTCTTTACGCCTTCGGCCTTCCGCTTAAATGCACCAAGCTGGTCATCAATGTTGTCCTGAGAAGATTTCTTGTCCATAAGAATATATTCACCTTCAGGATCAATAACAATCTGTGCGTAGCCCGCCTGCAACGTTTCCTCGATGAAGACTTGATTGGTGTTTGACTTTCCACTGCCGATTGTTCCTACAGTAAGCCAGTTACGGGGCATTACCCCTTTGTCATTACCATTAATGCGTACAAAAACATTCTCGTAGCTATCGAGTAAGCCCAAGAGAATGTTGCCGTGTAACTTCAACATTTCCTCCATCATCTCTGTGTTATACGGCTTTACTGGCGACGCAGGATGAGGACGACTTCTCAGACCCACAAGTGTGCCATCTATTTCTTCACCCAGAATCTCTATCTGAATCCAGCCATGATATTCTGGCAAGGTGAGCATTTTGCCCTTGCCTTGGTTCAAAATAATAAACTGCACAGGTGTAGAGTCTCGCTTCAATGCGTCCGGCGTGTAAAATGGCCCTTCAATGATTCGACCAGTATAGAAACGATCATCCTTCAGGCTGTACACGGACACATATAAGCCGCGACGGATCTGTGTTAGGTCTTCAAAATGAACTAATGCCTCAACGACATTGCTTTTGGCAGTATTTGGATCAAAGTGAATAAATGCAATAGCGCCTTGCCCTTCGGCGGCAAGCGCCTGAAACGCCTCGTCGTCTTGCATAGCTTCTAGCTCATTGATGCCGTTTTCAACATTTGCAATTTCTGGCTGGTATCCAATTTTTCGGCCATTGTCTTGTAAGCTCATCTTAGGTTTACCTCCTAATCTCGTGTGGTACGTTCAGATTGATAGACACCGCTACCACCAGCGGCATATGAAAATTCGGCATTCATAAAATTGGTATACTCACTTGCTTTAAACGCCCCGGAACAATATTGATCCGCAAGATCAATGAGTAGGGGAAAACCTCGTGCTCCGGTGTTAGATGCGTCTGCAAGCAGAATGTGGACTGCCTCGTGTAATTGGTCTGCATTGCAGTAAAAAATATATGGCGGGCTGAGTGGATGTGCGCGTAATACCCCCTGCACCACTTTAGAGCCATACTTCTGCTGAAAGTCTTTGAACACTCTAATTTGACTGCGATTGCCATATTGTGGGATAGGGGTATTCGTATAATTCGCGTTGTCCAAAAAATCTTCTAGCAACTCGTCACCTGTCCTGACAACAATGTACTCACCCGGATTGAGCGCCAAACCTAGCATTTTTAAATCCCGGTACGCAGTGCTGTTGGAGATAATGCAGGCATAGTTACCAGTTTCAATCATCCTTGCGATGAGTTCTAAGCAGGTTTGCATCGTATTGGCTTTACCAGAGCCACTCAGCATCTCATGAGGGAATATCGGGCCTTGAATGAGTTTGAAATATTCCGGCGGGCTATCTAGCAAAACCTGTCGCTCCTTGTAGGTCATGAGGGCATAGAGAAATAAGTTTGGTAATTTCTGTGGTAGCGATTTACCTCGTGATTTAATTGCTCTTACAATATCCCGAACATCGGGATTGTTTGGTAACTCTTTTCCCCAATAAACGAGGTCTGAAACAATCTGTCCGGTACTGCCACGATAGCCAACTTTTGAGACAGCAATTTGTGCGCCGACTAAACTTAGTGACTCATATTTGGCGAGTGTTCCGTCAGCAGCGACGACTTTCCCCGTAAATAGCCGCTTTTGTTTAAGAAGCTCAATGTATCTTTGGTCAGCGCATTTCCAATCGAGAAGTGTGCCGTCTTGAACCAACTCAGGGAAGTATATTTCCCGTAGCTCATGACGGAGTTGTTGATCGGATGCAACTACCCGGCCAATGATATTTCGGGTCTTGGTTGGCATTGTCTGATAGTAGTGTCCGGGGTCATGCCAGTGCGATGAGTCTACTATCACGTCGAAATCTACCGTTTGGGCAAATGCCTCATCTACTTCAGGCATATCATCCGGGATTTCCGAATAAGCAGTATTATCACCGTTGATAGTGTTGCTAAACATTGCTGTTCCTTTAGCGACGCAAAACCTTAACTAACTGGATAGAAGCTGAAGCGACTATGTGATTTGCTGTTCTATCTAGTTATACGACGCTGCGATGCAGTTTTCGCACTAGGATTGGTTATCGTCGAAAAATTTACGATTTTTACGTTCAATTAGTGGGGAAAACATGCGGTCAACCAAATCAGGGCGGGGAGACATATAGCGCTTCAAGTCGTCGTAATAGTCAGCGGCGACTTTAAGGGGTAGTCCAAATGAAGACTTTATTGTTTGTGCAAATTCGGTTCGTGTTTTATGCCGATAGTGGGACTTGGTAAGCTCCCAAGGAGCAATCAACTCTCGAGCTATCAAGTCTGCTAGTATTTCACGATCTGATGTATCTTCATGTATATGCTCACCTCTGCCTGTGATTTCGGACGGACGATCTGGAAGTCCCTTTAAAAAAGCACGTAATTCTAATCGAGGATTAAATTCCTGCCATTGAAAAGCTTTCGTTATCTCTGTTTGCTGTTCAGGCATAAATTTGTGCCAGAGTTGTTGTACTGAGAAAACATCTGCTAAAAAATGTCCTACCTCATGTGCGATAACATAGTTGACAATATGCTGCGGTAAACCTGCGCGAACTAAAATAATGTTTGAAGGTGGCCCAATATGGAGCAATCCCAAGATTAATCGTTCAGAATTTCCTCCTCGCTCTGCAAAAATGCTACCACTTAGCGCACAAATATAACTTCGAGCCTGCTGTATAGAGAGGTTGCGTTGGTAGACAATTGGGATTTCTAGCCCATGAGAAACCAGCATCTCAAGGTCACGGGGAAAATTGTCTGTAGCAAGACCTCTTGAATTGAGAATTAAAGTGAAACTCTCAGCTATGGAAATTGCATTCGACACAGACGAATTCTTAAGCACTAGCGTTATTCTTCCGGTAACTCATCCAAATCATCACGTTCATCGAATGCCGCTTCATAAAACTGATCCAATGTGGCCGTTTGATGGCCGTGTGACATAAGGTTGCGAGCAAGCAGCATAGAGCTTACAAAACGTTGAGGGTGTTCCAATTTGCAAAATACTGCTATGCGGTATGCATCCTCGACAAACATGTGTTTGCGCGGCAAGCGCATTGCTTTGAGGCGCAAAAACTCATCTGCTGATACACCAAAAACCTCTTGCTGTTGTTGTTCGGTTGTATTTTCGTGGGAGCGAAGGACAGCTAAATAGCTGTTTATTGAGCCGGGTAACTCCGAGGCTTGGTGATACCAACGCATTAGTATATTTGCGTTGTCGTATTGATCTTGTGGCTTAATCATATTCACGAGCCGCCTAAAATAAATCAGTTAGAACAACATTCAATTCATCTGCTATGGTTCGGATTTTTCGATACAAGCGCTCTTTGGTATTTTTGACTTCCTTAGTAAGGTCGTTCACATCTGTTCTGTGGTTCAAAAGTATAGTGACAAACCGTTCACTGTCTTTAACACCGGATCGCATTAGTCCCAAGAACTCAATCTCTAATGGCTCTAAATATTGTTCGACCTGCTCGAAGAAACGCTGAACTGAAATATTTTGCTCTTCCTCATCTGTATAGTTATACGGAGTTGCAAGTGACTTTTCGTATTTAATGTCAGCATCAAGTGAGATAAGTTTCTTGTTTTCAGCCGCTTGCTGTAGTAAGTCTCTGACTCGTAATTTAAATAAATTCAGAATGTAGGTGGTGAGTTTAGAACGCTTGCGGTCATATCTGTCGTGGTTGATGCAGACTTCACCAAAAACCTGATGCATTAGACTCTCAACTTCATCGGCTGCTAAACCAGCGTAATTGCTTTTCGCCCACCGGATTAAAGGGGGCAATAGGAGTTCTATGCTTTCTTGGATAGCGATAGGATCACCATTTACAAACCCATCTAGTTGTGCTGAAGTGGGCTGTGGAAACTTGCTCTCATCCATTCACATTCACCTTGAACCGCTAGTTATATTTGGTGAATACCAGAATGTATTCTTCTGGATAAACCTCGCTCGTACTTGAGACTGTGGATGAGAAACGCCCTGTCTGTTTATCGCGTTTGCTAACAAGCACTCGTCCGGGCACTTTGCGTGGAATCTTTACATCTAGTTCAAAACCTACGCCTTCGGCTAACTCCTGCAAAGCTTTGGAAGTTTCAATGTCAATCCCTCGTTTATAGGAGTCTCCTATAACTAAAACCAGCTTTTTACCCGGTCTGATTATTCGTTCAAATTCACGCAAAACTTTAGCCATGTCATGAAAATAGTACCGTAATGCATTTGCCTCATTCTTTGCATCTTTTATCCCATCTGCCCCAATAAGAGCGAGTCTCGCCAGAGCGCTATCGGCTGTTTCAGACCCAGTTTTGGAAACAGCATATTGCTCCAAAGTGCTACGCATAGCAATTTCATCTGAGCCAATCCAAGCAAGTTGCGATTCAGTTTGCGGGATTAATTGGTAACTCTCAAACCAAATTTGGGTGAGTTGATGTAAATCACTATAGTCATAGCAAGTTGCATAGGGAGGGCTAGTAACAACGAGATCAAATTGACAATAGTCTAATTTTGGCTGGCGAGCATCTTGCCATTCTATTGAGAAATTTTCTGTTACTGCACTAGGATTTATACCTGAAGCTAGTAGATCATTCCAATAAAGCACATTTCGGATGACCATGTTGCGAACTTGTTTTGAAAATTCCTCAACAGGATCATTTAAGCTACAATTGAGGTCTTTTTGCGGTTTGGTACTACCACTCAGCCAAATAGAGCAACGTCGCAAAATATTCGAAAAAGCGCACAAGAAAAACTCGCGGAATATAAGGTCTTCGACTTGTAATATTTGCTCAATGATTGCCGAAAGTGCGGTTCGATGGGGAAGAGGGAACCAGTAATCCATCCGCTCAAGATAAGATGCCTTTCGTAAATCAAACGCGAGAATGAAATCCTTTTCTTCTGAGGTAAGTCGTCGTCGTCCAACTCGATCAATCCTCGCAACTCTTTTCAACAGTTTATTACTCGTCACCTCTAAGGATGTTGGATTTATGGGGGTGCATTTGACGCGGCTTAAGAAAAGTGCAACGTGATTGATGTCTGAACCATAAAATGTCCGTCCGGTACGCAAGGCTTCCACGCCAGTTGTTCCAGAACCTACAAATAAATCGCCCACATGGTCGCCGGGATCAGAGTAACGTTCAATAATTCTTCGTACCAATTGAGGAATGAATTTCGCAGGATAGCGGTGGTAGCCATGAGTACCCCATAGGGTCTCGGACCGTTTTAGATGGGCAAATGACCAATCTAATTCAAGAACTGACTGAATACTTTCGAGTCCTAGCTGTGTCTTTGTTATCAAGTGTGTTTGCCCCGGTATGAAAGAGCATGATTCAATAATTCAGTTCATAGTGAAATTGTAACACAATAAAACTTCAGCCGTATCGTGATTCCTATGGAGTCTCCCTCAATGTTAGTCACAGGATATTAGTTCATTAAAAACGAACGTTTATTTGACAACTTTTCTTTCCCGAAACACCCTGTTATTATGACAATAGAATTTGTCTGGCACTGCCTTTTCAGTTAATCCATGCAAAGTCAACAAACTATTGCCTACTTACGAGTATCTACCACCGACCAAGACGTTGAGAAAAACAAGTTTGATATTCTCAAACTGGCAAATGATAAAGGTCTGGGGCAGGTGAAGTGGGTCGAGGAGAAAATCTCGACCCGTGTCTCATGGCACAAACGCCAAATTGCTCGCGTTCTAGAAGACCTTCAATCCGGCGATCATCTTATTGTGAGCGAGTTATCTCGTTTGGGACGCTCGATGTTGGAGTGCATGGAAATCTTGTCGATTGCGTTTCAAAAAGGCATTCATCTGTATGCAGTCAAAGGGAATTGGCGACTAGACAACTCGATCCAGTCCAAGATCGTAGCGATGGCTTTCTCAATGGCGGCTGAGATTGAACGTGATCTGATTAGCCAGCGAACCAAAGAAGCCCTCGCGGCACGGAAAAAAGCAGGGAAACGACTTGGAAGACCGAGAGGGATTGGCAAGAGTAAACTGGATGCCTACCGTCCAGAGATCGAAGCGTTACTGGCGAATGGTTCCAAACAATCCTTCATCGCCAAACGCTACGGCACAACAGCCCCCAATCTCAGTCGATGGCTCAAAAGACATAGCCTAAAATCTGCCACCACCTAAATCACTAATTTTTTCAGTATGCCGACTTCTTGTGTGACATCATAAAATGTTGTATATGTGATTTGAAAAAGGCTCGCTAATATCATGCTGGGGAAGTATAACTCCTCATACACAATCAGGCATTTAAACGGGGAACAGATTTATGTGGTCTGACAACGACACTGATGTTGATCTGCTTGGTTTTCAAGTACACAGTGACCTAATCCGAAGCGTAGTGACCAAAAAGACGATGCTTCCAGTGACGGTAGGCTTGTTTGGCGATTGGGGAAGCGGTAAATCTAGTGTTATGCGTATGCTTCGGCGCGACCTCGAAAAGCAGGACGGCGTTGCCTGTATTTCATTCAATGGTTGGCAATTCGAGGGCTATGACGATGCCAAGACCGCGCTGATTCAGTCCATTTTGGAGGAACTGAAGAACCATCAGCGTATTGGGCCAAAAATTAAGGACAAGGCAGAAGGTTTACTGAAGCGCGTCAATTGGTTTCGCTTGGTGAGTGTTGGGTATCAGACGTTTTTAGCTCCGGTGATTACATCCTATTTGTTAGCGCAGTCAGGTGGCACTCAGGCAGCAGCGCCGACACCCGAAACTAAACCGTTTGCGGAGCTAAACCTAGACGACGTAATCGAGAAGAATCCTGCAAATAGCGCCGTTGAGAATGTACGGGCATTTCACAAGGAGTTTTCCGAACTTATCACAGAAACCGGACTCAACGCACTCGTAATATTGATTGATGATCTTGATCGTTGCACACCCGAACGGCTCATAGATACGCTGGAAGCAATTAAGTTGTTTCTGGCAGTTCCCCATGTTGGTTTCATTATTGGGGCAGACCCGCGTCTTGTACGGTATGCTATTGCCACGCGGTATGACGCGCCACAGGGAGATGATGAACTTAATAGTGTGAAAAAGACAGAGTTAGTTACGGATTACGTAGAAAAACTCATCCAAATTCCGTACTACCTACCGAGACTAGCACCCAATGAAATTGAAACGTACATCAATATGCTATTTTGCCAACTTAGTCTGGTTGAAAGTGACTTTGGAATAGTGCTGACCGCGTGCGGTGAGTCTCTAAAGCAAAAACGGACAGCGATTTTTGGGTATCAGGAAATTGTTAATTCGTTGACAGCGCAGCAGAAGACGCCAGCAGCCGACCTCGAAACACAAATTTCGCTTTCCCGAACGATCTCACCATCATTAGCAGATATTCTCAAAGGTAATCCCCGGCAAACCAAGCGACTGCTTAATTCTTTACTGTTACGGCTGGAATTGGCGAAAGTAGCAGGGCTAACGATTAATCCGAGTGTATTAGTTAAGTTGATGGTATTGGAGTATGTACGCCCTGACCAATTCAGGGAATTATACGACATACAGGCGCGTCAACACGGCACACCGTCTGAACTCGGAATTATGGAGGCTGAGGCAGTTTCAGCAGAAAAAGTCTCAGACGACAAGTTTCCGAACACCGATTGGCAAGATCGTACCGTCCTAAATTGGCTACGAATGCAACCCCCACTAGCGAAGGAAGACCTCCGTGATTACTTCTGGTTAACGCGGGATCGAATTAGTGGACTTTTAGCAGGCGTATCCCTTGTATCTCCAATCATTCGCACTTTGATAGCTGATTTAGTAGGTAGAGAAGGAATCGCAATAAAGGCGTTTACAGATCAGGTTCGGGGATTACAAGGTGAAGAGCAAAGTATCCTGTTTTCGGAACTTGGCAATGTGTTGAGGCGTGATCCGAACGCTGGACATTTGCTCGGAAATTGGATGGAACTATCAAATGGTTTTCCAGAGGCAGCGACACGATTAGTTTCATCACTAGATCAAATACCAGTCGCTAGTATTCCCACTATCACGCCCCTTAAACTCGCACTCGTTCATAAAAATGTGCCGGATACTCGTGAAGCAATCACCAAGCTCTTTGCTAAGTGGAAAACAAATACTCGATTGAAGCCACGAGTTGAGGAGGCAGAAAATGACATTAGGGGGAGCAAATAATGGGAACATCGGCAGGGTATTCGCTCCCTACAAGCGGTAATTGGTCAAAGCTAAAAAGGGAGGTTACATCATGGGTATCAAGCGGAGCAACTGATCGTGCCAGCGTTGGGCGTGTGGTAAGCGGTTATGTGGGCGCACATGGCGGTGCTAGACAGGCTGCACAACAAATGTCACACGCGGCACGAGCCGGGTCACGCTTGGCGGGTTTTGTTGGGTCTGTTGCACAGAATGGGCTTGCGGATACCCTAAGGCGCCTAAATCTAGGCGAGTACGTTGGACGAAGCGCTACAGAAGTTTTGCGGGGTCTCCGTAACTATCTGTTGGGTGACGGAAGTCTCATAGAGGACGATATAGTTCAAAACGCATATATGGATTTCTACGAAGAGCAACTTGACGGAAATGAGACGTTTGAAGGCTTAGAAACACTACTTAGGCAAACTGATGTTGGTGCGATGTTGGTGCGCTTTTTTGGTCACTGCATCTACCGTCAGTTCTTATTGCAGTTTCACGAACGCATGATGCGGAAAGTTGATATTCCAACCACTCAACGCCTATTGGGGCTAGTGAAGGACTATATTTTTACAAAACTCCGCCTCGTGACACACGGAAAGGATTTATCCGCCGTTGATTGGAACGGCGGGGACGGTGAAGCCCTATCAGGTCAAATCCTTCAAAGTGCATGGGAGTTCACGGAGGCTAACAATGCAGATTAGTGTTGAGCTTGATCCCAACAGGCGAAAAGCACTGTGGAATGGGTTTGTTGCATGTGATATTTGTGTTGCTGAACTTAATATCCGTGAACACCTTTTCATGCCGTATGAGCAGTTTCATCGCTATTGTGGAGCGCGAGAGTCATTAGTTGAAGATTTCTTATTTGTATCATCTGTGTGCTTTGGAGTTGATTTACTTGTGGGCAGGGAAAGCGCAGCGGACAATTGGACGCGAGAGCTATCAGTTGAAATCCCCGTCCGCGATGTAGACCTGTGGAATAACCAAGCCACGCTATTAGGCGAGATTTTACGGTTTCTCACTGGCGACAGATGGACTCTCAGTTTCAACAAACGGGTTGTTCCCTTGTATATTAAACGAATCAATAGAAGAAGAGTACGCCGATATGCTGCCGACACCGTTTGCTTGTTCTCAGGCGGCCTTGATTCGTTTCTTGGTGCGCTTGATTGCCTCAGTACCTCTACCGGACATGTTGCGTTGGTAGGACATTATGATGCAGGATTGGCCCGTACTTCTCAGTTGGAGCTATTTCAAGAGATACGAAATACTTTCGGACGATGGCGCACACATCTGTTTCAAGCGCGTATAGGATTTCAACCAGTAGAGCGAACGGAAGCGGTAGATTTCGGCGAAAGTACTCAACGTAGCCGCTCACTTGTTTTCATCGCTCTAGGTGTCTACATTGCCCATCAGCAGGGCAAGGATAGAAATGTACCTGTACTGATCCCGGAAAACGGTTTTATCGCTCTAAACCCACCGTTAACATACTCAAGGCTAGGTTCATGCAGCACCAGAACAGTACATCCGTATTTCTTAGAGAAACTCCAGCTTTTTATAAATAACGTGGGAATCAACACACAACTGAGCAATCCATTTGCGGGTCAGTCAAAAGGAGAGATGCTAAATTCATCTCCCCAAAGTGAACTTGCAAAATCCCTTGCTCACTTATCCGTATCTTGCGCTCACCCTACCCGCCGACAGAATTGGATCAGGCGCGCCGCAAAACATTGCGGTTATTGCGTACCCTGCCTCGTTCGGCGGGCATCAATGCACGCGGCGGGCATTGACGACGGTTTACAGTACGGAATAGATGTTATGGCGGGTGAACTGGACATCTATGAAGAGGTGGGGGCAGACTTCCGCGCTATTCTAAACCTCCTCTCTAACTGGAACTCGGATTCTCAATATGTCCGAAAACTCGTGAATCGAATGTCCATACCTGACGGACAATATGAGCAGGCGACCACGGTTATAGGCAAACAACTAGAGGAGTTTCATGAGCTAGTCAATAGCAAGGCAACTCGTGAAATCAGACAATGGGCAGGATTGACATGAAGTTACACGATACCCATTGCCATATTGATCTCTATGAAGACCCGCTTGTTATCGCGCGTCAGGTCGAACGTGAACGCATTTTTACGATTGCAGTCACTAATTTACCTACCGCTTACGCAGAAGCATTACCGCATGTAAAATCATTTCGGCAAGTACATCTGGCATTAGGCTTGCATCCATTGCTTGCTCAACATCATACGCAAAAGCAAAAGAGTCTTTTTCGCCAGTATTTGAGTGAGACATCTTATATAGGTGAAATAGGATTGGATTTCTCGCGTGAAGGTATTGATACAAAGGAAACGCAAGTAGCCTCATTCAGATTTGTGCTGGAACTTCTTTCAAAACACAAGAAAATAGTGACACTACATTCACGGCGGGCTGAGAAAGAAGTCTTGACCTTGCTTGGTGAGTACACCGTTAGCCCGGTAATTTTTCATTGGTATAGCGGTTCTGCGTCTTTGATTGAGAAAATTGTCGAAGCTGGACACTATTTATCGGTAAATCCCTCAATGATTTCTGGTCAGTCAGGACAAACCATTATTCGACGCATTCCACAGGATCGCGTTTTACTCGAAACAGATGGCCCATTCGTCAAGCTCAAAAATAGACAGGTGACGCCTTTAGATACACCCGCAATTTGTGAGCATCTTTCCCTAGTATGGAACATGACAATCGCTGATGTTGAGAAAAACCTCCAAGAAAATCTTGAGCGCCTTTTGAGATGGTCAAATGATAACCTTACTAAATGACCGAGAACGGCACTAGCTTTCTGGCGAAATGCTCATCGGATGTGTTGTGTGCTTCAAGGTGTTTCTAACCGCCCCATATGCGGCTCGAATATAGGCGAGCAAGTTGGACACCTACCGTCCAGAGATCGAAGCCCTGCTTGCCAATAGCTCAAAGCAGTTCTTCATTGCCAAGCGCTCCGGGACAACTGAGCCAAATCTCAGTCGATGGATAAAAATTCATAGATTGAAATAAGTCACATAAATAACATAGTTTTGATCTATAGCATTTGGAAACTGTGTCAAATCTAGGAAACAAGGCAACAGATGAGAGTCCGTAATTTAAATATGGAAACGCATACAACACCGTCAACTGAGAAAATCAAATGGTTAAGCGTAAAATTCCAAGCATCTTACTTATGAAGTAAACCAACACGAGGCCAAAACTTACGACGACTTGTGCTATAGGATACGATAGTAATGATAATAGGAAGTCGAAAGTCCACCATTTATACAATCTAACAAGACTAGAGATATTCCGATTCTTGGTTCTTAACCAAAAAAGGAAATAGGCCACTGCCGTCGCCAAATATAAGTAATAAATATATCAACATAATAATTTTTTCCAGAGATCCAGCGGAAGATTACGATATTCACCATATCCATACACATGGATTGACGCAAGATTTATTCCGATGAGAAAAAGAGATAAAAACAATAAGAATCTTTCAATGTAAATTTTTCCATTCATAAAATTGTATTGTGCAAAAATACTATAACAATTGCAATTGCGGTAAAGTAGGTGATGAATTCATCACCTACTTGTCCCATTCTATCAACATTGTACATGATGGACTTCCCACATTAATTTGCTCCCATACAAGGAATAATCTATTTTTCCACTCAGCTTGCCCAAGAATCCTGTGATAGAATCCGAGACAGGATTAACATAGGAAGATGGCTGAAGGAATATTTTGGCAGTAGTATAAATCAGCGTAGCAAGGGTTTCAGGTGAAACCTAACTACCCCAAGTACAGGCTACATCAGTACTGTTGAGGTCATCAAAAATACCATTGCCAGCGATCATGCAAATTTCGTCATAAGACTTCTTTGACGGACTAATGAGGTACAAACCATTGTCAATCCACTGAAAAACAGTTGGTATTGCACCTTGTACCCAGTTGAACACATTTATATATTGTTCCGCTGAAAGTCTGAAAGGTTTAACATCTGTTGTTCCAAGTTTTGGTTTATTTGGAGTGCTGTATGCATAGACTCCCTCTACTGGTTGGTAGGCAGATATGAGACGAGATGCGAACACTTTTTGAGAAAGATTCACAGCACCGTATTTGTACTGACCTGCTGAAGCATAAAACTGAGCTCCACTGCAATTATCTCCCGATCTGTATGTCCCGCCCCCACCTGATTTCATCAAGATATCATGATTTGTACCGCACGAAGTAGTATTTGACCATGATACATTTGCGACATTAGCTGCACTACGTCCCGGAATATTCAATATCTGTCCAGCATAAATGCGGTTCGGGTCAGAAATGATGTTACGGTTAACATTGTAAATCTCCCGCCAACGGTTCCCATCGCCATAAACCTGCTGGGCAGCAGGCATATTTCCAGTGTCCAAGAAGGTCTGAATGTTGAGCAAATTCTGCCGCAGGGCGTCGTAGGTTGCGCTGGTCTCACCCGTCGCACTCACTCTTTTTCCAAGCAGGATTTCTACCACACCTTAGTCACCCATTGGTTTATTATTCAGCATAATCTACGTATGACTTCATCCCGTACTATCTGACCACTACCGATAAATAAACAGAACAAAAATGGCTCGTTCATCGTTTTTGAAACATAGAACTTGAGCAATCAGAATGGCAATAATAGCTTCAATGTGAGATAAAACGGTTGGTTCCACATCAATTCCAGCAGGTTCAAAACGGATACAGTATAATTTGGTAGAGAATGCATAATCAAAGTTATAGGGAATAGTGTATGTTAGGATCAGGGAGTAGTGTAAAATACACTAATTCAATATTAGCGGTTTTATCATAGTGATAATATGCTGCTGGAATGTAAAAGCTTCAATTTTCAATAACACATTGAGGGTATATTTTCTTATGTAATGTGTTGCAGCAGCACAATACTGAATGGAGTAATTTATATGAACATTTCAGATTACTTCGTACTAGTTCTTAGTCTGGGGCCGCTAAAGATAATTTATGATGTTGGAGTATGGGCCTTCATAATAATTCGTTTCCGCTATTTCGTTCACAATCGATATGACAATCTTTTGTCAAGCATCTATCTTGCTGCATTATTCTCTGCAATTTATGCCTCTTCTCTAGGATTTGTGATCGATATTGTCATTGACGAATATGACAGTGAGTTTCGAATCCTCTCAGCAGTGGTGGCTGGCTATTTTTTTACGCGATTAGCATTGGCATTTCAAACTCATTATAACTCCAGTTTGTTTTTAAGCGACAATAAACTGATAAACCGACTAAACTTTGGCTGGCTAGCTTTTGCGATTATAAGTTTCATTATTCTAGAAGCGTTTCTAGGACAACCTGCGGTTTTGGATCTTCACACAGAAGGTTTTAATATTAACGGGAATCAGTATTTAGGGGTTGGTAGAGCGGTGGTTCGATCTTATCTTGTCTTTACTATAACCTATTGTTGTCTAGCATTGATACGATATATTAAGCTATCTCCAGCAAGAGATGCTCGCTTTCGTTTACGTGCATGGAGTGGATTAGGTGTCCTTGTAACATCGGGTATTCACTACCTAGTTATAGCAATATGCAGTCTTCTGGCTGGCTTTTTCCCAGATCAACAGAATTTAGTATCTTCTGGATATGAACAGTTTGCAATAATAAATTTAATTATTGCTGGGATTTCTGTAGTTATACTTGCAAGCCCACGTAGCATATTAGACAGAATAGCTAATGGCTATAAAAGAATACAAAATTATATCAAGTTTGGAAAACTGGATTGGCTGCGTTATGAGCTTGCTAAAGCATCTTTTCAAATGATTGGAACAAAAACAGGTTTACCATTTGTTATATTTATGCGTACTCAAGATCAGACCTATCAGATAAGCCAAGCGGTTATCGCTATCAGTGATTGCCGACGTCTATTATTGCCGTATGTATCACAGCATGATTTGAAACAAAGTATTGAAAAAGCTCAGAAACGTCAGGATTATCGGAATAGATACTCGGTAGTTGTATTAACTGAGGCAGTCGCATTAACACTAGCTATAGAAAAGTCAAAAACAGCATTAGAGTCTCCGCAGGCGGGTAGTTTTATCTTTCAAACAGAATTTCCGGCAAAGACGCTAGATGAGTTGATTGATTTTTTTTCGGAAGTAAGTGATGCAATGAAATGGCTTCGAACGAACAAAAACAGATGATTTTATGTGTATTGTAAAAAAACTAACATCCGGAGCTGGTCGAGAACATTAAATCAAAATAATACAAATATAAATATCATGTTAAATATAGATTGATTATTAAATATCCCTATTCCATTTCACTGGAACTGTTGAAATGTGAAATCAATATAAGAGAGTTCCGGAAATGGAAATAGCTTTTTGATCATCAGATACAATCCCAACTAAATATGATGTAACTATTGGTACAAATATTTACAGTTATGTATCATATGCACATCGAAATCCAATGTTGAACTGACTTTCTGCGGGATTGCCATAGTAGCGTGTGGCTCCTTTAGCTCCAGGTAGATTGTCAAAAGCCCATGATCCGCCTCTTAGACACCTGCTCCCATTAATATTGCTATGTTCCGTTTTATTGAGATCAAAAGGATAAGGTAAATATAGGGAAGATAACCATTCCCACGTATTTCCCGCCAAGTCTGCTATTTGCCAATCATTAATACCCTTTGGATACATTCCAACTGGGCTGGTTCGAAATAAATATTCACCATGAAATAGGTTTGCTGCATCTTCTCTGAAATCATCTCCCCATGGATAAATTTGCTTACGGTGTTTGATTTTGCTGTATGTTGCTAAATATTCCCATTCCGCCTCGTTTAGCAAACGTCCTCTTTTCCACCGGGCATAAGCATTTGCTTCATACCATGAGACACCAATTACTGGACAATTGGGTGAGTCAAAACGTGGATTATGCCAGAAAGCAGGTTGACTTCGACCAGTAAGATATACCCACTCCCAACCTTCAGGTGTCCAAAGTTCCCTTTGCTTATATCCATTGTCATTAATGAATTTATTAAAATCGTAATTTGTCACTAAGTATTTATCAACATAAAAATCATTAATTGATACAAGGCAGGATATATATTCATCGCCTAAGTAAAACTGATCAAGTCCAGTCACATAGATTTTAGAGTCATTGTCTAGCCGCACATCGCCCAGTATTCCCAGCCAATAACCTGCAGTAAATCGAATTCGAACAGATCTCTCTGGATCAATGAGAAGCGTCTGTAAGCGTTCTTTTGTTTGGGGCAAAATGCCTACATCAACTGGTTTTTCCAACAGGGTTAACAAATCAGCGACAAGAAAAGTATTAATATTGAGCAATTCATTAAAGAGTTCTGCCGGAGCCCTTGCAATCCCGATAAGCATTCTGAGAGAGTTAAAATGCTCTACCCTTGGCAGAATTGGGAGTGGAGCATCCCATGGAATCTCTTCAGTTTGCGGATCTGTAAAAATGGGAGATCGCAAAAAGCTACTTTCTCGAACTTGAGCGCTATTAATTTTCATTGTGGATATCCAAGATGAGTAGGTTGGTTTGTCAAATTCATTGATTTGAAGGGCACTAAGATATGATTGAAGCATGTTATGGGAAAAACTATACTTTGTTTTTGATCCCTCAATAGATTTATTCAGAATCCCAGCGCGCCAAGCGATTTCTAGAGACTTTGACTCAGCCTCGGTTGTTGGAAATAGTTTATCTTTTGAGCCCCAAGTTGAATTAAATGCTAGGGTCGACAAATCACGTATAATTTGGTCGATCCCATTATTAAATTCGTGCGAAGATAAAATCTCGCGCTCAAGCATTGTACGGGTGAATTTGGCAGATAGTTCCGCCAAATTATCTAAGGCAATTGGCGAATCGGAATATGAATAGAGTAGCATAAGGAGGGTGTAAGGAATTTTGGCTGCCCAAAGCAGCTCATTTGGCTTTTCGCCTTCGAAAAGCAACTGATGAAGTTCAGTGGCTCGAGCTTCTGTATAGTGCCAAGTACGACAGTATCGTCTCATTAGCTCAAGGGCTCGTTCTGGATTTAATGGTTGAACGACAGCATTAAAAATTCCCATGTTTGATTGTAGTGAATGTAACTGTGTTGCAAATAAAAATTTATTTCCCGAATTAGAAGCAGCAAGATTGTATAATTCGGTAACAAGATGTGATCGATCCTTCGCAGGGACTCGATCCAGGTTGTCAACGAGTAACACTGCCTGTTTTCGTTTGAGATATACCTCGAAATCGAGTCCAACTGAAGAACCAATCCACCTAGCATTGATAAAACTAGATATGTCACTGTTTTTTTCAAAATCACTTGCATCAATAAAAATCGGTAGTCGAGGCGAGTTGTGTCCTAGTCCTGTGTAAGTTGGAGCAGTTCCATGTAAAGAACTTAAAGTACTGCGGGCTACATCAAGAGCTAGTTTCGATAATAATGTGCTTTTTCCGGATCCTGTTTCTCCTGTGAGCAACCATTGAGATCCAATCAAAAACAATTGCTCTACAGACTCCAAAATGCTAGGTGGTGAACTACTAGCTTTGGGAGAGGATTTGAGAAAACGGAACTCTGGAGGTATAGCGGATGATGCAGGATCCGACACACTTTGATGGGTATCAATTGAGAGACTTAATGGTACAAAAAGACTATCCAATTCTGAAAACTCGCTGATAAGATGAGTCAAATACGAAATTTCAAGTTCACGAATGGGTACCCTTCCCTCAATATAATAGAAATTATTATAATATTTATTAATATCCCTTCCCGCGACGTCCCGTATTGATCCCGAGAAAATATTTCGTTCACCAAAGCTAATTGAGGAGTTGGATTTTTTGCCAAATAGAGGATTCATAACGTCACATCCCGCACGATTCAAAATCAATTATTAGCGTCGGTTCCACTTATTAATGTTGCGACCAACAATATTACGGATCTTTCCTTTAAATACATTCCCATCACCCATATAAACCCCTGGTGTTTTCGCTGTATCTTTTTCATTCTGTGGTTGATTTTCTCGATCTATATTAATATCCTGGCCAGCGATGTCTTTAACATCGCTCTCATAACTATTGTATTGCCCTAAATCCACCCCTACAGTTTTGCTAGAATCTTCTTGTTGCTGTTTATTCTCAGTTTCAATATCAAGACTCATGCCTGGTAAACGCAATTTATGTCTGATAACCTGATTCTTGATTATTGCGAAGAGAGAAATGACAATAAGCAGCACAACAACTATCGTTAGTGCTAATACAGTTAGCTCTGACATAATCCAACCTCTCAAATCCTTAACAGATGCAAAATGATTTTGATGCCAAATCTACTACATCATCTATGCGATGATATTACCATGAGAAATAGAGGCGATATCAATGCCCAAACTAGTATCCACAAGAAACATAAATCGAACACCAAAAATATTTGGTTAGTAAGAACACTAACTGTTATGGATGCCATAATAGTTAGTATCGCTACAATGATCATAAGCCGCATAGAACGTATGTGTATGCCAGCTCGGTTTGGATATTGGATTGGCAGTAGTTGAAGTACAGTAGAAGCAAGAACTAGGAAAAATGGCGTTGGAGTAGAGATGGTGAGTTCAAATAAGGTGGAATTCAGAAAAACAACGATTAATATACCTGCAGGTGCTCGTGCAAGTCCAGTGCGGTCAAATTTGGTGCGTGTTGGCCGTGTCGATGCTATAGCGAATCGAATGCCTCCAGCAATAGGATATGTTGCAAGCACAAACCAACTGTATTCAACAGCTTTGGCAGCCAAACCAACATACAATAATACAGCAGATGCAATTGAGTACAACAAAAAGTCACATATGCCGTCGTAATAGCGTCCAAATTCATTCGCGGTTTTTGTAAATCGAGCGATGAAACCATCTAAGAGGTCACAGAGCATTCCAAGAAAAAAGAAGACAGTTGCTCTTTGCAATACATGGTTCTCAAGCACCAATATAGCTGCTATAGCACTCAAAAGACCTAGGGACGTTATTATGTCTTTGATGTACCCAATAATCCAATGCCTATCAATGTGTTCGGTCCGGCTTGATGGCTGATTACTTCGGTTTCTATTGGGTTCATAGTGGTCAATTGAGTTTTGATCCAACGATATCATCTCTTTTCTTTATTCGCCGCTCAGTTCCCGACATGAGGCGTTGAATGTTTTCTAAGTGTCGTATTACTAAAAAAGCTCCAATTGCTATAGCAAAAGTTGTATAGTTAGAAGATAGCTTGCCTATTAGCGACAAGATAATTACTATAGCGCAACAGACTCCAATTCCAACTAAAACCCCCAAAGAAACATATCGGCTTATACGAGTAACAATGAGAGTGATTAGCATGCCTCCAAGCAGAGCTATTGGGGATACTAGGAGCAAGGCTCCTGCTGCTACTGCTACACTTCTTCCACCATGCCACTTCCCGGTTTTCAGTTTGAGAAAAACGGACCAGCTATGACCACTTAGAGTCGCAAGTGACAGGATCAACTCGATTTGATTATTTGTATCTGGGAACTGCCTCGCTATGGCTATCGCTATGACCCCTTTTGTTGCATCGATGAGGAATACAGGAATAGCATATTTAGGGCCAGCCAAACGCCACAAATTAGTGGAGCCAATTTTGCCACTACCAAAGGAGAGGATATCAAGTTGCAAGAAACTACTTGCAATATAGCCGGTCGGTACTGAACCGACTACATAAAAAGCCAATATAAAGACCAAAATATTACTTGCTGAAAACATAGTGCGATCTAATCTGTTTTGCCAAGTTCAAGTGTTTGTTGGAGCATAACCATAAGGCAATCAGATTAGAACACTTTAGTGGCTTTGTACAAAAGTCAATATTGTTTCCCAAACCTTTTCCCTTTCAATATCCAAAGTAAGCATATGACCAGAATTTTCAAACCAAAGCAGCCGCTTGTCTGAGGTACCTAGAAGATTGTAAAGTTCTTCCGCCCCATTTTGGGGCGCAATGCGATCAAATCGACCTTGAAGCAATAGTACTGGCACAACAATCTTTCCTGCGGTTTTTTGAGTAAGTACTGTTATGTAAGGAATCCACCGTAAACACTTTGTTGGGACCTTGGGATATGCTCTAAGCACGTAAGGAGGAGCAAATGCATTAGGATTTGTACCTTTACTAATTACATACCACTTAATGAAAATTCTGGCGATAGGTAATACTATGCTGGAGAGGAAGCTTGGATGAATCATTGTTGATGAAAGGGAGACAACGCCAGCAATTGACTCATTTAGGGTTAACTGAAGTGAAATCAGTCCTCCCATTGAATGTCCTACGCAGAAAATGCGATCACACTTTTTCTCCAATCGCCTCAAACCCTGCCGTGCAGATTCAATCCAGTCTGGGAGGCCAGTCGTTTCCATATCCTTTTCTGTCGTACCATGACCTGCAAGTCGTACTCCCATAACAGTGTAACCATTGGAATTTAAGTAATCCCCGAGTCCTCGCATTTCTGGCGGACTAGAACTGAAACCATGTATTAACAAAACTCCAGTATTTCCCCCCGGAAAATAAAACTCATTAGTATCATCGAACGCGGGTTTATCAAGAAATGCGTTTGTTTGCGTTTGTTGATTCATCAAACCCCTCCCTAAATCCATTAATCAATATATAAGAATTGTTAAATTAAATAAAGTTTGGCATTCTTTAATCTAAATCCATCTTTTCAAGTGTAGCTTCTGTTCCTTGCCGTTCAGGGATTAAGCGCTGCATTAAACCAACTGCGAGCTGATCAACTTGTCCTTCGTCTGTCGAACGTGTCATACGTCTTAATAGCACATTTTTGGCAGCTTCTGAATACTTAGCATTAGTTTTCTTGATGGCTTCAATTACAGTCCGCTCCTCTTCCCCATTAAGTCCTTCACCTTTGTCAGCCCGCACGATATGTGTTATCTCATGGATAATTATTAATTGCTGATGCGCGATGGGTGTACCATCTGCATAGAAAATATATATGCCCTCATTTCCATGTAGACATGCACCAGTAATCTGAGGTGGAAAATGCCAAGACGCTACGAAAATTTCCTTCCCCACAAACTTTTTTACATTCTGTAGTAGGAGAGTAAAAGTGAATCTGGGAGGTAATTCTAGATCTGTTATGATCTGGCCAATTTCTTTTTCTACATCCATAGACACCTATTCGTGGTCTCGGTGGTCTAGTCCCAGAAGGTGGGTGCTGACCCAAATAACATTTGGCCGTCACTCTGTAAGTTTTGTAGCATTAATTATATTATTTCCTAATTCTTTTCCATGTAGTATTGTGCATGTGGTCAAAGATGTGTTATCAATAACTAATTCCACATTTTGCATTTGCTCTCTTACGTACACCTCAAAATGATTTCCGTTAATAATGGAGTATCGCTCACGGATATAAGTTTCTTCCAACCCTCTTTCAATGTGATCCCGTGTTAAAACTCTATCTAGTAGAGTATCATGATCAGAAACCAGCAATACTGAGAAGTTAACCTTACCGCTCAAATATGAATGTGTAGCATACATACCTTCTAAAATAGTGATCATGCGTTCAGTTACCGTTATTTCAACAAAGTCATCTAGTTCTCCTGTTTTGTGATTGTACAACTGCTCAAAGCGTATGATCGAAGGTCTTGATTGCAACAAAAAGTCAATTGCCCGAAGCACCTTATCTAGATCATACCAGTTGTAATGATTTGTATATCGACTATAATCTATTGTTCGGTCTTTGCGCGAGAAACGCATGAACTGATCAGTACTTAGCACTACCGCAGTTTGGTCCAATAGCTCAAGATTTTTTCGTAGTTCGTCTGCAAAGCGGGACTTCCCGACACCATAATAACCGTCAACAGACACTACAACCCTGCCGTCCAATTTGCATATCTCTTTAGTAATTAACTCAAGTAACCTGCCCCGTGGAATTTTGACCAAATTTACCACTCAACACCCCACAGCACAAAATGCACATATAATCTATAATGCCTATTATAGAAGTCATTTCATATTTCGGTCAAGAATTTGGAAATAGGGAGTAAGTGAAGTTTAAAGATATATGAAACCATTTTAAAACAAAATGGAGGTGAAGTGTGTTTGCTATAGTTACAGACAGCACATGCGATTTACCTGAAGATATAATACGAAAATTTCGTATAACAATTGTTCCGCAATATATAATGATTGGCGATAAGATATTCAGAGATCGGATTGACATTTCTTCAGACTATCTTTACTCGATCATGGCGCACCAGAATGTGGTACCCAAGACCTCACAACCTACCCCTGTCGATTATATCTCGGCATATGAAATGCTCGCGCATTTCGAATCTATTCTTTGCTTAACTCCTCCAAAGAACCTAAGTGGCGCATACAATTCCGCTATTCTTGCCTCCCAAAGTGTGTCTACCCCTGTTTATGTAATGGATACTAATACTATCTCCATGGGGTTGGGGTTTATTGTGCTCAAAAGTTGTATGCTTCGTGATTCTGATTACAAGGTGATACCAGCAATAGACATACTCAAACAGAATATCTTGAAAATTGGGCTTTTGTTTACTGTGAGGTCTCTTGACTATCTTTATAACAGTGGTCGGGTCGATGCAATTGGGACACTTATTGGGAATGCACTGCAAGTAAAGCCAATCATATTCATTGAAAATGGAACACCTGTTATAAAAACACGAGTCAGAACGTATCAACGTGCTCTAAACTATTTCCTAGAGCATTTGCATGAAGTGAATCGGGTTGGAGTATTTCGATCAGTAGCTGTTATCCATGCAGGTGCATTTGGTGAAGCCCAGCGATTACTGCAACACCTTGACGCCACATTTGACATACACAATAGTTATATTCACACCGTTTCCCCAACTATAGGATCACATGTTGGTCCCGGCGCAATAGGGATCGCCTACGAGATTGAATAGCCTGATATGACTGAATATTGCCTAGGGAAGCAAGCTGCGATACAGATTCGTATATTAGTTGTCATATGTGCCACGATTTTGTAGGTGGTGAAGTAATCCTTCACGCCATGTCGCTACGTCCACCCGTAGATTGACGAAATGCGCCCAGCTATGTTTGGGTCTTCTACATGGGGAAACTGTTGAACAAGCCAGATACATAAGTCGGCTAGTTGGGCTTCGGAAAGGAGGTGGGCGACTAAATCAGGATTATGATTGCTTCGTTTGCGACATTTTCTATAAATGCTTTTCCAAAGGCTGTATCTATTTGAAATACAGGCCACATAACCGCCAGCTCTGAGTTGGTAAGCTTCATAACTAAAATAGAGCCAGTGGTCGCCTCGCTAAGGATTGTTCATCGGGTGAGGTAAGAGAAATAAGAGAATGTGCAAATGCTTCACTACCCAATGCATTTCGTAGAAGGAGAAATCTTAGCAATGCTTGAAGAGCATTTGGCTTCAAGTAAGAATGGTGTAGCCGTAGTGTGTCAAGGAGAGCGGCAGCTAAGCGCTCATTATAGCGACATTCAAATTTCTCGTCGTGAATATATACCCTTATTTGGCATTTTCTTTGTCTATCATGACAATAAGGGTGTTAATCATCTCATCTGGCGCATGTAGATAAGCCATTTTGATTATGCCTTCATGCCGTTTTTTGCTCGGTACCTATATCACTAGGGTAAGCGACTATGATTGAAGACCATTTTTGCCAAACCGCAGCGGATAGAGAAACAAGATAGTCTTTGCATGATAAAAGAGCAAGAAAAGAGCATGGTAGCCCTCATAAGCAGGCCAATAAATCAGGTTTTGACTAATCCAGTTTTCAGAACTTGGTTCTCCTTCAATGACATATTTTTTTAGTTGCTTCAATTATGTGTATTTTTGTATCATCATTGGCATCTTGCCATCCTAGCAGAAAGGTTAAATCGGCTTCAAATTTATTATCGTAATGTGTGCTGTTTTCGTTCTGAAGGGTGAGTTCTCGATTAAGCTGCCACTATGCGTCGGTTTTGACCTTGCTCAAATCGCTCAAGCAAAATAGCTACCCACTTGGCTGGAGGTGGATCAAGTTTTGGTACCTTCTCTCATTTTTCTTCTAGTTCTTGCCAACGAAAATAATTATCTTTCATTTCTTGATCTGCTTCGGATGTTAATTCAACCGGTCCAAATAGCTTTGTTATTTTGTGAGTTAGAATTTTGTTGACTTTATTATAATATCTTGATAGACTCATAGTGTTATGAATTGTTACATTTTGATTTGGCGGGAATTTCAGCCTGTCATCTGTATTCTAAACCGCCGGGATAACCTAAACTGCCTAACAGATTGGGCATCCCATAAAAATCACATAAACCCATTTCGGCTCCATCAAAGCCGATTACAAGGTGAGGGAATTCCTCTTAATCGCTATACAATTCAATACCCCTATGTGACATGTTTTATCTGCTTCTTCTACTTGCTAACTACTCTTAGCCGCCGCACTCCCCACCTCTATCCGCGCGGCGCTACTGTACAGTATCGTTTTCCAAACTTGACAATCAAAAGAAAAAAGTCCTATAGTCATAATCACAAGTAGGTATATAAAGACGCCCTCGGCAGGTGATTACACACCCACCGAGAGCTAACCCACCGCGCTGGTATGAGCAGCATGGAAGGCTTGTTTGATTTTAGCATCCAAGTCGTCAATTGCCATTTCCGGCAGTTGGCGATTTTTTATTATATCGGCTGAATGCCGGGAAAGGAGTGTATGTATGATCTGAAACCCAAAGCCGTGCGAGCCTCCCATGATCAACCCACACCGCCGCGTTTCTTTGTTGCCCCCAAACTTGATGACCGATTAAAGGAGTTAGTTGCTCAGTCCAAACAGATAAATCCCAAACGGGTGAAAAGGAAAACAGTCATGTTACGCTATGCCGCGTATTTACGAATTAGTTCAGAAGAGCAGGTTGGGAATTATTCGATAGATGCTCAACACCGTGCTGTTCAAACGTGGGTGCAGGCACAGAACGGGCAACTGGTAAAGGTGTATGTGGATGAGGCGCAGTCTGGCCGTACTGCCGCCCGTCCCGCGTTTCAGCAGATGCGTCAGGATGCCCGCAAGCGTAAGTTTGATGCATTGGTGGTGCATAAGTTTGATCGCTTTGCTCGCAATCGCACGGATGCGTTGGCGATCAAATCACTGTTGCGCTATGACTACGGCATCAAAGTTTTTTCAGTCACCGAACCGAGCGAAGATAGCGATGGCCCAATTGGTGCGTTGATTGAGGGCATTATGGAGTGCGTGGCTGAGTGGTATTCACGCAATTTAGCGGCAGAGGTGACCAAGGGCCGCAAAGAAAAACATAATCAGGGATACCACAACGGTTTCCCCCCATTTGGCTACAACCGTGAGGGTAAAAATCTGATCCCCAATGAAGCAGAAGTTCCCGGCGTGAAACTGGCTTTCACTGCATATTCTACCGGACAATATGCGTATGTGGACGTTGCCCGTCTGCTTAATGAGAATGGCTATCGCAGTACTTCGAGTCGCCCATTTTCAAAAGATACGGTGCGTGAGATTTTGCGGAATGAGATATACATCGGTAGAGTACGCTACCAAGCGACGCGCTATAACGCTGATGGCTCACGTAACTTCTCTGCACCTGTAGAATGGTACCAAGGGCAGCATGAACCCATTATCGACACCGAATTATTTCTTCAGTGTCAGGAAACACGTGAAGAACGTTATGGACACCACCAGCCATATAAGCGATACAACCCATATGTCCTGCGAGGCCTTGTCTACTGCTATCGCTGTTGTTCGCAACCAGTAGAAGGGGCAGACTTTCCCTCGTGGGGCAAAATGCATTGCCACACTCGTTCAGATCGTCGTATCGCTCATTACCGTTGTAGCTCTCGAAATGCGGGTTTTGCGTGTGACCAACGTGAGGTAAATGTAGAAATCATTGACGAGCAGATAGCTGGTATTTTATCTACTCTAACACCGCCTGATAATTGGCGATCTAATCTTGTGCGAACGATGAGTGTTGTTCTTGGTGAACAAAACCTAGAAACGCGGCTTGCAGAAATTCGCGGCACAATTGAGAGGATGGATTTTCGCTGGGATAGCGGCTTCATAACCGATAAGGTCGATTACCTTGAAAAACGTCTAAAGTTGCAGCAAGAGCTAGAACACCTAACACCTGTACACGAGGAACTTGACCTCGCAGCGGATATTCTTGAGAATTTTTCTGCACGATGGACAGCTTGTGGGGAAGATGTTGAGCGCAAGCATCAGTTGGTGAAGTTGATCCTTGAGCGAGTGTATATTGAGGATGAACGAGTGGTAGCCGTTACTCTCAAATCCAACTACCATGTCATTCTAGGCCATAAAGCAAACGAGCCAACCTATGTGGAGGTTGACCCGATGGTCTACGATTGGGCGCTAAGGGACTCGAACCCCTGACCTCACGGATGTGAACCGTGCGCTCTAACCAGCTGAGCTAAGCGCCCTTCCATTTGTCGCGAAGCAGTATAGCATAGGCAAAGGGGGTAGACAAGACAGATTTTAGCATTTTCGTTGGAGGCAAAATGGCTCGCTGCTACTTCCTTGTATTCCTCTTATGGGGGTGTACATTCGCCCCAAATTCGACTCCGCTGCCCACGCTGACTCCCACTCCCCAACTGACCGAAACACCGGTTGGCGTATTGAATGAGTGGGAAATCCTTGCTCCCGGTCTGGAACGGCGAACTTATTATCCAACCCCGGAAAATGAAGTCACCCAAATTGTGGCGCTGCGAATCGATCCAACGGATTACAACTTCCGCGCTCATTATCGTCCCGGTGAGCCATTGACAGCGCAAGAATGGGGTGTTGAATTGGCTGGTACAGCCGCTTTTGTGAACGCCAATTTCTTTACCGACGCGAATGAAATTATCGGCCTATTGGTTTCTGATGGTATTCCCTATGGCTCACCTTATACTGACCGGGGCGGCATGTTTTTGGTGCAGAATGGTCAACCGCGCGTTCGCTCCAATATCAATGAACCTTATCTAGGCGAAGTACTGGAGCAGGCTGTTCAGGCGTTTCCTATGCTTGTGCTGGATGGTTTACAGGCTTACACCAATAATGCACCAGATCGTTTCACGCGGCGCACAGTTGTCGCCCAGGATACAGTCGGACGTATCATCCTTATGGTGACACCATTATTTGGTTTACCACTGCTGGATTTGAGCGTTTATTTGCCTCAAACCGATATGAACATCGTCAATGCTTTTAATCTGGATGGAGGTGGTTCAACCTTAATGGGCGTCCAGATTGCTGGAGCGCTGGAATTTCCGGTCACATCGCTTGATCCAGTTCCAGCAGTTCTTGCGGTCTATCCGCGCTGATTAAACAGCTTCCTGACTTTCCTGAATCATAACATCGCTGTTATAGTAAAGAGAGCATATCGTTGCACAAAACAGGAGCATTGAGTCATGCAGAAATGGGAATACTTAGTAGTTTATATTCAATCACAGGAAGCAACCGCCGCAGCAGTCGAATTGGGCATGGAAACCCATTTGAATGCCGATAAATTTACTGAGCGTCTGAATCATTATGCCAGCGCAGGTTGGGAATTAATGCATTTTGAATGGGATGGCAATCAGGGTGCGAAAGCAGTTTTCAAACGCCCGCGGGGCTAATTGTCGTTTGAAAATGAACTGCTTTTAAGATTGGAAGTACATATGAGCACGAGTGATCCTCGTCTGCAAGATATTCGTTCCTTGATCAGTACAGGACAGTTGGATGCTGCCTATGCGTTGTTGCTGGTGTACATCGATTCCGAGCCGCTAAATGCCGAAGCATGGTATCTGGTAGGGCAGTGCGCCCCGGATGATGATACCTCTATTCAGGCATTGCAACGCGCAGTAGAAATTCAGCCGGATTTTATCGAGGCCAGTGTATTATTGGCCGGGTTGAAAGGGGATGCCGAAATCGTCACCTATCCAACCCGTCCGGAACCGGATGATGAAGAATAAACATCCCAAACTGTTTGCGCGTACATTGACCAATGATTTCACTCTGAAACTATTTTAGCGTCAACCTAACATTGAACAATTTAGAACCTTCCTCTACACTTTGCCGTACTATGCGTCGAAGTGTATTTTTTCTCTTAACCATCATTATCCTCATAACGGCCTTCTGGTTGCGGGTGGCCGATCTCAACACCCTTCCAATCGGTCTGCATTTTGACGAAGCCGAAAATCTTCAACGGGCGTGGCGGCTCATCAGCGGCTATGGCCTGATGCCCAATTTTGAAGGCATCCCCGAACCCTTTGATGCACATATACGCGCGGCTTTCTTGGCTTTCGTGGGTATTTCACCCTTTGCTGGACGGTTATTCAGCGGCTTTCTGGGTGTTCTTGGTGTTGGGGCGGTTATTGCGTTGGCGCGTGCCCTGTACTGGAATCATCCACGACGAGATATGATCGTCCTTACAGCCGGATTGGTGCTGGCTTCATTGCCCCCTTATGTGATAATAGGCAGGGCGATTTACGCCTCCAACTGGATTCCCCTTACCAGCACACTGGCGCTGACAGCCTTGCTCTGGGCATGGCGAACGAATCGCCTTCGCTATTTCGTTTTGACAAGTATCTTCACCGCTTTAACCGTGACCTTTTATTTGGCGGGTATCGCTTTTCCGGCAGCATTGATTGTATGCATCGGGTTGCTGATGCTGGCGCGGCGTTTCCGGTGGCCGGGTCGCCGTTCCCTGATCGCGCTGTTCGCTGCTTTTGGAATCACACTGCTGCCTTGGTTGTATCTGTTCGTACGGATTCCGGGCTGGCTGGCCCAGCGGATTGAAGCCTTAACCATCCAGAATTTCAACCCATTGGCTTCCCCAGGCTCATTGCTTTATCAGATTGGACAAGCGTTTCAGCCGATTGCTATTCCTGATACAGTCCCATTCCCGGTTTATAACCCCTACACGGCAGCTTTCCTAAATCCAGCGTTGGTCGTGTTGCTGATTACTGGCTTGCTGGCGACTGTATGGCGCTGGCGCAAACTGGAACATCTGATCCCGTTAGCAGTTTTTGCTGTGATGATCGCGCCCAATATCCTCTCCAATCGTCCGGAACAACCCGTCCGGATGGTCGGTATTTATGCGCCGCTGTCCTTATTGGTGGGGTTGGGTGCGGGTGAATTCATCCAATTGCTCTATGTCAGGTCTATCTGGTTGGGTAGGGCGGCATTGGTTGTTCTGGCAGGAGTGTTGGTCTGGACACCAATCAACACTCATGCTCACATTTGGTATCACTTCCGTGAACAACCCCGCTTGTGGAGCGACCCAACCGATGTCCGTAGCTGGGCTTACTTATTTGGAGTTGGTTACGAAGATATGTTGCGGCAACTTGCCGAATCATCTCAACCCATTTACATCCCTGTTGATTATCTGAATACCAACCGGGCAGCCGGTTTGTTGCGTCCTTTTATGACCGTAAATGCAGAAATCGATGGCGATATTTTGCCTGCTGGTTTGTTGTTCCATCCCGATAAAAGTATTACCTATGGCTTCCCCGAAGTCGATCTGACGCGTCCTGCTTTGCAGTATGCGCTGGTACTGCCTGAGTCACAGCAGATTACCATTTTGCCGCCATTGTCTTTGATAGATGCACAGGCTTTGGAAGCACAAATTCAATCCGATGGCCGCGATTTAGCAACCACTCAAGGCTGGGTGATCGGCAAGCAGCTTGATGTTATGGCTGAAAGCAATCCCTTCATTGCACAACAGGCTGTTTCCAATTCTCCATTAGCCATTTTTGATAATCGCCTTGAACTTCTGCAAATCGATGCTCCATCAGAACTGACGCCGGGAGAGTGGATACCCATTACGCTTTATTGGCGGCTGAAGGAACGAACAGGTGAAGATTATTTTGTGCGTTTGCAAACATGGGATTATGCCGATACCAGCCGGGGCACGCAGCGCGATTTGGATGGGCTGATTTTGCGTTATCTGTTTCCAACGGTGATGTGGCAGGTGGGACAGATCGTGGCGGAAACCCGCTGGGTACAGGTATTTGAAGATGCACCGTCAGGAGGCTATCGCTTCGCCATCTCGGTGAGTACTTATCCCGGCCCGACTGCAAAAAGCTATCAAGTTATGGCTGGCGGTTCAAATGGCGAATGGGCATTGGTGGGACAGTCTTCGATCACCTCTGAACAATTCACCATGTCAACCAATCAACCCGCACAAGCAATGGATGTTCAGTTTGGCGAATCCATCCGGCTGACTGGCATCACCTTTGATCCGCTACTAAACGAATTACATGCGGGGGAATCCGTTACGCTGCATCTGTTTTGGGAGGCCGATCAGCCTGTGACTGAAAGTTACACCCTGTTCTTGCATTTATGGGATGGGATGGATAATCAGATTGACCAGCGTGATGTTATTCCTTTTGATGGGCAGTATCCGACCTGGGCATGGCAAACCAGCGATATGATCGAAACAACCTATACCCTTACCGCGCCTGAAGACAGCACTGCTCCTTATCGTTTGTTGCTAGGTTGGTATCAATATCCTTCGCTGGAACGTTTGCCCGCTTTTCTCGATGGTCAGTCCCAACCCGATAACCTGATTGTTTTCCCGTGAATCAAAAGGGCATGATCGCAATCATGCCCAACTGATAATCGAAAACTGCAAATGACTATTTGCTATCCACCCACACGGGCAAATGTCCTAGTGCCACAATGTTTGACCATGCAGCGCGGTCGCCTTCGGTGAAGATGGCCGCTTCAGCCACAATATTCGCCCCGGCTTTGTTCATAATCAACCGCATTCCCTGAAGGGTGCTGCCTGTGGAAATGACATCGTCCACAACCACGACGCGTTTGCCCGTCACCAGTTCCCGGTCTTTCTGATCGAGATACAGCGTTTGCGGCGCGCCAGTGGTAATGCTCAATGTTTCGGATTGCAGCGCATCGCCCATGTAAGGTTTGTAGGATTTACGCAGCACCACATATGGCAGATTGTTCATTTTGGTGGACATGGCATAAGCCAGCGGAATGCTTTTGGCTTCTGCTGTCACCAGCACATCTGGTTGATAGGAAGCTACTTTCTCGGCCAGTTCTTTACTCACCGCTTCCACTAGTTCGGTGTCGCCCAGAATGTTCAGAATAGCGATTTTTACACCCGGTTTGATTTCAAACAGGCGCAGTTCACGTTTTACCCCGGCCACTTCTACCGGGAAAGTTGTATTGGTCATCATGCTAAAATGCCTCACTCGTTGATGGGTTGGTCGTGGAAGATGATCTGTTCATGTCCGATTCGTGCGATGTCACCAACGCTCAGAACATGTGGTTGCTTCAGCGGCTCATCGTTGACAACCGTGCCGTTGGTGCTCCCCAGATCTTCCAATACCAGTTTATCGCCATCACGCTTGATCTGACAATGAAAACGAGAAACATTTTTGGCGTTCATCACCAGTTCATTCTGGGATGCGCGCCCAATGCGAATGAGTTCACGGTCTAATGGGAAGCTGTTTTCGCGCCATGTGACGAAGGTAGGTGTGACGCCCATCTTTTTCTCAATCGGCGGGATTTTGAGCAGTCGTTCGATTTCGCGGGTGCGTAAAAATTGTGTGCTTTCGTGACGATCAGTCATGGTGTACATAGCTTGGGTCGCCATTGTTTTCCGGCTGTACTGGTCGTAAGCCTGTGGGCCACGATCCATTTCCGATGCCTGCCGCAGTAGTGCTTCCCGTTCTTCGCCTAATTCAGCATTTTGTGCCTCAACATCGTTGATAGCCTCGGCAGCCTGCTTCAATACTTGCGATGCACTTTGATAATCGCCCCGGTCAGCGGCGTTCACCGCATCCCGCCGCGCCTGTGCCGCCTTCAACAGCAGCACTGATCGGCGCACTTCTGGATTTGCCTGAGCGGGTAGTTCGGCCTGTGGCGCGACATTAATCGTCACCGGCAGCTCTAGTATCTGATGGGCTGAACCAGATTCCAGAATTTCATCATACTCAAACCGCAGCAGGGCAATCTGCTGCTCGCCAACATCATGCAATGCAGGAATATTCAATTCCAGCATCAGCGCTTTGACTTCATCCCCGAATACATCGCCGAGACTGAAGGAAATGCGTTTACCGTCGCTGTGCATGTTATAGGCATTTAACTGGTTGACGCTGGTAACATGGTCGCTTGGCTCAACACTGACCACCAGATTTTGCCCGACCACACTTAGTAAACCGCGCAGTTCTTCCTCAAAGATAATCGGCGCTACTTCCGGGCTTTCGATGAAATAGAACGCACCACCGCCCGCGTCAGCCATCGCCATTAGCAAATCTTCGTTGAAATCAGAACCCAACCCCATAGTGGTAGTGCTGATATTCTGCTCATGTTTTTGCCGTGCCAGTGCTACCAATCGATTCAGGTCGGTGATGCCCCGATTTGCCAATCCATCACTCATCAGGATAACGCGGTTTAAATAATCCGGTCGGATGTTCTCGGCTACCAGTCCGCAGCCTTGTAGCCAACCGCCGCTGAGGTTCGTCATCCCACTGGCTTTAATCTGGTTGATGCGCTGGTTGATGGCGTCTTTGTGGATGACATTTTCGGGCGGCAGCAGGGTTTCAACGTTTTCGTTATACAGCACCACCGAAAGCAAATCGTGTGCACCTAAATTTTGCACCAGAAATTGAGCAGACTGCCGTGTGAACACGATTTTTTCACCGCCCATTGACCCGCTGCGGTCGATCACCAGACTGAGGTTGAGCGGTCGCCGCCGCTGGTTATCTGGCGCGGGGCCTGAATTCAGGCGCGCCATCAGATACAGCTTGTGGGGCTGCTCTACCGTCAAAACGTCGTAATCGAGCGCGAAATCCGCTTTCATGCCGTCTGATTCCTGATACCGATAACTTGCACTGTAATTGTATTGTAGAGCATTCTGCCGGGGTGTCTAGCGTGAGGGGCTAGGCGTAGGCTTATCGCACAGTGTTGTAATGCGGGGCGGATTCTGATTCCGCCCCGTTCTGTATTAGGCCGGAACGTGGATGCCGTTGACGATCACGCCATCAATCAGGGTCAGCACACGGTCAGCCGTCGAAGCAATGTTCGGATCGTGGGTGACAATAACCACCGTAGTACCCGCATCCGAGCGAATTTGCCGCAGTGCATCCATCACCATCTTCCCCGATTCGGTGTCGAGGTTGCCCGTAGGCTCGTCTGCTAGCAGCAGGGGGGGATTGTTCGCCAATGCCCGCGCAATTGCTACACGCTGCTGTTGACCACCCGAAAGTTCAGAAGGCCGATGGCGCATTCGGTCGCTCAACCCCAGCATATCCAGCAGTTCTTTAGCCCGTTTTTCCGGGTTATAAAGCGGCTTGCGGGCGAACTGAATCGGCAGCGCCACATTTTCTAGCGCGGTCAGCGTCGGAATCAGATTGAAAAACTGGAAGATAAAACCGATTTTCTCGTTGCGAATTTCGGTCAACTGGTCTTCGTTCATGCGGGTGATGTCTACCCCATCAATGGCAATTGTGCCATGCGTAGGGGTATCCAACCCGCCAATCAAGCCTAGCAGTGTACTTTTGCCACTGCCCGATGGCCCGACAATGCCGACCATCTCCCCGGCATAAATATCCATATCCACCCCGCGCAGGGCATGAACTGTGTAGCTGCCGAGGGGGAGTTCCTTAACGACGCCACTGGTATGGATGACGGCATTTGAATTCGACATGAAGCACTCCTGCAATGTGTCCGTTGTACAATTCGTTACGTATTTCACAGTCCCGAAGTTTCATTATAGGGAAAAGTGACTTACGAATTCAATGGCCCTACGGAGTTGCAGAGGGTTGCTTCCGCTCAGTTACCTTGATGAGCAGTTTATGAATGCGTTTGGATTCTTTGGTCAGTAGCGGCCCTAATATTGCCAGAATCAACACATACAGCGCCGCGAATGGTTGAAGTATCGGCAATAATCCACCACTTTGTGCGAGGTTCGCCAGCACAATCGAAAACTCGCCGCGCGAAACAATTGTCAGTCCAATGTTGGATGATGCAGTGGGCGAAAGCTGGGCGGTGCGTCCCGCCAGAATACCTGCGACATAATTGCCAATGATCGTCAGCACGACCGCGCCCAACGCCAATCCTACCGCGCCGCCCAGCGTTAGGGGGTCAATCGACAACCCAAAACTGAAAAAGAACACCGCGCCGAAAAAGTCCCGGAATGGAATAACCATGTGTTCAATGCGTTTGGCATGTTCCGTTTCTGCCAGCACCAATCCAACCAGCAGCGCACCAATGGCCTCAGCCACATGGATAGTTTCCGAAAAACCGGCAATCAATAGCAACGCTGCGAAAATGACCAGTAAAAACACCTCGTCTGAAGTGATGTTCAGGAAGCGATTCAGGAGAGGAATAGCCAGCCTGCCAACTACCAGCAAACCGATCATGAAGCCCAGTGCCAGCACGGCAGACCCGATAACCGCGCCCACCGAAGTCGCTCCGCTGAGCACTAATCCTGAAACGATTGATAAATAGACCGCCAAAAAAACATCCTCAAACATGATGATGCCGAGGATCATTTCGGTTTCGGGGTTCGCGGTTCGGCGCAAATCGACCAGCACTTTGGCGACAATCGCGCTGGAGGAAATCGTAGTGATCCCTGCTGCCACCAGCACTTCTTTTAGTGGCCACCCTTGCAGTGCGGCGTAGGCAATGCTCAACGTGAAGTTGATTGCAATGTAAATCGTACCGCCAACGACAATCGAGCGTCCGGCGCGCATCAAACGCCCAACGGAAAATTCTAATCCCAGATAGAACAGCAGAAACAACACGCCGAGCCGCCCCATAAATTCAATCAGTGGGGCAGTGGTGATGAATCGTAAATCCAGGATGCCAATATGCGGGGCATGTGGCCCAACCACCATACCAGCGATAATCAGAAATGGAACAATCGAGAAACGAAGTCGAGCGGAAAGAAGGGCGGCAATTGCCATTAAAACGAGGGCGATCCCAGCTTCAAAGACAATGTAATGATTCTCCAACTCATGTCCCCTTTTTCAGAATCAGATTTTTAAAGGCTTGAATGTGAGGTCTTTCGCCCGCAATAATCAACGTCATACCTGCCTCAATGACTTGATCTGGGCCGGGGTTGATTTTCTTGATGTGGTCAGGGCCGATTATCGCCATGATGGATGCACCTGTCTTCTGACGAACACCTAACTCGCCAATGTTTTTGCCAATTCCCCCGGATCCCGGCTCTACCTTGAACCATTCGATCACCAAGTCGTCCAGCGCAACTTCCATCGATTCTAACGCTTTGGGTTTGTAGGCCATTCCGCCAATGATGGCCGATACTTGCCGTGCTTCGTTGTCATCGAGGCTAATCATGGAAATGCTGTCGTCCGGGTTGTCATAATAGAAGTGATACAGTTCACGACGACCATCATCGTGGATAATCACAACGAGTTTGTCTCCACCGCGCGTTTTGATCTCGAATTTATGCCCGATGCCCGGCAGCGCGGTTTCTCGAATGTTGGACATGAAATATTTTCTCCTCTAATGAACTGAAAACGCCGCGTCAACTTTTAACGAGGCGTCAATAGAATAGCCATTTTAACAAATTTAAATGCCTGAAACAAAATAAATCTGTAAATATGCGAACTCTCATGGAATACTCAAAACTACTTGTTACGATATTCACAATGAGGATGGGTAGATAGATGAGGTCATATATGCGGCACACCGCGAACCGGAAATTCCGGCAGATTGATCGCAAGGTTACACGCTGGATGGCTCACAACGGAGTGACGCTGCTGCGGATCAGTCTGGGGATTGTATTCCTGTGGTTTGGGGTACTGAAGTTTGCGCCCGGTCTTAGCCCAGCGGACGAACTGGCAACCCGCACAATTTCTGTACTAACATTTGGTATCGTTCCTCCGGAGATTTCACGCCCCGTATTGGCGCTGTGGGAGTCATTGATTGGTATCGGTCTCATCACAGGTTGGTTCATGCGGGGGACGCTGTTGCTGTTGTTTGTGCAAATGGTGGGAACGGTTACGCCGCTGTTCCTGTTCCCGACAGAAACGTGGGGACGATTCCCAATTGCGCCCACGTTGGAAGGACAGTACATCATCAAGAATATTGTGTTGGTCAGTGCGGGGATGGTGATTGGGGCAACTGTGCGTAGCGGTGGCCTGACCGATGACCCAATCATACTGGAACAGGCACGAGCAGCGGAGATCGAGGACGAGCAGATTACTCAGCCGTAGTCCGTTCAGTCAGGCTCAAAAATGCCATCAAAATATCGGATCGGGTAACAATTCCGACCAGCGTTTCGTCGCGCATCACAGGCAGGCAGCTAATTTTGTTTTTGAGCATTAGGCGAACACCCTCTTCGGCACGCGCTTCGGGTGCGATAACGATAGGTGCTGGAGTCATGATCGCCCGTACCTGGAGTCGTTTTGCTAATTCTTCATCTTGCCAGCGTTCACGGAGGATGTGCGGCGAATTCAGTGCTGTGCGGCAGTCTCGATCACTCACAATGCCAATCAGATGGCCTTCGTCGCTCATGACGGGGAGATGATGGCAGCCAATTTTATCCATCATATCGAGTGCGTCGTGCAGGGTTCCTTGCAATCGGATGGTGGACGGTTTACGAGTCATAATATCGGATACATTCATCATCTGACGCTCCAGCATTAAGAAGACCCCTCTGCGCGAGGGGTATTTCAACGAATTCATGCGACGATAGGCTTACCCGGTGACCAATGCCGGATTGCGGGATTTGACCAGCATCCTGAAGATGTCTGATTCGGTCAGCATTCCAATGGCGTTACCACGATCATCCACCACAGGCACCCCGCTGACTTTCTGATTGAGCATGATTTCTGCGGCGTCCAGAATCGGTTGGTCAGCTTTGATGGTGTGCACATCGCGTGACATCACTTTTTCGACAGTCAACTGCGCCCATAGGTAATTCAGTTCCCAGATGCTCAGGGTTGTGGCATCAGAAGGACTGGCTTCGCGCACATCACCAATAGTGATGATCCCAACCAGATGGTCGTGGTCGAGGACGACCAACCGTCGCACGCCATTTTCCTTCATAATTTGGTGCGCGTTACTGATGGAAGTCGAGGGCGAAACGCTAATCACCCGATTCGTCATCCATTCCTGCACCTTTACATTTTCAAGCATGACACACCTCTTTTGCCGGGTTTAAGTTTAATCACCCGAATGAGTACGGTGATCTGTTTTCACTATAAAGTTCGCCCTCGTTAGTGGGTACTGCAAAAGATAATGCAAAATGCGTGATAGATGTGACAGCTACTACATCCGTACAGGCACACTGATAGTCAACCGTGTGCCCACGCCGGGGCGGGTTTCAATTTCTACACGCCCACCGTGTAAAGCCGCCCGCTGTTGTATATTCCGTAACCCCAACCCACTCTGGTTGGCAACGAGTTGTGCATTGAATCCTTTGCCATCATCCGCAATCACAATTTGGAACTCATCACTACGCACCTCAGCACTGATCGTAATGGCTTGGGCTTCAGCATGGCGCACCGCGTTGCTGATTGCTTCGTTCGCCATCTGGCAAATAGCCTCGAATATTGCGGGGCTGAATGGAGGTTTATCATTGGGTGCATTCAATTGAATATGGATGGTTGCAGGCAGGTGCAGGCGGCTGAGCATATCATTGAGCCGTTCGTAGATCGTCATGGTGTGACGTTCATGAATCTGCAAGTTCATGATATACCGTCGGATATCTTCGATGATTTCGTTTAGGTTGCCTATAGTTTGTGTCAGTGCATCTGGAGAAGCTTCGTCGGAGAGTCGCATCAAATCCAGATGCATCCCAACCGCATACAGCGATTGAATTACACCGTCATGCAGCTCCATACTGATTCGGTCGCGTTCTTCCAATAATGTCAGGCGGCTTTGTTGCTCACTCAGTTGCGAACCAGCAATTGCCAGCGCGGCATAGCCCGCTAGCGTTTCGAGCAACCAGCTATCCTCTTCACTGAAAGGCTGACCATCTTCACGGTCGCAGATATACAGCGTGCCAAAAAGTTGTTGGCCAACTTGAATGGGTACACCCAGCAGACTGGTCATCGGCGGGTGAGCAGGGCAAAATCCGGCGGAGCGTTCGTCATCCTGCATTCGTTCCAGGCGTATGGTTTGTCGTTCTTTCATAATCGCCCCGATCAACCCATGCCCCTTGGGAAGATGGTCAAGTCGGGCAATTGCTTCCGGAGTCATTCCGGCAACTTTGAAAAATTTCAGCCCGCCCTTACCATCCGGCACACCCAGTGCGGCATATTTCGCTTGGACGAGTTCCTTGGAAACCTGGGCGATCCGTTCGAGAACCTGCTCAACGGTTGCTCCTTCAGCAGCGTACATTACAGAAGAAGCAATATCCTTGAGCTGTGCTAGAATGATAGAGGTATTGTCGTTTTGATGATTTATGTCACTATTCATTGCTAATCTTTGTGTGGTTAAAGTAAGAGTTACCGCTATTTTAACGCGAAAACGAACATATACACGAACAGGATGGAGAACCCATGACCAATCCGGTAAGGATTCTGATCGCAGACGATCACTCGGTAGTTAGGGCCGGGTTGCGGGCGCTGCTGGAACGCCAGAGCCGTTTCCGGGTTGTAGCGGAAGCCGGCACAGGTGAGGAAGCGGTTGCCAAAGCTAAGGAATTGAAGCCAGATGTTGCCGTCTTGGATGTGCGAATGCCAGGTGTTTCGGGCATCGAGGCTTGCCGCCAGATTATCGAGGGTGTGCCTGGTTGCAAAGTGATTATGCTCACTTCATATGCCGAAGACGAACTGCTGTTTGCCGCTATTCAGGCGGGGGCATCCGGTTACGTACTCAAGCGTATTGGTGATAATGACCTGATTTTGGCGGTTGACCGCGTCAGCCGGGGTGAAGGAATGCTGGATCCCGCTATGACCGCGACCGTGTTTGCGGAAATGCGTAAGGCCAATGAGGCACAGCACGCCGCTGCCTTCGCCAATCTCACTTCACAGGAATTAGCGGTGCTGGCACTGGTTGCGGATGGTCTGACCAATCGCCAGATTGCAATTAAGCTGTATTTGGGCGAAGGCACAGTACGCAACTATGTCAGTAGTGTGCTTGCCAAAATCGGAGCAGCTAACCGTGCCGAAGCTGCCGCTTATGCCGTTAAGAACAACATCCGTGAATTGGTTCCACCAACTGCGTCAGACGAAAAAGCAGAGTAGATTTTTGGGGCGTCCCCACAGGACGCCCCTTTTTTTGAATGTTACTTCTTATGACCGTTGCTCTGGCTGGGAACAACATACACCGGGCACGGCTTGGCACTTAACACCTTGTTGGTGACGCTCCCAAACAACCAGCGGCTTAACCCCGACCGTCCATGCGTGGACATCACAATTGCATCCACATGATATTTCTCGGCCATATTGGTGATGATCTCGGCGGGTTCGCCAATTTCCGCTTCGATGCTGATCACCATCTCAGGATGCAGCCTTTTGAGATTTTTAGCGACCCCATCCAGATAAGCGCGTGCTTGTGGCAGCAAATCCGCTTTGGCAGCGTCATAGTCTGGAATGGTTGCGGGTGGATAGTAACCGTAAATCGGCACTTCTGGTACTTCAACGGCTGAAACCAGGGTCATCCTGCCATCAGCCCCTAGGATACTGGCAGCGTGCTGCAAAGCGTCCTCAGCCAGTTGAGAACCATCCAGCGGCACAAGTACATGCTTTAGCATGATTGGCACTCCTATTTTGCTGTAATGCTGTCCTGATTCTAGTGCTGTAGCCGAGAATTATCGTAGTATCAAACGTCGCTGGAGTGCCCGATGTTCGTCACTATTCGTCTTTTTCCTTTCCCCCTACACTCAGGGCAGTAGAAATTTTCCCAATGGATAGAGGAATTATGAACTGGCATCAACGGCGTATCAGTGCTGAAGAAGCGGCGCGAAAAGTGCGCTCCGGCCAGCGGGTATTTTTAACGGGTAACTGCTCCACGCCTCAGCATTTTTTGGAGGCGCTGTGCAACCGTTATCAGGAGCTGAGTGGGGTCGAACTTGTGCAGGTGCTCGACTTGGGTGCTGGCAATTATGTTACACCAGAGATGAGCGATCACATTCGCGTCAACAGTTTGTTCATCAGCCCCAAAGTTCGAAAGGCCGTCAATGAAGGATTAGCAGATTTCACCCCCGTTTTTCTGCATGAAATCCCATTGTTATTTCGTTCAGGTCGTCTGGTGCTGGATGTTGCTGTAATCCACGTCAGTCCGCCGGATGAACATGGCTACTGCTCTTATGGCGTCGAAGTTGGCGTGACCAAAGGTGCTGCTGAATCCGCTGGACTGGTGATTGCCGAAGTCAATCCACATATGCCGCGTACATTGGGGGATAGTTTCATCCATGTCAACCAGATTGACTATTTTGTCGAAGTCAATTATCCATTGCCAGAGGTTCGGCCTGAACCTGCTACCGAAGCTCAGACACGAATTGCGTGGAATATTGCTGAACTCATTCCAGATGCAGCCACCTTACAAATGGGTATCGGTGGTATCCCGGATGCGGTGCTGCGTCACCTGACCAACCACAAGAACCTCGGCATACATACCGAATTGTTCAGTGACGGTGTGATGGAAATGATTCAACAGGGTGTTATCACCAATGCGGCCAAGAACCTGCATACCGGGAAGGTTGTAGCAGGGTTCGCGCTGGGTACACACCGGCTTTATGAATTTATCAATGACAATCCTGTATTTGAGTTTCGCCCCACAGATTACGTCAATGATCCCTTCATCATTGCCCAGAATGACCGGATGATATCCATCAATTCGGCATTGGAAGTCGATCTGACCGGGCAGGTCTGTGCGGATAGCATCGGCTCAATGTTCTATTCAGGCGTGGGCGGGCAGGTGGATTTTGTACGCGGCGCATCGCGTAGCAAAGGTGGTAAGTCGTTCATTGCGCTGCCCAGCACGGCTAAGAACGGCACCATCAGTCGCATCGTCTCACAGCTAAAACCGGGAGCCAGCGTAACCACATCCCGCAATGATGTGCGCTTCGTCGCCACCGAATATGGGGTCGCGGATTTATTTGGGCGCTCGATTGCCGAACGTGCTCAGGCGCTCATCAATATTGCGCATCCCGATTTCCGTGATTCCTTGATGGAATACGCCCGAACCCAGCACTACACCGGGCGGGTATACGCTTTTGGATAAAAATAGGGCGCATATTTCATGCGCCCAAATGCTTCTACTGTACAACTTCAGCTACATAAACCGGGGTGAGCCATCCACGATACTTTGGCACGCGTCCGGATACGATTTGGAAGAATAATTCGCGTAGTTGTCGGGTAGTTGAACCCAGTTTGCCATTTCCGATTGCACGGTGTTCCACACGGGTAATGGCAGCTAGTTGTACCCCTGTCCCACACATGAATACTTCATCCGCTAGATAAAGTTCTGTGCGGTCAATCTCGCGTTCCACCACCGGAACATGCAGTTCATCGGTCAACAGTTGCATCAGCGACCTACGCACGATGCCTTCCAGAACGTTGGAAGTGACCGGCGGGGTAATCGCTACGCCATCGCGGATGATGAAGATGTTGGCTGCGCTCATTTCGGAGATGTGTCCATCTTCATTCAGCACAATTGCCTCGTCATAACCGGATAATACCGCGTCGGTTTTGATGAGCGCTGAGTTCGCATACGCGCCGATAATTTTGCCGCGTGCCGGAATCGCGTTGTCATCCACCCGCCGCCACGCCGAGAAGCAAACATGTGCGCCTTCTTCATTTTCCACATACTTGCCAAATGGCAGGCTGAAGATGGTCACCGCATCATCCAGATCATGCAGTTTGACGCCGATGAGTTCGGTTGCCTTATAAGCCAGCGGACGAATATATACATTTTCCCGCCAGCCTTCGGTACGCAGCAGTTCGGTCAGGATATGGGTGAGTTCTTCCGGGGTGTACCGCAGCTCAATCCGAATCAATGCGGCGGATTGTATAAATCGTTTGAAGTGGTCATGTGGGCGGAAGATAAATAACTGTTCCTCATCTGCGTTCCAGTATCCGCGTAAACCGCCAAAAACACCCGTCCCATAATTAAAAGAGTGCGTCATTACGCTGACTTTTGCTTCTTCAATGGGCACAATCTGACCGTTAAAAAATGCATAATTGGTCTGATTCTTTTGAGCCATTTCCTAATTCCTTCTGCTAATGGCTTACTTTGTTCTGATTGTAGAAGCCAGCGCAAAGGGCTACAAGTACCGTGTAAGTCAGTTTGTACAGTCTTTATGCTGAAATCCTAAAGCCACAGTGAAGGTGTCATCAATACCACCAGCAGCGTCGGCAGCCACAGTGCTGCCAGCCAACCAATTCGTCGTGGGTAACATTGCCCAACGAACAACAGCCCACCAACTACCAGCGAAATACCCACTCGGTAAGCCGCCACTGGGTCTTGCCAGCTAACATCCGGCATCACCAGTACGAATCCCGCTCCGGCCAGCGCTAATGCTGCTCCTAATTCCACCCGCCGTTGCCGCCACATCCGTCGCGCTGCCAGCAGGAAAATTACCAATGCAGGTAATCCCAGCCATATTGCCAGAAACACAAATTCAAGCGCCGTTTCTTCCAGTTCAGCAAACATGCCTTGTAGCGGAATCAGGTGAATGTGGGCAGCAGGGTAGCCGATGGGTAAACGCCCTAGCCACAACCGCATAAATCCCCACCACGCCAGAAACGCCAGCAGTGGCCCACCAAAAATCAGAATGCCCCATCGTCGCTGTCCGTTGAAAAAAGCGTGTAGCGCCAATCCTGCCGCGAAGATCAAACCCAACTCTTTTGCCAGTGTCGAAAGAATCAGCAGCAGAATGGTTATGCGATAGCGTCCATGAGCATAGGTTGCGATAGCACCCAACCCCAGCGCCACACATAGCGGCTCATTTAAATCCAGACGTACCCCGAACAAAGCCCCAATCCACACACTGTAAACCAGTGCACCCCATGCCGCGCCGCCATGGAGCGCCAGCAGGTAGGCCAATAAAGCCGCGCCTGCCGAATGGGCGAGTATATTGACCGCAATCAATGTCCAGGGGACAAGCTCAGGATTCCCAAAGGCCAATGCTCGGCTGACGACCGGATACAGAATGCGCTGGTAACGCAGTGTCGCCCCATCAATATGCGGAACAGCCTCATAACCATCGCGGGCAATGTAATACGCGAATTGCCCATCGTAACCGCGTGTTCCTTCGGGGTCGAGTTCAGCAAACCGTGTCCCGATTTTGGCGAATGCCAGTGGATTAAAGTCACTCCCTGCCAATGCCACTCCGCACAGCAAACCAATTCCGATGAGCGTCACCAGCCCAATCCACAGCGCCCCTCGCCGCGCCCTGACCACCCGATTGATATCAAGTGTGCTGTCAGATGTCTTTGAAATTGTAGAGTCGATTGTAGGATTTTTGATTGTCATTCTTTCATCATATCCTGCTTCTGATCTTCCCAATCAAAAACCTTCTCTTACCAATAACCTCACAATGAAAAACCGGGCTGTTACACCCGGCTTACATCGAGATATAAAATTGTAGAGGGCTAACTAGCTTAAGTAATCACGCAGGTTGTGTGCCAGTCGTGGATGCCGCAGGCTGCGCAGTGCCTCTTTTTCTAGCTGGCGAATGCGTTCGCGGCTCAATCCGAATTTGTTGGCAATCTCTTCGAGCGTGTGCGGTTCGCCGCCGCCCAGTCCAAATCGTAGGCGCAGGATATGGCTCTGGCGCGGGGTCAGTTCGCTTAATACTTCTTCAATCGTTTCTTGCAACAGATGTTGGGTGGCCGAATCCACCGGGCTGGGCGAGTCCTGGTCTTCAATGAAATCGCCAAACTCACTGTCACCGTCATCCCCAACCGGACGTTCCAGCGCGATAGCGTGTTGGCTGGCATCCATCATGCCGCGCACACTATCGGCGGGTAAATCCATTTCCATTGCAATTTCTTCGGGGGAGGGGCGGCGTCCCAGTGATTGTTCGAGGTTCTGGGCGGTGCGGTACATCTGACGGATGCGTTCGGTCATATGGAGCGGGATGCGGATGGTGCGGGTCTTCTGCGCCAGCGCGCGGGTAATTGCCTGCCGGATCCACCAGGTCGCATAGGTGCTGAAGCGGTTACCGCGTTTGTAGTCGTATTTATCGACCGCGCGCATCAGCCCAACATTGCCTTCCTGAATCAGATCGGGGAAGGGCAAACCCTGTCCCATGTACCGCTTGGCGATACTGACGACCAGACGGGTATTGGCGCGTCCCAGATGTTCGCGGGCGGATTGTCCGTCCGTCATTAGCCGATCCATATGTACCATCCAGGATTGGCCGTAGGTTTCCTTCGCACCGGGGCGGGTCAAACATCGGCGTGCTTCTTTGCCGACTTCAATACGGCGAGCAAGTTCAATCTCCTCCTGCGCCGTTAGCAGGGGTTCTTGCGCCATTTGCCGAAAGTAGAGGCCAACTGGGTCATCGGCGGAGACGGCATTGATGTCGCCTACACCGGGGTCTTGTGGCATTTCTTCTGGCTCAAACTCCATCTCGATCTCCTCACCCATGTTCATACCCAGTGTTATGCGCGCGGGTGGTTCGCTTTCCTGGCGGATCTCAATCCCTAATTCGTCCAGTTCATAGAGGACATTTTCGATTGCGCCTACATCGTCCCCGTCTTCGTCTAGCACTTCAAGGACATCATCGAAGGTGAGATAGCCGCGCTGGTCGGCCCGGTTCATGAGTTCCTGTATCAACTTTGTACCCTCTTGCGTACTCGATGTACATTGGACTTTCAGCCGCCGTGCAGTGTGGTAATGCCCAGCAACTGCCTAAACATTTTGATTTTAGCACAATTTTAGGTGCTTTGTGAATAAATTCTAAATAGATAGATGCGTAAGAAATCTTCAAATCCCCATTTACCATTAAGGTTTGGTAATGTTTTGGTTTGTCTCATAAAGAATTAACGAAAATTGCGCTAAATTAATTCTGGGACAATTGCGCGCTTTTACAGAGTGTATATGATTATAAGTATAAGAGATTAAGGTCAAGGACTTCTATGGCGACCCGACGTTTTACGGGTGATCTTCCGCCCGATCCCGATGTGCCACCACAAGAACCGCTCCCGCCGGCTCCAAAACCGGTGCAGCCTGCCGCACCGCGCCCGACGCCTGCTGCACCGTCTGCACCCAAACCGAGTCCGGCATCCAGCGCTCCCACTAATGCTGGACGGGGTGGGGCACATTTGCCACGCACACTGACCCAGGTTTTGAACGAAGCGAATGACCGGGTGATTCAGGGCGATTTGGTGGATTATGTACCGCTTTCGACAGGCTTTGACCCCTTGGATGGGTTCATTGGCGGTGGTTTACGCAAGACCGAACTGTTGCTGCTGGGCGGCGCACAGGGCATTGGCAAAACCATTGCTACCCTGCAAATTGCCCGCAATGTTGCCATGCGTCCCGATCAGTATGCGTTTTACCTGTCGTATGAACATACTGAAACCCATCTGATGCATCGCCTCCTCTGCATGGAAAGCATCAACCCGCCAGAGATTGATCTCAGCCGGGGTGTAAAACTGCGCGATTTGTACCAGATCATCGTTGCCGAACGCGCCAAAGGTTTCATGGGACGGGATAGTAGTGCTGCCGGATCACTTCAGGCCATTCTGAAAGAGAATCCCAAAACAGCTCCGGCTTTGCAGCGTATGGCTCGTTACGCCGACCGTATGATTATGGTCAAGGCCAGCCCTGCCGTTACCACGCTCAAATCCATCAAGGAAATGACTGCCCGTCTGTGCGATGCAACCGGGGGTAATGTCACCGTGTTTGTGGATTATCTGCAAAAGATTGCGGTCTACCCGGAACGCCCGCGCGATGAAAATGATAAAGTCACTATCATTGTGGAAGGGCTGAAAGATATCGCCCTCTCGCTGGATGTTCCCGTGTGGTCGATTGTCGCCGCCGACCGTGAAGGCCTGAAGAGCAAGCGTATCCACTTGTTCCACCTGCGCGGCAGCAGTGCGCTGGATTACGAGTCGGATATTGCCATAATCATGAACAACAAGTACCACATCCTCTCCAAAGATCATGTGGCTTTCAACCCGTACACTGCCAAACAATTCCGCGATTGGGTCGTTTTCACCGTCGAGAAAAACCGTGCCGGACGTGCCATGCAAGACATGGAATTCCAATTGCACGGTCAGCATTTCGCCTTCGACCCGCGTGGTCAGAAGGTGCAGCAGCAGTTAATTGACGATAAAGTGATCGAGAGCTAATATAACCCTCCGCTCCAATCTGGAGACCTAGAATCGAAATAACCATTGGACGCATTCACCATGCGTCCTTTTGTTTGCTTTCGGTATAATGTCGTTAGAATAACGCAATTTTTGCAAGTTAGGGTCTTTGACCCTGATTTGCCGAATCTTGAGGAGAATGGATGTGACCGGGTTGCAGGTTGCTTTCCGCTATCTGGTGGATAATTTACGGGGTATGGATAACGTGCGTTTCGTCCGTGTGTTGGATGAAGGCGCAATGTTGGTGAATGTTGCCCATCCCACCTTCGATGAAGACATCATGGTTTATCTGCTGGCCGGGGAACTTTCGGTCGGCTTTATCAAAAAGACGCTCAACGCCAACACGGAACGCGATATGCATACGCTCTACATTGTTGCGCTTGACCTCATCACCGATGATGGCACGACTGCTTTGATGAGCGATGCACTTCGCCTGTTGTTGCTGGCCTATGATCGCAAAATTTATGTGTATCGGACGGATAAATCAGGTGTCGCGGTTTTTCCCGTCCACATTGAGCTTGACCGCCGCATGAGCTATGGCGACCCCGTTAATCTGGCCTATCTGGGTGGAGACTACGCCACCTTCAACAACAAGTATCTGCTTGGCGTCCGCAAAATCGCCGGATTTGAACCGCGTCATTATCAACAGGCACATACATCCACATCAACTTACCGCGAAGACCCCCTCAAGCCATTTTACGAATTGCTCGGCCTCTCGGTTGCCGCCAATGTAGACGAAGTGAAAAGCGCTTACCGCCGCAAAGCCCGCCAGCATCACCCGGATACTGATAAATCACCCGGCGCGACTGAGCGAATGCAGGCCATTAACGAGGCTTATGCAAAGATTCTGGAACGGCTTGAATAGGTTCTGCCGGGGTATGTGCGGGGAGATTTGCGGGGATGACCAATACCCGTCGGATGTCCGCGATCAATTCATATCGCCTTGTATCGCCTTGCGCCATCGTGCGGAAGTAACGCACATGCAGATACAGCACAACACCGACTGCTATTGCGATGAACATACTGAGGATAAAACCAGACGCTTGCACCATCAACCCCAATGCCAGCGCACATGGGGCAGCTTCCCAGAATGCGATCAGAAACAGATAAAACAGAATCGAAAACGGAATCCGCGAACGAACCTCGCTTTCCATCAGCACCATCGTCGTCTGATTTTCCGAAAGGCGGCTCATCTTGCCGGAAACCTGCACCAACGGCTGTTTGCGTCGGAACATAGGTAATCGTGGCGCACGTTCAAACGCCCGCGTCACCGTGAATAACCAATCCTGTTTATCCACCACCTCGGCGCTTACCCGTGTTTCCGCACCATTCCACCGTTCGTAAGTCCGTTCTTCTTCCAATCGCCACAACCGCGCCATGCATTCTTCCAGCGAAAGCGGCGCGACGAACTCCGTTTCCGGCTCACGCTTCTTGGGTTTCGCCTTCGCTTTCCAATTCACTGTGCCTCAACCTCTTGACAAATACAGAACTTGTGTGCTAAAATTTTGGTGGTAGTGGCTACAAAGTGCCTAACTACCCACCTCGAATACTCGGTTTTGCCCCCTCGCCATGCGGGTTCACTGGACGACACTTTCAATGCAAGCCATTTTTCGAGCCTGATTTGCATGGGTACTGACTCCCTCCTCGCGTGCGGGGAGGGTGGGGGTGGGGTAAATTGATCGTCCCCACTTAATCTGTTCTGCCTCACTTCACCAACAGCCTCTAATATCCACTATACCATCAGGTACGAAAGTAAATATGCGGATTATTTCCTGTGAAACTCAAATGTGTAGTTTTATGCTGTTGTGATGAAATGACTTACAGCCGAGGATGATTCAAAAAGCCAATGACAGATAACCAGCACAAGACAACGATTGTACAATTGCAGCGCCAACTTCCCGTGTTGCCGCTGCACACCGCCAATACTGCGACAGCGGCGACAATACGAGAGCTTGGCGTTGCACACTACGGCGCTTCTCGTCTCAACCGCCGACACCGCCGCCATTGCAACGCCTGTCTCTCTCTCTGCCGCCGACAACCCCTACGGCAATTGTGCAAAAATTGAATCCTATATGACTATACTTTTCACCACCTCACGCATTACACGTTACTTCTTTTCTCAGTACTCAGTACTTTGTACTCAGTACTTTGCTCATACCTCGTTACCTGTTACTTCCCGCAGTCGGAAATGATTTAGTTTAGAAAGCTCACGCACCTGCTGTTCCGCCCGATAACTGCTCCGTACCAGCGGCCCGCTTTCCACCCACTTAAAGCCCAATTCCGACCCAATCTGCTGGAAGGCATCGAACTCTTCCGGCAGATAGTAACGTTCAATCGCCAGATGTTGTTTGCTCGGTTGGAGGTACTGCCCAATCGTCAGAATATCAACACCCAGTCCCGCCAGATCGCGCATCACGGTCACTACTTCATCAAAGGTTTCGCCCAACCCAACCATCATGCCGCTTTTCGTCAGCACCAGCGGATCCATTTTCTTGGCGTTGCCCAGCGTTTTCATCGCCCATTCGTATTTATCCTGTGGCTGAACCTTCTTGAACAGGCGCGGTACAGTTTCCACATTATGGTTCAGGATTTCCGGTTGGGCGTCCATCACGATTTTTAAGGCTTCTTCGCTGCCCTTGAAGTCCGGTATCAAGAC
>JAIOHM010000214.1 GCA_019912965.1 Anaerolineae bacterium
GACCAAAAGGGGTTGGTGGCTTGTATGTGCGGCGACGTAATCCCCGTGTCAAAGTCGCGCCAGTTATTTACGGTGGTGGTCATGAGTTAGGAATGCGGTCAGGCACACTAAATGTGCCGGGTATCGTTGGTATGGGTAAAGCGTATGAACTGGCTTTGGTTGATATGAAAGCCGATGCAGAAAAGTATCGGAACTGGACGAGAATGATGTTTGACCAGTTCCGGAAGAAACTCGAGGGGGTAGAGCTTAACGGTATGCCCATTGGCGACCAGCGCCTGCCACATAATCTGAATATCTCAATCAATGGTATTGAGAGTAAATCCCTGGTTGTGCAGATAAAAGGCAAGGTTGCAATTGCAACTGGCTCAGCTTGCACCACCGTTGATACGAAGCCATCTCACGTTATCAAAGCTCTTGGTTTCGGTGAAGATCGCGCCCACAATGCTATCCGCATTGGCGTTGGGCGTGCCAATACCGAAGATATGTTATCTGATGCGATCAATGCTATTGTCGATGGTGCAAAGAAACTGTCGCATCTATTGATTTAGGAAAAAGTATGCCACAAAAGCACTCCAGCACAAATCAAGATACTCATGCTAGCGATCTCAATCTACAGATCGCCTTCCATGCATCTGAGCCTAATATTAAAACTTATTTGCTTCATCCACAGATTGGTTTAGTTGAATGCTATGGAGTAGATAAGAAAAATCGCAAATCGTTTCATAAGATAGTTGACTTACTTGGATATGGGACCCGGGATTGTGTCTATATATTATTTGATCAGATGTCAATCAATTATGTTGGTATGACTCAAAACATCAAGCAACGATTAGACCAACATGCTTCCCAGCGTAAGAACAATAAAAATTGGGATAGAGTTTTAGCTTTTTATCTCAAGAATCCGATTCATAACACAAGTATTGTTGCTTTTGTTGAACGCACATTATATGTGCGTCTCACAGACAGGGGATTTCAACTCAATCAAGCAGTTCCAGATGGGCGAGTTTTGAACCCAGATGATCAGAAAATTGCTCAACGATTTGTGACAGAAGTTGAAAGGATACTTTCTCTACTGGATATGGCTGAACCCATACCTTCGTCTCGGAAATATGCAGTTGCTGCATCAACTGATGACGTAAAAGAAGACGTGAAGTTCCTTGAAGAATTACGTGCGTCAAAGCAACCATCGATTGAAGTTGAACTCAATTATGCTGGAACACAAGCTGTTGGGAAATATAGTGGTTATGGATTAGAAGTTTATGGTGGATCAATTGGCACTTCTCATGTTCAGAACCATATGCAAGATAATCAAGCATTCTGGCGAACAAGAAATGAACTAATAGAAGCTGGTGTTATTGAAATAGTTGGCGAGATACTTCGCTTTACCCAAAACTATACGTTTTCTAGCCCAACCGCCGCCGCCCAAATACTAACAGGTTCAAACCGACCAGGGCCACTTGTTTGGAGGCGAGCAACAGACAAAAAGACACTGAAAGAGATTAATCCGTAGCTAAAGAAAAATATCTCTATCAAAGAC
>JAIOHM010000215.1 GCA_019912965.1 Anaerolineae bacterium
CCCCCGGTTGGCATCCGATTTTTTCATTGGAATGGTCGCCGTCAGAACATGACCACACGAGTCAGCCACTGCTGGATGGAACACATAGCGAGACATCTGGTTTTCCAGTGTTGGGCGAACGCGGACAAAACTTAGCGCTTCGCCACGCCCGCGCCACAGTCGTTCAATACCCTGAAAAGTCGCGCCCCATTCGTTACCCTTCTCACCCAACTGCTGGTAAAATGCCCCACCAGAAACTTCCTCCGGGCAGCGGGCAATAATTGCCTGAGAATCAAACGAGTCAATCAAGCTGCCGGGTTTGGTGTCTTCCTGCTGTATTCGGCCTTCAACATTCAGCGTCCACTTATCACCGCCGCTTGGATGGCTGTAAACACTGAATATCCACGAGTTGTTTTCTGCTGCATTAAGGGCAATCTGTACAACATAAGACTCACCTTCGCGCAAAAAGATCGGTTTTTTATTGTGAATTTCGGTAATCATGAAGGGCAGCGCGCCCACAACTTCCACTGCCGCAGCCATGCCCATTTCAATGTAAGCGGTGGCTGGAACGATAGCAACACCCTGCACACGGTGGTCATCCAAATACGGCAGATTCCGTAAACTGATTTCGTTTTCCCAGATGTATAACCCCTGCGCCAGCAGCAACCGCGCACCCAGCAGCGGGTGAAGGGGGGAACCATCCGGCGACTGACGTGTTAGCCTTGTGGGCTGTGGACTGACATCCGCCCAGTAACGCTCCCGCTGGAAGGGATAGGTGGGCAGAGCCACTTTACGGCGCGGATAATCACGATCAAATCCCACCCAATCGACCCGCACCCCCTCAACATACAACCGCCCCAAACTATCCAGCATTTGTGCCCAATCGTCGCGCCCGCTGCGGAGCGAAGGTAGCCATGTCCCATAACCAGAAGGCACACATCGCTGTCCCATGCCAATTAACGTTGGACTGGGGCCAATTTCCAGAAACACTGTGAAACCATCCTGCTGCAGGGTTTCGATGGCACGGGCAAACTGTACGCCCTGTCGCGCATGACGACGCCAGTAGGCAGCATTGGTCACGGCGGCAGTTTCGGCCTGTCCAGTTACATTCGAGATCAATTTAATACGCGGGGTGCTATATTTCACCTGCGCGGCAGTGCGCTCAAACGAGTCCAGCATAGGTTCGATCAGCGGCGAGTGGAAAGCGTGAGACACATTCAGTCCACGCGATTTGATCTGCTTCTGCCGGAGATTTTCCAAGACAGTTTCAACCGCTGCCCCCTCGCCGGCGATCACCACATTTTCTGACCCATTGATCGCTGCTATAGAAACCTGAGCAGCATATGGGGCCACTGCCTCAACAACAGTGGCTTCATCCGCAAAGATAGCCGCCATTTTGCCGCCAGCAGGCAGGTTGCCCATCAAACGACCTCGTTCGGCAATCAGTTTTAGACCATCTTCCAGACTGAACACCCCTGCGATACAAGCGGCTACATACTCGCCAACACTGTGTCCCATGACCGCCGAGGGCTGCACACCCCACGACATCCACAATTTTGCCAGCGCGTATTCGACCGCGAACAATGCAGGCTGGGTATAAGTCGTTTCATCCAGTGGCGACTGACCCGATTCGGGGTACAACACCGAGAGCAACGACACGTCCATGTACGGACGCAAAAGCGCATCACATTCATCCAAAGCCGCGCGGAAAGTTGGCTGAGTCTGGTAAAGCGTCTGCACCATATTGATGTACTGCGCCCCCTGCCCGGTGAATAGGAAAGCAATTTTCGGCTGACCAGAAGTTACTGATCCACTGGCTATCCCGGCGGTATCCTGACCAGCAGCATAAGCAGCTAAACGCTGACGCAGTTCAGGGGTGTTCGCGGCAGTCACAGCCAAACGATGATTGAAACGCGCCCGCCAAACATTAGCGGTATAGGCTGCATCCGGCAACGGAATTTCAGGATAATCCGCATAACGCTCTGCCAAATCACGCAAAGCCGATTCGCTGCGTGCGGAAAAGGTCAAAATGTGAGCAGTGCGTTCAACTTCCGGCGCGGGAACCTCACGAGGGGCAACGGCTTCCAACACAATATGCGCGTTCGTTCCGCTGAAACCGAAACCGCTAATCCCTGCTATGCGGTGTTCATTAATCGGCTCCCAGGTTGTATTCTCAGTCGGGACAATAACCGGGAAATCCGGCCAGGGAATGCGCGGATTTGGCTCGTTAAAATACAGATTGCGAGGAATTTCGCCATGCTGCATTGCCAGAACGACTTTCAACACCCCTGCAATACCAGATGCTGACTCTAAATGACCCAGATTAGTCTTCGCCGCTCCGATGATGAGTGGCAAATCTTTGGGACGATTTTCACCCAATACTACACCGATGGCCTCTACTTCAATCGGATCGCCAATCAGTGTGCCTGTGCCGTGCGTTTCGATATAACTCACTTCGGCGGGCTGTACCCCCGCATTGGCAAGCGCCGCGCGGAGAACAGCCTGCTGTGCTGGGCCATTGGGTACCGTCAAGCCGCTGCTGCGTCCATCCTGATTAACCGCCGAACCACGAATCACAGCCAGCACATTGTCGCCACTGGCTACCGCATCGGAAAGCCGCTTGAGGACAATGATGCCACACCCCTCGCTACGGACAAATCCGTCAGCAGCAGCATCAAAAGTTTTGCAATGCCCATCAGGTGCCATCATGCCCCAACGATTGAAGCAGATGAAGGCTTCCGGCATCAAAATCGAATTTACCCCGCCCGCCAGCGCCATATTGCATTCGTTATTCCGCAAACTCTGGCAAGCTAAATGAATTGCGACCAACGAGGAGGAACAAGCGGTATCAATCGCCATACATGGGCCATTCAACCCAAGTGTATAGGCCAAACGACCTGGAGCAGCATTAAGCGCACTTCCGGTCGCCGTATACACATCCATCTGTTCCGGGCCACCCATTCTAAGCAATTGGGCATAATCGTTGGTAGAAATACCGACGAAAACCCCGGTCAGGCTGCCGGTCAATTGATCGGGAGGCTGCCCTGCATTTTCCAGCGCCTCCCACCCCACTTCCAGCACCATGCGCTGCTGCGGGTCAAGCGAAGTGGCTTCACGGGGTGAAATCCCAAAAAATGCCGGGTCAAATTGATCCACATCATCCAGAAAACCACCGTACCAGGTTTCTGGTGCATCGTCCAAATCGGAATAGGTATTAATGATACGGCGTTCGGGTGGCAGTCCGCGCACAGCATCTACGCCATCTCGCAGCAACTGCCAGTATGCATCCGGGCTGTTCGCGCCACCGGGTAACCGGCAGCCCATGCCAACGATGGCAATGGGCTCCGTCCGGGCACCTTCAATCGCGTCCAGTTTGGCCTGCATTTCATCCAGTGCCACCAGCGCATTTTTGAGGAGCTGTTTACGGTCAACCTGTTCTGGTGTCGAAGTCATCTAAGATCCCCCTGTCATGCGGCTGACATCATTGAAACCGCCTGACCTAACAAACGCCCAAATTATGAAAGTTGTATTGGAATGATTTTACCCCTAGCCGGGGGTTGCCAAAAGTTGCGCCTGCGGATGACGTGTGTCTGTGTAAAGCAGGTAAAGCCCTGCGCCGATGATAATAGGCAAACTCAGGAGCAGTGAACCTGCGGGCGATTCGTGTAGCAGCAAAAAGCTGAACAGTGCCCCCCAAATGGGTTCGATATAAATAAATGGAGCCAGTACCGAGGCTGGAGCAGCTTCATAGGCTTTGTCGATCATGTACAATCCAAAGTAACCTATAATGCCAATGACAATCATCGGAATCGCCGTATTCAAATCCAGCGGCGCCCAGAACAGAGGGGCTAGAAAACTCAGCACCACCCACACTCCAAAGGCCGTATAAAACAGATTGGCAAAGGTGTTTTCGGTACGCAGGGCACGCGTTAGTACCCGATACAGGCTAAAGCAAAAGGCCATCCCAAACGGCAGCAGTGCTTGCAAGCTCAAAACGCCCCGGTCGGGATGCAGCATAATCAGCACGCCAGCAAAGGCCACCAGCGCTGCAATCCAGCGGTTGAGGCGAACCCGTTCACCCAGTATCAGCACCGCCAGTCCCATAACCATCAACGGTGAAAGCCAGAATACTGAATACAAATCCTTGCTCGGCATATGGTTAAAAATAGCCGTGATGTAAAAAAATGGCATTCCCACCATCAGCAGCGACCGGAAGATTTGTAACCGGAGACGATTGGTACGAACCAACTGAGTCTTATAACGTGGCCCAAGCGCCACAAACATAAACAGCAGATGCGCCCCATACCGTACCCAGATGGTCTGGTAGGGCGAATGATCGGAGATGAAGTACAACCCTAACGCCTCTATCAACGCCCATACACAGCTAGAAGCTACAATCATAAACACGCCATAAAAGTAGCGGGGTTGTTCGCTATGACTCATTTACGTCCTAACTTCTTGGCGAGCAAATCAGCCAGTTCGTCTTCCGAAAAATCATCAATATCATCTGGGAGCGATTCAGCAACAGACATGGCAGCGGCAACTTCCGCAATTGATGGCACAGGTTCGGCAGTTTTCAACGCTGCGATATTGCCTTCCAGATATCCTGCCAGATCAGCCACTGTTGGATAATTGAAGGTTAGAGTTGAAGGAAGCGATTGCCCAACCCCGGCTTCCAGACGGCTTTTGAGTTCAACTGACATAAGCGAGTCCATACCCATGTCAAATAAACCCTGATGAATGTCAACCGAATCGGTCTGTTCGACCCGCAGAACACGAGCTGCCTCTGCCTGCACAAAGTCAGTCAGAATGACGCGGCGGGCTTCTGGTTCAGCAATTTTCAACTGTACCAACAACTCAGACTCGCCTTTTGGTGCAGAAACCATCTGCGCGATTTTTACCCGCTTGCGGTTGGTAACCTGTTCCAGAAGCGGGCGAGCGCGGCGGGCCTCATAAACTGCTTTCAACCCGTCCCAATCTACCGCCGCAACTACCATTTGCGCCCGTTCGGAACCGAACAAATCACCCATCACATTGAGCGCCACCTCAGTAGGCATCTGACTCAAACCAGATTGTGCAACTTCTTGTTGTTCAGCAGTCGAAGCGACACGCATGACTTCCCATGTACCCCAGTTGATGCTGAGTGCGGGTAAACCCAGGCCATGCCGATAGTGAGCAAATGCGTCCAGAAATGTGTTAGCCGCCGCATAATGCCCCAACAGCTTTGACCCCCACAGGGCGGTTGTAGACGAGAACAGGATGAAGAAATCCAGTTCCAAAGTACGTGTAAGTTGGTGCAAAATCCATGTTCCGGCGATCTTCGGACGGAACTGCGACCGCAAATCATCCCCATTCATTTCACCAATAGTCGCATTGCTCAAATCCGCCGCCGCATGGATCACACCACGCAGAGATGGCAGTGTATTCCCAAATTGCGCGAATAAATTGGACATTTGGGCTTCAATGGCGCTATCAGCAGCAATCACAGTTACCTGTGCGCCTAATTCTTCAATCGCTTCGACAGCGGCGGTCTGCTGTGCAGCACGGCTTTCAGGGTCAATTTGCGGCCATTCTTCGCGCGGGGGAAGACCTTTGCGGCCTAAAAGCACCAGATGCCCTGCTCCATGTTCAGCCATCCAGCGGGCAACCTGCAACCCCAAACCGCCCAAGCCACCCGTTATCAGGTAAGCGGCATCAGAACGCAGGAATACAGGGTGATGTGTGGTCGTCGTTCGTACCAACCGCGCCACTTGTCTTCCAGCCCCACGATAAGCAATCTGATCTTCACCATCAGGATGCAAAATTTCGGTTAGTAGCGAATCAGCCTGTACACTGCTGGGCGCCTCCAGTTCGATCAGCCCGCCCCATACTTCAGGATGTTCCAGAGCAATCACACGCCCCAAACCCCACAAAGGTGACTGTGCCACATCCAAATCTGAGGTGCCGCCTGTCACTAACCAGAGGGCGGGCAAAGCTGATTTATCCCCAAGCAGCAGCGATTGGGTTATGAACAGCACACTCTCGCAGTTGCGGACGCTGGCCTCAAATAAATCATCTGCCGCAAGGTCATCTGCTGTTAGCAGATTCAGACCCCACAAATAGACAACACCACGAAGTGGAAGGTTATTTAGCATACCAACTTCATCCAGTAAGTGAATGAAATCCGGGCGACTGGCTGGATCAATTTGCCAGGAAGTCGCTCCAATGCGTTGATAGCTATCTCCTATTGTAACCACTAGTGTCGACTCACCCCGCTGGCTTAGTGCGTTCGCCAGTGCCGCACCCTGCCCGAAAGTGTTATCCGCAAAAATCAACCATTTACCCGGCTGTTCAGATTGAGCAACAGCAACTTCTGCCAATGGTGTGCGGGCAGCAATAATCGTCTGTCCATTCAGCACACCCTGTTCCCCAACTCCGGGAATGGAATGAGCATCCGCAAAGTCTTCAGCAGATAACAATCCCAACCAGTTATCGGGCGTCAACAGCGGGTAGGTTGGGCGCAAATCGGTATCGGTGAATTTCCACCAGCCTTCGGTCAACCCAAAGGTCAAATCCACCCAACGCTCTGGCGCAGTGTTTTCCAGCAACAGCAACAAGCCGCCGGGTGCAAGCAACCTTTTCACATTGACCAGTGTTCGGCGCAGATCGGCGGTTGCATGCAGCACATTGGCCGCTATGATGACATCAAAAGCATGAGGCATAAAGCCCTGTCCTGCCGGGTCACGTTCGATGTCGAGCAATTGCGTCCTCAGGAAAGAATAGGTGGCAAACTTTTCCTCAGCCTTCGCCATAAACAATGGCGACAGATCGGTAAAAACATACTCGGTTCGGTCAGACGGCAGTTGAGGCAACACTGAGGCAGTGGTTGCACCAGTGCCCGCGCCAATTTCCAGTACACGCAGCGGGCGGTCAGAGGGCAGTTTTTTAATCACCGCTCCAACCAAATCGCCAACAACGGGGTTATAAGCCCGCGCAAAGGGAGCATCCTGATACAACGGTTCGGTCAGTGCCATTGAGCCATTTGGGAACAACAATCCTAAGGGATCACGCTTGCCCTGCAAAATCTCGCCCAGATGCGGCCCACACTGGCTCAAAATATTGATTTCCGCGCTGAAAGCTGGATACTGCTCAACCAGCATTTTGAGATGTTCATCCGCATCCAGTTCGGGCAAAGTTTGAACAACTTCCCAAGTATTGCCTGCCGGACGGATAATGGATTCCTGCGAAAGGATTCCCAACAAGCGTCCCAATAAACGGCGATGCTGGTCTATAATCTTTAGCGAATCAGGGAGAATCCGATTCCCGGCATGAAAGGCCACACCCAGCGATTCCAGAGCACGAACGGCATACACCGCACATACCGCATCTAACTCGGCGCTCAGTTCAGCGTATAAATGCAGTGCATTCTCGTCTGCTCGACGCAAAAGATTATCCACGCCTGCCGAAGCTATAGACGCCAAATCTGGAATGAAGTCAGCAGTGCGCGGCGTAAACTGCTGATTTGGATGTGCTTTTGGCTGCCACTGAACTTCGTAGAACCAGTCGTCATTCTGTTGACGAGTAGCCTGTAGAAGTGCTTCACGACCCGCACGTTTCAACTGCAATCCAGCAGCTTCGGCAATCAATACTCCGTTATCATCAAACAGCAGAATATCGCCACCGAAAGTTTCTTGCGTCGCGCCACCCGAAGAAAGCCGGGTATACGCCCACAATTTAGCTGGAGGTTGTTGATATAACCGGAATGAATCAATGCCGATCAGTAAATAAGCAATTTCCAGATCATTCTGTGCCAGCGGCGCGCCAACCAGATGGAAACATGCGTCCAGAAAAGCAGGATGAATGCCGTAATCATTGGCTTCGCGCAGCAGGGCTTCTGGCAGTTCAATGCGCCCTAATGCTTCACCATCACGCCGCCACAAGTGACTAATCCCCTGAAAACTCCTCCCAAATTCGAGGCCGAGTTCAAACACCCGCGCGTAATAATCACTACCTGCGATTTCTTCTTCACACCGTGCTTGAATATCCCCAACATGCTGATCAAACTGACGTAATTCCGGCTGTACGAAAGCGATACTACCAGTAACATGCAGTTTCCAGTCGTCATCGTCTTTGCCCCGGCTGACCACCTGAAAAGCCGCGCGATCACTTTCCGGCAGCGACAGGATAATCTGCACTGTGTTCGCGCCTTCTTCCGGCAAGATCAGGGCTTCATAAATAGCGAAGTTCTCGACGCTATAGAGATGCTGGTCACCAAAGGCTTCTTGCGCTGCGGCCTGCGCCATTTCGATGTAGGCAGGTGATGGCAAAATGACTACACCGAAAATGCGATGATGACTGAGAAACGCCGGATTTTCGGCATTCAGATGAGTCTCGAAAACAATCTCTTTGAGCGAAGGCGATTCCAGCCGTGTCCCCAGCAGTGGATGCAAAGCACCCTCCGCATCTTGCCGACGCGGGGAAACCTTGATCCAATAACGTTCGCGCTGGAAAGGATAAGTAGGCAGCATCAATTTGTGACGCGAATAGGGCTGGTCAAAAGCACGCCAATCAACCGCCCCGCCGTTAACATACAACCGCCCCAAGCTTTGCAGAATTTGTTCCCAATCGGACGTTTTTTCGCGTAAAGATGGAAGCCATACGCCAGCATCATCCCCAATCACGCGCTGCCCCATACCGATCAATGTAGGGTTCGGGCCAATTTCGACGAAAACCCGCGCACCGTTTTCCTGAACACTGGTGATTGCATCTGCAAAACGCACAGCATGACGGATATGACGCCGCCAATAAGCCGCACTGCCTACTTCATCGCCCGCTACCAGCTTACCTGTGAGGCAGGAAACCAGACCAATTTCTGGCTGATGATATTCTATGGTGGATGCAATCTGCTCAAATTCGTTCAGCATCGGGTCGAGCATTGGGGAATGTGATGCCTGTGCGACCGCCAGTTTACGCGATTTAATACCCTGCGCTTTGAGACTTTCCAGCACAGCTGCCAGTTCGGTTTTCGCGCCGGAAATGACCACACTACCCGGCCCGTTAATGACCGCGACTGAAACGCGAGTCGGATAAGGCTTAACAGCTTCAAGTGCTGTGGCTTCGTCGGTGAAAACCGCCCACATTTCGCCCGCTTCTGGTAGGCTGTTCATCAAACGCCCACGTGCCGCCACCAGTTTGACACCATCTGCCAGACTGAATACTCCAGCAATAACCGCTGCTGCGTACTCGCCCAGACTATGCCCCATGACTAAGGCAGGTTTTACACCCCAGGACAGCCACAACTGTGCCAGCGCATATTGCAAAGCAAACAAGGCTGGCTGGGCGTAAGCCATATTGTCCAGCATTGAGCCATCAGCGTCGTCTGCCGTGAACATAATCTGACCAAGCGGTACATCCAAATAGTTATGGAACAATGCGTCGCACTGGTCAAATGCCTCGCGGAAAACAGGCTGCATCTCATAGAGCGTTCGCCCCATATCGACATACTGTGATCCATGCCCGGTGAACAGGAATGCCACTTCTGGAGGATTAGCATCCTGAAAATGTCCGCTGATTACCCCATCTGGCTCCGCACCAGATACGAATGCGTCCAAACGTGCAGCTAATGCCTGCGTATTTTCCGCTAATACCGATAAGCGGTACGGGAAAAGCGAACGCCCATTGTTCACTGTAAAGGCAACGTCAGCCACAGATACATCAGCATTAGTAAGCAACGCATCATGGAAACGCGCGGCCAATTCATGGAGCGCATTTTCGCTGCGGGCAGAAAGCGCCAGAATGTGATTAGAGCGCTCAACCTGTGCCTCGGTTGGTTCTGTTGCTGGGGCAGTTTCCAGAATAATGTGACCGTTTGTTCCGCTGAAACCAAACGAACTGACGCCTGCGATACGACGTTCATGTGTCCACGAGGTCAACGTTTGGGTCATACTGATGGGTAATTCTTCCCACGGAATGAGCGGATTCGGTTGATGCAAGTGCAGCAGCGGCGGAATTTCACCATGCTGCAACATCAGTACGGTTTTGATGAGGCCACCAATGCCCGCGGCTGCTTCCATATGACCGACATTGGCTTTTAACGAGCCGATCAGCAGTGGATTATCTGTCGAATGACCTTTGCCAAGTGCGCCACCGAGTGCCTGCACCTCAATCGGATCGCCCAAAGATGTCCCAGTGCCATGCGTTTCAATGTAACTGATATCTTCTGGCTGCAATCCGGCATTTTCCAGCGCCGCCCGGATAACGGCCACCTGTGATGGCCCGTTAGGCGCCGTCAAACCGTTGCTGCGTCCATCCTGATTAATAGCCGAACCACGAATAATCGCCAATACATTATCGCCATCGGCAACCGCATCCGAGAGCCGCTTGAGCACTACCACACCGCAGCCTTCACTACGAACGAATCCATCCGCCGCCGCGTCAAAGGCTTTACAGCGCCCATCCGATGCCATCATACCAGCACGCGAAAGAGTAATAGTGGTTTCCGGCGACAAAATTACATTTGTTCCGCCTGCCAGTGCCATCCGGCATTCGCCATTTCGGAGCGCTTGCACAGCCAGATGAGTTGCGACCAACGACGAGGAACAGGCTGTATCGACTGAAACACTTGGCCCTTGCAAACCCAACACATAAGAAATGCGACCACTGACAACGCTCTGAGCATTTCCGGTCGAGATGTAGACATCCCAATCATCAGGATTTCCCGACGTTATCATGTAGCGATAATCGCTGTTACAGATGCCTACAAATACACCTGTCGAACTACCACTCAGGTTATCTGGTGCGTAACCTGCGCGCTCCAATGATTCCCATACCACTTCCAACAAAAGCCGCTGCTGTGGATCCATGCTGATGGCTTCACGTGGGGAAATGCCGAATATTTGTGGTTCAAAACGATCCACATTATCGACAAACCCGCCCCAACGGCTGGCAATTTTGCCGGGTGCGTTCGGATCAGGGTCATAATAAGCATCTACATCCCAACGGGCAGCAGGTACATCGGTAATCGCATCCACACCATCCCGAAGAAGCTGCCAGAATTCCTCTGGTGAATTTGCCCCACCGGGGAAACGGCAGGCCATCCCGACAATAGCAATCGGCTCGGCCTTTGCCTGTTCCAGTGCCTCTACCTTTTCCTGCAACTCCATTGCCAGCAACATCAACCGCTTGGGCGACATATTGCTAATTCGCTCGTAAAAGTCACTCATTTTTTGTTTTTCATCCGCTCCTGCAACAGTCGATCTACTTCATCGTCTGATAGGTCTTCAATGGATTCAATGACATCCGGCACATTAGCGGGTGCAGCTTCCGCTTCGGCGGTTTGCAGCGACAACACATCACGAGCCAGATAATCTGCAATAGCCTCAACCGTTGGATAATCGAATACGAGTGTGGCTGGAAGCGAACGTTTTAGCCCCAAACCATTACCCACTAAATTACGCAGCTCGACAGCCATCAGCGAGTCCAATCCCATTTCGTTCAACGGAACGCGCTCACCAATTTTCGCGGCGTTCAACCCCATTACCTTCGCCGCATGAGATTGCACATAGCCCATAAGCAGTGTACGCTGTTTCGCAGGTTTAGCCTCGGCCAGTTGGCTGAGGATTTGTGGCTGTTGTTGCTGTGTTTCCTGAGCAGCAGTCTGAACCGCTGTTTCAGATTTAACGACCATCTCACTTAGGAATGGTGGAATCTGCTCACCAAATGGGCTTAAAAATTTACCCCAATTGATGGGTGACACGCCAACCTGAGCACTGTTACCGCGCATCAACTGTTCCAGCAAATAGATGCCATCTGTCGGGCTGATCGTACCAATGCCCTGTTCACCTGCACGAGCAGTTACATTACGGTCAACCGCCGCCCCAATTTCACTCCAAGCACCCCAATTGATGCTCAAACCGGGCAGACCAAGTGAACGGCGATGATAAGCCAGCGCATCCTCAAACGCATTGGCCGCAGCATGGTTAGACTGTCCGGACGAACCCAGCAGCGACGCAACCGAGGAGAACATAACAAAAAACGATAGCCCCATATGCTGTGTGCGATTATGCAGATACCAAGCGCCGTTGACCTTCGGCCCCATCACATACTGGAAGCGCGGCCATTCCTGATGCAACAGTACACCATCATCCAACACACCCGCTGAATGGATAATACCGCGCAGCGGATATCGTGAAGCCTCAATCTCATGTAATGCCCGGTTTACATCTTCTAGCTGAGAAACATCCCCTTGAATAATCTGCAAATTGACACCGGATGCTTCCAGAGCTTGCAAAGCTGCCTGAGCCATCTCATCAGGCGAACTACGCCCCATCAGCGCCAGATGTTTCGCGCCTCGTTCAGCCAGCCATTGGGCGACCAGCAGACCCAGACCCCGCAAACCACCGATAACCAAATAGGTGGCATTTTCATCAATTTCACCATCCCAGCCGTTCTCACGATTCTGGGTGACAATCACCTTGCCAACATGTTTAGCCTGTGACATGTAGCGGAAAGCACTGACCACATTTTCAATTGCAAAGGTTTGATAAGGCAAGGGATGGATCAGACCACTTTGCACAGCCTGTACCAAATCCATCATCATCGTTCGAATCAACTGCGGATTATCGCGTGCGTCTGGTGTCCAATCAATAATATGATATTGGATACCTCGACCCAACGCCGCAGCCTGTTCCGGCATGAGTAAGCCACTTTTGCCGATTTCAAGAAAGCGCCCGTTATCCGCTAACAGGCTCAGGCTTTTGGGAATAAACTCGCCCGCCAGCGAATTCAGTACCAGATCAACACCTTTGCCATTGGTGATTTGCATAATCTGGTCGGCAAAATCAAGCGAACGCGAGTCCATCACATGCTGAACGCCAAGGGAACGCAGGTATTCACGCTTTTCCTCGCTGCCAGCAGTGGCAAAAATTTCCGCCCCGGCACGTTGGGCAAGCTGTACCGCCGCCTGCCCCACGCCACCCGCCGCAGCATGGATTAACACGCGCTCACCTGCTTGCATTTTGCCCAGATAATCCAGCGTATAGTACGCAGTGATAAACGGAATCAGGAAACCTGCACCGCTGTGGAAGTTAAAATTAATTGGCAATGGTACAGTCAAGATTGCTGGAGCAACAACATGGCTGGCAAATGCACCGCCTGCCAGCGTCATCACCAGATCACCAACCTGTAAATCCGTCACACCTTCACCAACAGCAGTGATTTCACCCGCGCACTCACCGCCCAATGGGCCAGCATCACCGGGATACATACCCAGCGTATTCAGTACATCTTTGAAGTTCAATCCAGTGGCATAAACGCGAATTTCAACTTCACCTGCTCCCGGTTGGCGACGCCCCATAGTCGCAAAACGCAGACTATCCAGTGTGCCCTTCTGACCAATTTCGACTCGCCAGGGTTCACTCGGCAGTACTGAAACCGGGATATTGCCCAACCCGCTGTGAGCCAAACGCGCTGCGTAGCGTATTCCAGTCCGGAAGGCAATTTGATCTTCAGAATCTGCAAGGTGAATTTCGTCAAAAAGTAGATGGGCATCATCATGACTTGCAGGATCGAGATCGAGACGGGTTGGACGCAGTTCAGGGTGTTCCAATGCCACCGTTTTGCCAAAACCCCACAATGGCGACTGTGCCACCATCAACAATTCTTGACCGATGGCTTGTGCACCGCGTGTTACCAACCACAAACGGGGGGCAGCATCGCTATGGGTTTGCGCCAGCGCCTTCACCAGATTGAGCGCACTTCCCAAACCAAGATGTTGAGCATCATCCAGATGTTCAATCAACAAATCATCCGGCAGTGCCACATCCAAAGCCCACAAATACACAACACCCCGCAGCGACCAATCCCCGCCGCCCGCTTCATTCAGAAGCCGTTGGAAATGTTCAGGGCGGGAGGGGTCAATTTCCCAGATTCCATTAGCGGAAAAACCATAATCCTCGCCGGGAACAACCATCGCAACACTTTCACCCGCCGCCCACAACTGCTCCGCCAGCTGACCACCCACCCCGGCATTATCTGCAAAAATCAGCCAACCGCCCTGTGGTTGAACTACTTCGCCTGCGGCCTTGCGTGAAATCAACACTGCTTCTTCATCAAACGGTGAATCGCCATCGGGAACAGCGGCCACCTCCGCAAAACCAGAATTTGCCAGCAGGTTAAGCCATTCAGACCGATTGAGCAACGCGTAATCCGGGCGGATGTCGCTGTCCACAAACCGCCACCAGCCATCGGTCAAGCCAAAGGTTATATCCACCCAACGACGCCGCTGAATCACTTCCAGCATCATGAAAGTACCGCCGGGCGCAAGCACCTGCTGCACATAAGCTAAAGTTTGGTGAAGATTCGCCGTTGCGTGAATAACATTTGCCGCAAGAATGAGGTCAAACTGCTGCCCTGCTAACCCTTGCGCCGCCGGGTCTTCCTCAATATTCAACGTCTGAAAGCGCATGAACGGGTAAACTGCAAATTTTTCTTGCGCCTTCGCCACGAACAAGGCACCAATGTCGGTATAGGTGTAAGTCACTTGGTCAGCGGGGAGATGTGGCAAAACATGGGAAGTTGTGCCGCCGGTGCCACCACCGATTTCCAAAATACGCAGCATCCGTCCGGCGGGAAGTTGAGCAACCGCAGCCTTAACCGCTTCCCCAACCATTCCGCTGTAGACATGAGCAGCGGGCGAGTCGCGGTACATCTTTTCGGCCATCGCGCCGCCATCTGGGAACAGCAGTTGCACCGGATCAACATCGCCCTTTAACGCCCGTGCCAAACCATCACCGCACCAACCTGTAATGGTCAGTTCAGCATGATACGCGGGGTATTCTTCTAAAAGCGCATCACACAGCAAGCGCGGATCAGTGATTTTACGGACAGCGGCAACCTGCCATCCCGCATCCGTTTTCTGAAGCAAATTGTCTTCCACCAGAATATCCAGCAACCGCTTGAACAAAAGCCGCTGTGCTTTTATAATCTTCAGCTTTGCAGCCAAACCATCAGTCGTGAACTGCTCACCCATGCGCGGCTTCCAGCCAAGCTGTTCAAATGCCTGAAGGATGTAATCGGTACTGAGCTGTTCCAGTTCAGGCAGCAATCCATTGAAGAATACGCCTAAATTATAGTGTTCGGCCAAAGGCATAAATTGTGGTTCGACCTGAGCAGCAAGCACATTTGGCGCGGGTAGCAAGCCCTCTCCGACGCGAAGTGTTGGCTTCCAGACAACTTCGTACAGCCAATCCTCATACTTTGCTCCAGCGAACTGGCGCAGCAAATCCGCCCCCGCCCGCTTAAGCGCGATGCCCATAAGTTCCGCCACCACTTGCCCATCAGCATCAACCACGCGAATATCGCCGCGCAGCACTTCGCGCCGTCCATCATCCCCAGAACGCAGTTGAGCATAACTCCAAACACTCTTTTCTGGTCGACGATAAAGCGTAAAACGATCTACACTCAAAGGCAAATACACATCGTCACTGGCAGGAACAGCCCAGGCCAGTGTTTGTAAACAGGCATCCAACAGCGCCGGGTGAATATGATAATTGATGGCTTCATTTGCCACAGGTTCCAGCAGTCGGATCTCGCCTAACGCCTCGCCATCCCGCCGCCAGATGCCCACCACACCATGCAAACTGTCACCAAAGACCATACCACTGTCAGCAAGCCGCTGATAATGAGTTTCTGATGTAATAGTTTCCTCAGCACGCCCCTGAACATCGCGGAGCGAAGGAATTTCTGCCGCACCACCAGCATTGGCAACCAATGCACCACTGGCATGTAGTTTCCAATCGCTCTCGTTCTCCCCCTGTGTGAAATACTCAAAGTTGTAACGTCCCATATCATCCGAGGTAACGATCAACTGCGCGGTACGAGTCTCGCCATCGCTGACCACCAGTGCATCGTGAATGACAAAATCTTCCAGCGAATGCATTCCTTCGCCGAGCAACACCTTCCCGGCTGCGGTCGCCAGTTCGATATAACCCGTCGCGGGCAGCAACGCCGCACCGTAAATGCGGTGGTCATTCAGGAAAGAGAATGTTTCCGGCGTAAATTGATTCTCAAACTGAACAGTTTTCAAAGCCGAACGCAGACGATAACCAAGCAGTGGGTGAATAATATTTTCGCTGGTTTGAGAACGTGCTCTTTTCGGCGTTGGCATCCAGTAACGCGCCCGCTGGAAGGGATAAGTTGGCAGTGTGACTTTGCGGCGCGGATAATCGTGGTCAAAACCTTTCCAATTGATATTCACACCCGCAATGTAGAGTTTGCCGAGGGTATCCAGAACTTGCGACCAGTCATCTTTGCCGGATCGGAGTGATGGCAACCATACACCGGGATTCTCTGTACCTTCTACAATGCGTTGCCCCATCCCCAAAAGCGTTGCACCGGGGCCAATTTCGAGGAAAACCTCATAACCCTGTTTTTGGATCGCCTCCACCGATGCTGAAAACTGCACCGCTTCCCGGAGATGTTCGCGCCAATAAGCAGGCGTGGAAATTTCTGCGCCAGCAATCTTGCCTGTGCGGTTGGAAAGCAGTCTCATACGCGGCGGACTAAACTTGATCGTTCCCGCGACACGCTCAAATTCATCCAGAATCGGGTTCATCAACGGCGAATGGAAAGCGTGTGAAACCGTCAAACGGCGTGACTTCACACCCATAGCTTTAAATTGTTCGATAATCGCCTGTACACGGGTTTCAACGCCGGAAATCACAATATTCTCCGGCCCGTTAATCGCCGCCAATGAAACTTCATCCGGGTAAGCGGCAATCATCGCACGCACGCGGGCTTCATCCGCAAATACCGCCGCCATCGTGCCGCCAGACGGAAGTGCTCCCATCAAACGACCACGCGCGGCAATCAACTTCAAGCCATCTTCTAGACTGAACACGCCTGCCAGTACAGCAGCTACATATTCGCCAACACTGTGTCCCATAACGATGCCCGGTTCGACACCCCAAGATCGCCAGAGTTGCGCTAATGCATATTCCAGTGCAAACAAAGCGGGCTGTGTGTAGGTGGTTTCATTCAGCAGATTGGGGGCATCAGCCACCGGGAACAATACCGAAAACAGCGGTTTTTCCAGACACTGATCTAATACCATAGCACATTGATCGAGTGCCGCGCGGAAAGTGGGCTGGGTCTCGTAAAGCTGCTTGCCCATCCCGGCATACTGAGACCCCTGTCCGGTAAACAGGAATGCAATCTTGGGTTTATCAGTTCGTGTCACTATGCCGCTGATAACTTCCGCGGACTGTCCATCCGAGAAAGCACTCAGTTTCGCATGGATCTCCTGAGCTGAAACACCAAAAACAGCCAGACGATGATCAAATTGCGCCCGTCCACTGTTACCGGTGTAACACACATCCGCCGGAGGTTGTTCCAGATGAGTCGTCAAATGTTCAGCATAACGTCCAGCTAGTTCACGCAAGGCATTTTCGTCCCGCGCGGAGAGCGCCAGAATATGCAGTGGACGTTCAACATCAGCGCGGCGGGTTTCAACTTCCGGAGCGGCTTCGATCAACACATGAGCATTCGTACCGCTGAAGCCAAATGAACTTACCCCGCCAATCAAACGCCCATCAATGCCTTCCCAAATAGTACGCTGAGTCGGAATGACAAATGGAAACTTGTTCCAACTAATAAACGGACTAGGTTGGTTCAAATGGAGATGGGGCGGAATTTCCCGGTGTTGAAGCATAAGCACCAGTTTCATCAACCCTGCGATACCTGCTGCGCCTTCAATATGACCGATATTGGTTTTCACCGAGCCAATTGCCAACTGACGATCCGAGAGTTTGCCACCGCGTAAAGCCTTTGCCAATGCCTGGACTTCAATCGGGTCGCCCAGCGAAGTACCTGTCCCATGAGTCTCAATATAGCTCACAAGCCCCGGTTCAAGATTCGCACTCGCAAGTGCATCGGCAATCACAGCCTCCTGCGACGGACCATTAGGGGCAGTTAAGCCGCTGCTGGGGCCATCCTGATTAACGGCTGAACCGCGTATCACGGCAAGCACGGTATCGCCATCGGCTAAAGCATCCGAAAGCCGTTTCATGACGATCATGCCACAGCCTTCACCCCGCACAAAGCCATCTGCCGATGCATCAAAAGTCTTGCAGCGACCATCAGCCGCCAGCATCCCGTACTTGGACAGCGCCACATAATTCTCTGGTGACAGAATTAGATTCACCCCGCCCGCAAGTGCCATGCGGCATTCTCCGCCACGTAAACTCTGTACCCCTAAATGCACAGTCACCAGTGATGATGAACAGGCAGTATCAACGGTGATGCTTGGCCCCTGCAACCCTAGCACATACGATAACCGCCCTGACCCAACGCTGTGAGCAATGCCAGAAGCATAATAAGCATCCAGCAAGGTGAGATCATTAGCACGCATGAATGTCTGCGCGTAATCATTGCTGGTCATGGCAACAAACACACCGGTACGGCTGCCAGAAAGTTGATCGGGAGCTAATCCGGCATTCTCCAACGCCTCCCATGTCACTTCCAGCAAAAGCCGCTGTTGTGGATCCATACTGCCAGCTTCGCGTGGAGCAATGCCGAAAAATAGCGGATCGAACTGGTCAACCTGACGGATAAATGCGCCGTGTTGAGCCGACGTTTTGCCGGGTGTGTTGGGATCGGGATCATAATAAGCAGACACATCCCATCGGTCAGATGGAATTTCAGTTATGGTGTCTACACCATCGCGCAGCAATTGCCAGAATGTTTCGGGGTTATCTGCGCCGCCGGGAAAGCGGCAGCCCATTCCAACGATGGCGATAGGCTCATGTTTAGCCTTTTCCACCGCTTCAAGTTTCGCCTGCATTTTCTCCAGCGCCAGATACGCTTGTTTGAGCGGCGAAAGCTGACTCGACTCGTTCGCCATGAATGATCTCCCTGGATTCGTTGGTTTGTTGACTGCAATACAAACACAGAAGGGCAAACGCCCTCTGTTATTCTAACGATATTTTCATGTTAGTGCTTTGGCCTAAAGGTCGCCTAACTTCCGCATCAAAAGTGCAGCCACTTCGTCATCCGAAAGTCCTTCCAGATCAGTGGTCGGTTGCTCGGTTGAAGATTGCGTTTCCACATCTGGCTCAACTTCCGACGGGGCAAATACCCCACTTTCGATATAAGCGACAATTGCATCCACGGTTGGATAATCAAAAATCAGAGTTGCAGGAAGCACACCGCTTATGCCTAGCCCGGTCTCCAGACGGTTGCGAAGTTCAACAGCCATCAGCGAATCCACACCTAAATCCATCAAACGACTACGACGGTCAATTGGATGCGAAACTGGAAGCCGCAGCGTCCGGGCAACCCGTTCGCGCACAAAAGTTGTCAGGGCTTCGTTGCGGTCATCGGGCAGCAAAGCAGTCAACTCGACCATAAAACCGGCAGTTTGCGATTCAGGGGTCGATTCTGCGTGGGTATAATCCGTTTGCGTGATAGAGATGTTGAGTCCCTGCGCCGGTTCCCCATCGGCGGAAGCCCGTGCGACGATAATGTGCTGACCAAATATCTCAGTGGCAGCCCCTGCCTCTGGGAAAATCACCACCTGTTCAAAACCATGTTCAGCTAAGGCTGACTGCCAACCCATTGGTGGCAGCAGCGGATTATCGCCGCGCAGTTCATCTTCAAAAATACCCCACCCTTCAATCAATCCAGTGGTGATGTCGTAATAACCAAGATGTTCGGTTGTTTCGTAAAGCATCAACAACCCGTTGGGCGCGAGTAAACTGCGTACATGGTCAAGTGTTTGCCCTAGATTACGGGTCGCATGCAGTGCATTGGCAGACAGAATAATGTCGAAACTACCCGGTGCGTACCCCTGCTCTGTCGGGTCTTGCTCGGCATTCAACAAACCATACTGCACAAATGGATAATCGCTAAAACGTTCCTGTGCATGACCGAGGAAGAAATCCGAAACATCGGTGTAAGCGTAAGTTGTCCGGTCAGCCGGGAAGATTGGCACCACTGCCGCTGCTGTGCCGCCTGTCCCCGCACCAATTTCCAGTACCCGAACGGTGCCATTGATGCGACTTACAGCAGCTTGCAAAGCACTGCGCGCAATCGCGTTGAAGTAGCGTACAGGTGCCCAACCGTTGTACATATAACGCGCGGTTTCCAGCGATCCGCCGGGAAAAATTGTCTCTAGCGGACTGTAAGTTCCGTTTAGGATGGCAGCCAGATGATCGCCGCAGCGCCGGATATAATCGAGCAAGGGAAGACTGTCAGCCATCATACCTTCAGTCTCCGCCAAAGCATCCGCCAAACCCGGTTCTGACAGTGGTTGGATGCTGGCAAAACTTTCACCTTCACGGGTGAGTAGGCCTTCGTCGACCAGACGTCCCAACCAGCGTGTTAGCAAACTGTGAAATGTTGTGCTGATATTGAATTGACTGAGCAGTTCATCAACTGTATAGCGTTCACCCATCCGGGAAAAAATCTTTAAATCCCGCAGCGCTGTCACAATATAAGCGGTCGTCAACCGTTCTAGCGCTGCCCACTTAGCTGGATAGCTGGGCAGATTCAAATCCAGAGGCCCGTTAGCTGCCTGCTGCACTCCTGCATCGACCATCGCGTTCCATAAAGCCAAAGAATCGGTTTTATGAACGGCGGTTTGTTCGACACCGCTTTCGTACCAGTAGCGTTCCTTCGCCCAGGGATAAGTTGGCAAATCAGTTACAATCTGGCGGTTATAATCCTGATCAAAAGCTCGCCAATCGACATCCGCACCCTGAACATAGAGCCCGGCCAAACTTTCAAGCATCTGCGCCCAATCATTCCAGTCTTTTCGCAGCGAAGGCAACCACACTCCATAATCATTCGGCAGACAGCGCCGCCCCATACCTAGCAATGTAGGACTTGAACCAATTTCGACAAATACACGGTAACCTTCGCGATGCAAGGTTTGCATTACGCCCATAAATTGCACAGGCTGGCGCAAGTGTCGCCGCCAGTAAGCCCCGTTGCCCACCTCAGCAAAGGTTGCAATTTCTCCACTGACACCTGAAACCAGCCCAATCTGCGGCGGATGATATTCGATCTCATTAGCAATCCGCTCAAACTCATCCAAAATCGGCTCAAGCAGCGGCGAGTGCGACGACTGTGGCACATCCAGTTTACGCGATTTGATGCCCTGTTCTTTTAACTGAGCCACAACAACTTCAACTGTGCTTGTTGCCCCGGAAATCACAACACTCCCCGGCCCGTTGATCGCAGCGATGGAAACCTTGTCACTATAAGGGGCGACCAGAGGTGCAACAGTTGCTTCATCGGCAAACACCGCCACCATTTCGCCCGGTTCTGGCAGGGAGTCAAACAATCGTCCACGTGTAAAAACCAGCTTTAGGCCATCATTCACGCTGAACAATCCCGCGATACAAGCCGCTGCGTACTCGCCAACACTGTGTCCCATAACCATCGCTGGACGAATGCCCCATGACATCCATAATTTTGCCAGCGCATATTCCAGCGCGAACAAAGCGGGTTGGGCGTAAAGCATCTGCCTCATCAAATCCGGTGTGTCACCCTCTGGGAACAGCACTGCATACAGTGGGTATTCCAGATAAGCCTTCAAAATCTCCGCACATTCGTCAATTGCGGCACGAAAAACAGGCTGTGCCTCGTAAAGAGTGCGCCCCATGCCCGCATACTGCGCTCCATGCCCGGTAAACATAAAAGTAATTTCCGGGGATTGAGTATCAGCTAAAACATTGGTGACTAGCCCTGACGTTTCCTGCCCATCTATAAATGCCAATAATTTCTCGCGTGCTTCCGCTACATTCTCGGCAGCAAGCGCAAGACGATGGGTTAAATGTGCCCGTCCAGCATTGGCGGTGAAACCAATATCAGGTAAGGAGGCTGAAGGTACAGCCAACAATTGGATGTATTGTTTCGCCAGATCGACTAAAGCCGTATCGCGCCGCGCAGAAAACGCCAATAGATGTAAGGGGCGCTCGGTCTCCGAAGATTGCACTTCTGTTTCCGGTGCAGCCTCCAGAATAACGTGAGCATTCGTCCCGCTGAATCCGAATGAACTTACCCCGGCAATCGAACGTCCATCTTGCGCGGGAAATGGACTCAAAGTCGTGGTGACTTCTAAAGGAATCTCATCCCAAGGAATATAGGGGTTAAGCATTTTCAGGTGAAGATGTGGAGGAATCTGACAGTGTTGCAGCATCAACACTACTTTCATCAACCCGGCCACACCTGCCGCCGATTCCAGATGACCGATATTGGTCTTGGCAGAACCAATTCGAAGCGGATTTTCTTTGCTGTGTCCCTCACCTAAAGAAGCCGCCAGCGCATTAACTTCAATCGGGTCACCCAAAGGTGTCCCCGTACCGTGTGCTTCGATATAACTGACTAATCCCGATTCAATTCCAGCATTTTCCAGCGCCGCCCGCAAAACCGCTTCCTGCGATGGCCCATTGGGTGCTGTCAAACCGTTAGATTTACCATCCTGATTAACGGCTGAACCCAGCACAACCGCCAGAATCGGGTCGCCATCAGCCAGCGCATCCGAAAGCCGCTTCAACACAACCACCCCACAGCCCTCGCCGCGCACATAACCATCTGCGTCCGCATCAAAAGTTTTACAGTGATCGTCAAAAGCCATCATCTGCGACTTGGAGAAATTGATGTGAGCTTCCGGTGCGAGAATTAAATTCACCCCACCTGCAATTGCCATACGGCTTTCTCCCGAGCGGAGACTTTGTGCTGCCAGATGTACGGCCACCAGCGACGAAGAACAAGCCGTATCAATCGACAGACTCGGCCCTTGCAAACCTAACAAATAAGATAACCGACCCGAAGCCACACTGAGCGTATTCCCGGTCGCAAAATACACATCAATATTTTCGGTGTCCGACCAGATTTTACGCCCGTAATCATCATTGGCAATGCCAATAAACACACTTGTTGGGCTGCCAAGTAGTTTATCCGGTGCTTGTCCAGCGCGTTCCAGTGCTTCCCACGCCACCTGTAAAAGGATGCGCTGCTGTGGATCCATACTCACAGCCTCGCGCGGCGAAATCCCAAAGAATGCCGGATCAAACTTATCAACATCATCGATAAACCCACCTGCCCGTGCGTACATCTTGCCGGGTGCATTGGGATCGGGGTCATAGTAAGCTTCGGTCGACCAGCGGTCAGATGGGATATCGCGGATGGCATCAACACCATTTTTCAGCAGTTCCCAATAGGCATCTGGCGAATCTACGCCGCCTGGAAACCGCATTCCCATTCCGATCACCGCAATTGGCTCACCACGGGCAGCTTCAAGCTCATCCAGCCGCGTTCGCATCTCGCGCAGTTCTAAGAGCGCCCGCTTCAGGGGCGATAATTCTTGTTCACTCATCGTTCATCACTTCTTTTTCTTCGTGGTCAACGAATTCAATTCTTCCAATAGCAGTGCTTCAGCTTCCGCATCGCTCATTTGCGCCAACTCGTCCACCGCTTCATGACGCTGATCGACTTCTGGAACCGCTTTTGCGGGAACGGTTTCATCTGCAAATAGCTGCTTCAGCAGATATTCTGCCAGTGCATCAGTGGTTGGATAGTCGAAAACCAGCGTGGCTGGAAGTGAGCGCTTTAATCCTAACCCATTTCCGAGCAAGTTGCGGAGTTCAACGGCCATAAGCGAATCCAGACCCAGCGTTTGCAACGGCTGACGAGGATCAATAGCGAAACTGGCATCCAATCCTAGCGCCTTAATGGCTTGCAATCGTACATGCTCGACAAGCATACTTTTGCGTGTACTGGGTGCCGCATCCGTCAGACGCCTAAGCAGGTCACTGCCACCAGTTGCTTCAGTTTTAGTCTGGGCTGGTACGGAGCGGCTTGCCAATTCTAAAAAGAAGAGTTTACCAGCAGGCAACTGGGCCACAAATCGCCGCCAATCGGCTTTTAGCAAACTAATCTGCGGTGGCAAATCACTCCGGCGCATTGCTTCACCCAGTGCCCATAAACCCTCTTCAGTCGTGAAGGGCTGAAACCCTTGTGCATGCAAACGTTCAGCATATTTTTCACCTGTCGCAGCGCCGACTTCGCCCCATGCTCCCCAATTGATCGCCAGCCCCGGCAAACCCTGTGCCCGTCGTGCATAAGCCAGCGCATCCACAAAAGCGTTCGCTGCCATATAGTTGCCTTGCCCTAACGAACCCACCAACACCGCCCCTGCCGAAAACAGGACAAAGAAATCCAACGGAAGTTCCTGTGTCAGAAGATGCAAATTCCACGAACCGTCCACTTTTGGAGCAAACACCCGCTCGAAACGATCCCAATCCTGCCCTGCTAGCAATCCATCTTCAAAGACTGCTGCACAATGAATAACCCCTTTTAGCGGCGGCATATGCTGTGCAATTTGCGAAAATACCGTTTCGAGATTTTCAACCTGCGATACATCCGCTTGAAAAACAGCGATCTGCACGCCTGTTGCTTCCAACTCGTTCAAAACGCTTTCGGCTTCTGAAGCAGGAGCGCTGCGTCCGACAAGAACCAAATGTTTTGCCCCATGTCCAGCTAACCAACGAGCCACTTCCAACCCGATGCCGCGCAAACCACCCGTTATCAGATAAGTTGCATCATCGTGAATGGACAGCACATCATCAGCAGGTTGTGTCACCACAATACGGCCAGTGTGCTTGGCCTGTGCCATGTAACGGAATGCATCCACTACTTCCTGCATCGGGAAAATATGCATCGGTAAAGGAAGCAGTTGCCCTGTGCTAAACAAATCATGCAGATCGTTCATGATGGACTGCGCCAGCGACAGATCAGCATCCAGCATGGAGGGGTCTACAATGTGGTACATCACATCCGGTCTGACCAGAGACATCCGTTCATGCGTCCAGATGTCGCGTTTCCCAATTTCAACAAAGCGCCCGCCGTCAGCCAGCACCTCCACATTTTTCGCGATGAAATCTCCACTGAGGGAATTCAGCACAATATCGACACCACTCCCACCTGTAATAGCGCTGATTTCATCTGCAAAATCCAACGTTCGGGAATTCATCACGTGCTGCACACCCAAAGACTTGAGCATGGTGCGCTTCTCATCGCTGCCAGCAGTGGCGAAAATTTCCGCGCCCGCCCGCTGCGCCAACTGTACCGCCGCCAGACCAACCCCACCTGCTGCCGCATGAATCAGAACTTTATCGCCCTCCTTCATCCCTGCCAGAATATTTAACCCCAGCAGCGCGGTAACAAACGGCGAAGGAATGGTTGCAGATTCTTCAAAAGTAAGTGTTTCCGGTTTCAGAGTAGCGAAAGCTGCCTTCGTAATAATATGGGATGCAAATCCACCCGGCGCTAAAGCAATGACCGCATCACCGGGGCGGAACTTCGTAACCCCCTCGCCCAATGCAACCACTGTACCTGCACATTCGTAACCCAACGCATCAACACCGCCGGGGTACATACCCAACGCACCCAGGACATCACGAAAGCCCAAACCAGTCGCCCGAACACGAATTTCAATCTCGCCTACGCTGGGTTCGCGACGGGTCAGAGGTATCAATTGCAAGTTATCCAAAACACCGGGTGTTGGGATACTCAGTTGGAAAGGCTGACCATCCAGCAGTTGTTCACTTTGGGCAGTTTTTGCTTTAACCAGCCGTGCCACATAGCGTTTTCCCGCCCGCAGCGCAACCTGATCTTCATCATCACCTGAGAACAATTCCGCAAACAGCGCATCAACATCAGTAGTGTCCGCTATATCAACCCGCGTGCAGTTCAGTTCAGGATGTTCCAGAGCGATACTTTTGCCCAGTCCCCACAAAACCGACTGCCAGAGTTCTGGTTGCTCACCGTTTACAGATTGTGCCAACTGTGTAACCAGCCACAATTTTGGTGTTAGTCCCGTTTTGATCAGCGACTGTGTCAAATACAATGCGATTTTAACAGGTTGCTGATTTTCATTCGCATCTGAGAGATGGATGACACCTCGTAGCACGCCAACTTCTTGCAGCATCCGTTCAAAATGATCGGGTTGGTCTGGATTCAGGGTGAAAGTATTCGCATTGCGATGAAAATCCGAATCCCATCGCGCAACGAACACATCCTTACCCAACCGTTTGGCTAGATCGGCAGCAATATTTTGATCATTTGCCAACAGTAGCCAGCGACCCGCTATATCGATGTTGCTGGCCTCCAGCGGTTTTTCACGCCACGCAACTTCATACAACCAGTCGTCAATGCTGGCAGTGCTTCCTGCTGCTATCCGCTTGAAGGCGATGCCCTGAATTTCCCCAATCAGATGACCATCTTCAGCCAATAGTTGAACATCAGCAGTCACAACTTCAGGGTTATTGATCGGGCGAACCGTGACATGACTCCACAGCCCCGTTTCCGCCGTGTGATACAACCGCAGTGATTCGAGGCTCAAGGGCAAATAAGTGCCCTCCGGAAGCGCCACACCAACTGCTTGCAAACAGGCATCCAGCAGCACCGGATGAATATGGAAACCGGACGGATTCACTTGCTCCGGCAAGATAATCTCGCCAAGCGTTTGGGTTTCACCCTTCCATACCTGCGCTAATCCCCGGAAGCTCGGCCCAAAGTGCATTCCACGTTCGGCAACCCGTTCGTAATGCATCTCAGCCGAAATTTGTTCTGGTAGTTTTGCTCGTAGTGTGTCCAGATCAACGATTAAACCATTCGTTTCTGCTGTATTCACCCGCCCTGAAGCGTGCAAACGCCATTCATCCGCCCCTTCATCCAGACTAAAAATCTGGAATGAGCCATCCCCGCCGACAATAGTCTGTACCGCTTTACCACCCTCCGGCAAAATCAATGCCTCACGAATGATAAGATCGTCAATCGCCAGCGACGATGTGTTCAGCAATGTTGCCCCTGCTGCCAAAGCCATTTCAATATAGGCAGTCGCGGGGACAACCACATCCCCACGCACACCATGATCGGCTAAAAATGGTATGGAAGCAGTATCCAGTCGGGTTTCAAAAATTGTATCCTTAGATGCCGTCCGCAGTTTGCCACCCAGCAGCGGATGTAGCGCCCCAGCAGCAACGGACGCACTGCCTGCCCGGCGCAGCATTTCTGACCCAATCCAGTATTTACGGCGCTCAAATGGATAATTCGGGAGCGCAATCTTATGCCCCTGATAGCCTTGGTAATACGACGCCCAATCCACAGGCAGACCATTTACGAAACAGCCACCCAAACTGTTGAGTAACTGTCCCCAATCATCTTTGCTCTTCCGTAACGAAGGCAGCCACACACCATAATCATCTGGCACGCAGTTCCGCCCCATACCTAGCAGCGTTGGGTTCGGGCCAACTTCCAGAAAAATACTGTAGCCCTGATCGTGCAGCGTCTCCATCGCAGACTTGAACTGTACTGCTGCGCGAATATGATTGCGCCAATATTGTGCATTCGGTACTTCGCCCGCCGCAAAAGGTTTACCTGTAACATTGGAGATTAAAGTCAACTTTGGCGCATGATATTCCACTTCCCGCGCGACGCGCTCAAACGCATCCAGAATCGAGTCCATCAGGGGTGAATGAAATGCATGAGAAACCACCAACGGACGAGTCTTGATACCCTGTGCTTGTAACTTCTCCACAATCTTTTTCATGGCAGACTCGTGACCGGAAATCACCAGATTACCCGGCCCATTCACCACCCCAATCGAAACCTGATCGGCATAAGGCGCAATCGCAGCTTCCACCAAAGCCTCATCCGCCAGCACCGCTACCATTGTTCCACCTGCTGGCAGCGCGCCCATCAAGCGCCCACGTGCAGCGATCAGTTTCAGCCCATCTTCCAGACTAAATACACCCGCGATGCAGGCCGCTACAAATTCGCCCACACTGTGCCCCATCACCGCCGAAGGCTGTATGCCCCAGGAAAGCCACAACTGCGCCAGCGCATATTCCAGCGCGAACAATGCGGGTTGGGTATAAGCAGTCTGGTCGAGCAGCGATGCGGTTTCGCTATCCTCAGCAAAAATCACCGAAAGCAGCGGCTTATCAAGATGTGGCCGCAGCAGTTCGTCACACTGATCAAGCACCGCACGGAAAACAGGCTGTGTTTCATAAAGTTGACGCCCCATTCCTGCATACTGTGCGCCCTGTCCGGTGAACAGAAACGCGGTTTTCTGCTGACTGGAGTCTGGTACATAACCACTGTTCACACCATTGACCTGTTCGCCAGCGGCAAAAGCAGTCACCTGCTGCCCAAACTGTTCAATATTTTCAGCCGTGAATGCAACCCGAAACGGTAGATGTGTGCGCCCCATATTGGATGTGAAAGCAATATCTGCCAATGTTGCTGACGGATTTTCACCAAGATAATCGGCATAACGTCCAGCCAACATTCGGAGGGCATTTTCGCTCCGTGCCGAAAGGGTAATCACTTGCTGCGGATGTTGAGCTAATTCACCTGTTGACTCAACAATCGGCGCACTTTCCAGAACAACATGTGCGTTGACACCGCTTGCCCCAAACGAACTCACCCCGGCAATGCGCGAACCCGTCCAGGGGGTGCGCTGTGTGGGGATGGTAATGGGCATATCATTCCAGGCAATGTAGGGGTTCAATTCTTGCAGATGCAGGTGCGGAGGAATTTCCTGATAATGCAGCGCCGAAACCAGTTTTATCAGGCCAACAATACCTGCCCCGGCCTCCAGATGCCCTACATTGGTTTTTACTGAGCCAAGCATCAACGGGTTATCTGCTGTCCGACCTTCACGCAGCGCACCCACTAGCGCCCGGACTTCAATCGGATCGCCCAACGATGTCCCCGTGCCATGAGTCTCCACATAGCTAACTTGTGCAGGCTGAACACCCGCATTCACCAACGCAGTTTTGATAAGCGATTCTTGCGCCAGTTTGTTCGGTACGGTAAAACCGCTGCTAAACCCACCATGATTGATGGCTGAACCGCGTATCACCGCCAGCACATTATCGCCATCGCGCTGTGCATCCGAAAAGCGCTTCAATACCACTACGCCGCAGCCTTCACTGCGAACAAACCCATCCGCGCGCGCATCAAAGGTTTTACACCGTCCATCCGGCGCCATCATATGGGCTTTGCTCAAGCTCACCGTGACATCTGGCATCATCATAAAGTTGACGCCACCTGCCAGCGCCACCTGACTTTCGCCACTGCGGAGGCTCTGCATCGCCAGATGCACCGCCACCAGCGACGAGGAACACGCTGTATCCACTACCATACACGGCCCGGTTAAACCCAGAAGGTATGAAATGCGTCCAACAGCCGGGTTCAGAATACCACCCGTCACGTTGTATGCATCAATTACATTCAGATCAATCCGGTTAGCCTGCATCATTATGTAATCCGGCATTGTCATACCGACGAACACGCCGGTCGGCGTCCCTGCCAGTTGATCAGGTGGCAGCGCCGCGTTTTCCAGCGCCTCCCAAGTCACTTCCAGAAGCATACGCTGCTGCGGGTCAAGGCTGCGTGCTTCACGCGGGCTGATGCCAAAGAACGCAGCATCAAAAGTATCAACCGGTTGCTCGATAAACCCACCCCAGCGCGTGTTCATTTTGCCGGGAGCGTCCGGATCAGCATCATAAAACGCATCAATATCCCAACGATCACGCGGAATTTCGCGGATAGCGTCCGTTCCAGTTTGCAGTAAGCGCCAGAATTCCTCTGGCGTATTAGCATTGCCCGGAAAACGACAGCCCATTCCGATAACTGCAATCGGTTCGCTGCGTTCGCGTTCAACTTCTTCCAGTCGGGCGCGCGCCTTTTGCAGCGCTAGCAGCGCACTCTTTAAACGAGCCTGCACATCGTCAGTCATTACTCGTCTCCGGTGAGTTTATCAAGCGCCGCCAATTCATCATCCAGCAGCGCCATAAGTTCAGCATCCGTCATATTATCAAGTTTCTCAGCATCATCCGCTTTAGCCACCGATACCGATTCGGCAGCTTCTGTGGTTCCAAGTTTGAATACTTCTTGGGCGATATAGCCTGTCAGTCCCTCAACCGTTGGATATTCCAGTGCCACTGTCGGTGGCAGCAAACAGCCCAGTTTATTTTCCAAACGGTTACGGAGTTGTACGCTCATCAAGGAGTCCATGCCCATTTTGAAGAAGCCGCGCCGTAAATCCAGCGCCGAAGCCGGACTGAAGCCTAACACAGAAGCCACTTCATCACGCACGGCTGTCAAAACCAGATTGTAACGTTCACTAGCAGGTGCAGCCTCCAAGACTCCCACAAAATCAACTTGGTTTGGAGAGGTTTCAACTGTCGCTCCAGCCACATATCCAAGAAATGAACGCCCCTCATATTGTGGCGCAAAAGCTGTCCAATCCACATCCGCCACAATCGTCTGAGCAGCACCAACTCTAAGTAAATATGGGAGCGCAGCGGCAGCCAGTTTAGGATTCATCATCTTCAAACCGATACGGCTGAAATATTCGCCCATCTCCGCCGCCAGACCAATTTCACCCCATGCACCCCAATTGATGGTCAGTGCTGGCAAACCTTGTTCATGCCGATACAGCATGAGTGCATCCATTAGCGCGTTAGCTGTCGCATAATTGGCCTGCCCCGCCGAACCCAGTGCTGATGCGAATGATGAAAAGGTTACAAAGCAATCCAGCAACAGGTCTTTGGTCAATTCGTGAAGATTCCAGGTGCCAGCTACTTTCGCTGTCATCACCCGTTCAAAACGTTCAGCATTCTGGCTCAACAACGGTGCATCATCCAAAACCGCCGCCGAATGAATTACCCCGCGCAGGGGTGGCATGTTCGATTGAATATCTGCAAACACGCGCGACAGTTCATCATAACTGGAAACATCAGCACGAGCGACAATAATTTGTGCACCCTTTTGTTCGAGTTTGTTCAGGGTTTGTTGTGTGTCTGGCGATGCGCCGCTGCGTCCCATCAGCATCAGGTGTTTTACGCCCTGCTCCACCAGCCACTCTGCAAACAGCAAGCCTAACCCGCGCAAACCGCCTGTAATCAGATAAGTGCCATCTGAATGCCACTCAAACGGTGTTGCATCAGAAGCATATTCTGCCTGCTTTAAACGTGCCACATAACGCTGACCATCAGTATCATAAGCAATCTGGTCATCCGTACCCGATTGGCTGATTTCCTTCAGAAGCAAAGTCACACTATTTGCCAAGTCCTTTACATCCGGCAAATCGACTAATCCGCCCCACAAATTCGGATATTCCAATGCCACCACACGCCCAAAACCCCACAACCCTGCCTGAGCAATACCCTGCAAAGAGGTTGGATGCTGTGAGCCGCGCGTCACCAGCCACAATTTTGACTGCGACGACCACACCTGGCTAGCTAACACTTGTGCTAAATACAAAGCACTTTCGCGGGTGAAGACGCTATTATCATCTAATGATGTAGTATCCAATCCCCACAAATAAACAATATTGCGACAGGGTTCACCAATATCCGCGAACAGCCTTTTGAAATCGTCCAGTGCTGATGGATTAAGGAGATAATTCCCATCATCCGTACGTCCATATTTATCAGCCGCAAAAACTGCTGTATAACGAGCATTCTGCGCTGCCAGAAATTCAGCTATCGCTGCGCCTACACCCTTACCATCTGCAAAAATTAGCCAGTGACCGGAGTCAATGCTGGTTGCAGATTCTTTCGCCTGTGCCTCCCATACAGTCTGGTACAACCAATCTGTCCGCACCTGTTCCAATCGCAACTGTCCACTAGCATGCAGTAGCCATTCGGTTTCATCAATCTCACGGCTGAAAATCTGGAATGCAGGGGTTTCTTCCCCTTCGCTGCTAAGGGTTATCTGCAATGCACCATCAACGCTGTATGCCAGATCAAGTGGCTCATGGATAACCAATTCGCTAACTTGATGTCCTTTTTCACCATAAACTGCATCTGCTGTAGCGAGTACCAGTGCCGTAAATAATGCATCAGGGGATGTACCCACCTGCTCTGTTACATAACGACGGAATCGCGCATCCAGCCGATTCTCCCAGATGATTAATCCCGGTAGCTGTGCCAGTTCCGGCAACCGCTGCCCAATCAATGGATGCCCACCACGCATTGACCAATTGTTTTTTGCTTCGGGCTGCTCAATCCAGAAACGTGTTTTCTGCCAGGGATAATCTGGCAATCGCACTGGGATCATTTTTTCCGGGTACAAACGTGACCAATCAACCGCATATCCCGTCGTGTACAGCGCCCCCAGAGCCGACCGCATCACGACCGCATCATCTTGCTCACGCAGCATTGACGCAACTGTATGCCCCGCTTTCCCCACATGATGGAACATGTCCTCCACCGCCGAAAGCAATACCGGGTGTGGGCTGAGTTCGATAAATACCATATGCTCATCCATCAACAAGCGTTCCACCATATTACTGAACAACACAGGTTGCCGCAGATTTCGTCCCCAGTAGTCCGGTGTAAATGTGCTGCCATCGCGCACATCACCATCAACCGTCGAATAAATCGGAAGATTGCCGGTCTGTGGTTTCAACCCCGCCAGCAATTTGACCAGTTCAGGTCGCAGAGGTTCCATCTGCGGGCTGTGTGACGCCACATCCACCTTCACCGGGCGACAGAAAATATTCTCCATCCGCAGTTGGTTCATTACTGTTTCCAACGCGGCAGGTTCACCAGAAATCACCGTCGAACGCAGGCTGTTGCTAACAGCAATCGAAAGTTTATCTTCATAGCCCTTTAATCGTGTCCGGGTTTGTTCAGCCGAAAGCCCAATGACCGCCATCGCGCCCTGCCCACTGGTGCGTTTCATCAACTGACTGCGATAGCAAATCACTTTGGCGGCATCTTCCAGACTCAAGACTCCAGCGACATATGCCCCAGCCACTTCACCCAGACTGTGTCCCAGAATCGCATCCGGTTCTACGTCCCACGACTGCCACAACGCCGCCAGCGCAACCTGAATCGCAAACAGAGTTGGCTGGATAACATCAATCTCGTTCAGTCGGGCTTTGTCTTCTGGCAAGTCAAGCTGTTCCAGCAGCGACCAATTCACCAGCGGATGGATAGCAACTTCACAGGCTTCCATCGCCTGACGAAACACAGGCTCACTCGCCATCAGTTCGCGTGCCATGCCAATCCACTGCCCACCCTGCCCCGGAAAGACAAAAACGACTTTCAATGCCACATCTGGGTCTTTTTGACCAACTGCCACACCTTGCGCGATTTCACCGACTGTATAAGCACTTAATTTTTCTGCCAATTCAGCATGAGTGCGTCCAGCAACAGATAAGCGGAATTCATGCTGACTACGCTTCAATGTCGCTGTATAGCCGATTTGCCGCAACGGAATTGCATCAGCATGTTTCAAAAACTCGCTGTAGCGTGCGGCTAGTTCCTTAAGCGCGTCAGTCGTATGTGCCGAAATCGGCAGCGCCACCGCTTCATTGTCGGCAGCTAAATTGGATAAGGATTGGGGTTCGTATTCTTCAACAATCACATGCCCATTCGTACCCGACCAACCGAATGAACTGACTCCGCCTAATCGCTTGCCTTTCACATCCCAACTTTGCATTTCAGTTGTGACAGCAAAAGGCGTGTTTTCAAACGAGATGTGGGGGTTCAATCCGGTGAAATGCAGCAGTGGCGGAATCGCTTTGTGTTGCAGCGAAAGTACCATTTTGATGAAGGCTGCTACACCTGATGCCCCTTCTAGGTGACCAATATTGGATTTAGCCGACCCCAACCATGTTCGTTCCGGCGCATTTTCGCCGCCCAGCACTTCAGCCAATGCTTCCACTTCAATCGGATCGCCAAGCGCTGTACCTGTACCATGCGCTTCAATACAACTGATCTGCGAAGGTTCAACACCGCCATTAACCATTGCCGCCCGGATGACCGCCATTTGGGATAAGCTGTTGGGCGCGGTCAACCCGTTAGATTTACCATCTTGGTTGATCGCCGAACCGCGTATCACTGCCAGAATATTGTCACCATCGGCTTCTGCATCCGAAAGCCGCTTGAGGACAACCATTCCAGCACCCTCGCCACGCACGAAACCATCTGCCCGCTGGTCAAAGGCTTTACAGCGTCCATCCGGCGCAAGCATATGCATCCGCGAGGCCGTAATGGTAAATTCCGGCGAAAGCATAATATTTACGCCGCCCGCCAGCGCCAGATTGGATTCTTTATTACGCAGGCTTTGTACCGCCAGATGAATAGCTACGAGTGAGGACGAACAGGCGGTATCGATCGTCACATTCGGCCCTTGCCAGTCGAACAGATACGATAAACGCCCGCCAACAACGCTGTGAGATGTTCCTGTACCAGTGTAGGTATCAATCGCTTCGGTATCCTGCACCTGCATCAGATAGTAATCGGTACTGTGGCTGTGGACACCCACATACACACCCGTCAGACTGCCCGCCAATTGTTCCCGTGTCTGCCCTGCACTTTCCAGTGCTTCCCAGGCCACTTCCAGCAAAAGCCGCTGCTGCGGATCCATAAACGCAGCTTCTTTTGGCGAAATACCAAAGAAGTAGGGGTCGAACTGGTCAACATCGCGCAAATAACCACCCCATCGCGAAGCAATTTTGCCGGGAGCATTTGCATCCGCATCATAAAGCGCATCAATATCCCAACGATCTTTCGGAGTCTCGCTGACCGCATCCACCCCGTTCGCCAGCAGTTCCCAGAACTGTTCAGGCGAATTTGCCCCGCCCGGAAAACGACAGCCCATGCCAATAACGGCAATCGGTTCAGTTCGCGCCCGTTCGACTGTATCCAAACGCGCACGCAGTTCTTTAATAGCGGCCAGTGCCTTTTTAAGCTGTAAGAGCGTTTCGTCCTGCGACAAGTCAATTCCCTTTCAGCAGATCATCGAGTGAGTCCAGTTCATCTGCCAGCATAGCCGCGATTTCGTCACGGGAAAGATTTTCTAATTCGTCCAGTACATTTTCTTGGGGTAGTTCCTCGGTCGGAACTTCCGATTTTACAGCATCCAGCGGAATGCCCAGCTTTTCACCCAGATGAGTTGCCAGTACAGCCACTGTTGGATAATTAAAAACCAGAGTAGCTGAGAGACTTAATTTTAGTGTACTTTCCAATCGGTTGCGTAGTTCCAGCGTCATCAAAGAGTCGATGCCCAAATTACGTAGGGGCTTTTGTACATCAACCCGGTTAGCCGCCAATCCCAAAACCTGCGCCACCTGTTCACGAATATGGTTTTCCAGCAGAGCTCGCCGCGCCCGCCCCGGTTCAGCCGCTTGCAGTTCCGCCCGCAGATCGCTGACCGCAGTTTCCACTTTTTCATCAGATGTTGTTTGTTCACCGAGCAAATCAGCCAGCAGAACCTTTTGTGCTGGGTATGTTTTAACCCACTGAGTCGCATCAAAACGCATCACAGTCGCCTGCGTCATTTCGGAGTGCATCAGCCCTTTCAGTGCGGCCATACCTTCTTCAGGGGTAATGCTGCCCAAACCGCGTTCTGCCAATCGTTCTCCACGATTCGACTGCGCAGCCGCCAATCCAATTTCCGACCATGGTCCCCAATTGATGCTTAACGCGGGTAAACCTTGCCCATGGCGATAACGGGCCAGTCCGTCCAGAAAGGCATTGCCCGCCGCATAATTGGCTTGTCCAGCCATGCCCAGCGTAGCCGCGACCGAAGAGTAAAGCACAAAGAAATCCAGCGGAACGTCGAGTGTAGCCTCGTGCAGATTCCAGGCGCCGTCCATTTTAGGTTGTATCGCCGTGCGGAAACGTGCCGCATCCATCTGAGCAATCGTGCTGTCTTCCAGTACACCCGCCGCATGAATAACGCCTTTTAGGGGCGGTAGTTCAGCTTGAATATGCGAAACCAGATCAGCAACCGCTGCCGGATTTGCAACATCCAATGCAGCAGTTGTGACTCGAACACCCTGCATTTCCAGTTCCGCAATCGACACACGTGCATTTTCGCCCGGTCCACGCCGCCCCACCAGCACCAGACTGCGTGCCCCTTGATTGGCTAACCAGCGTGCAGTTTCCAGACCCAGACCGCCCAAACCACCTGTAATCAGGTACGAGCTGTCATCCTTCACAACACCCTGTTGCGTAACAACTTGTGCATTACCCTGTCGAGGTGCAACCACAATTTTGCCGACGTGTTTCGCCTGTGCCATAAACCGGAAAGCATCGACCAATTCCGCTGCTGGAAACACCGTCATCGGCAGCGGATATAAATCACCCGCCTCCACCTGTTCCACAATTTCCCGCAACAGCTTGCCGACCAGAGCCGGACGATTCCGCCCCATATGGTCGAAGTCGATGGCAAAGTAACTCAGGCTTTTCTGGAAGGGCAGCAATCCAAGCTGTGTGTTTCCATAAATATCACGCTTGCCGATTTCGAGAAAGCGTCCATACGGTCGCAGGATGCTTAACCCGCGCGAAATCGCCTCCCCCGCCAATGAGTTCAGAATAACATCCACACCCTCGCCGTCTGTGAGATGGATAATTTCGTCGGCAAAAGCCAATGACCGCGAGTCCATTACATGTTCAATGCCCAGTTCATCGCGTAGGTAGGCCCGCTTCTCATCAGTTCCAGCGGTTGCATAAATTTCAGCACCCGCCAGTTTTGCCAGTTGAATAGCGGCCAGACCGACACCGCCCGTTCCAGCATGAATCAACACACGCTCATTCGGTGACAAGCGAGCCAATTCATTCAGTGCATAATACGCCGTCAAAAAAACAATCGGCAGTGTTGCCGCTTCTTCAAAGCTGAGGTGTTTGGGCTTGCGGGCAACCAGTCGTGCATCGGTCACAACATGTGTGCCGAGGCTGTCAAAAGCCATCGCCAGCACTTCATCTCCAACCTGCCACTCAGTCGCGCCATCGCCAACGGCTGCGATGCGTCCGCTGCACTCAATGCCCAGCGGCCCAACACCCTTTGGATAACCGGGGTAAATACCCAAAGCAGACATCACATTCATGAAGTTCAGACCGACCGCCTGTACTTCAATCAAGACTTCTCCTAAACCGGGCAGTGGTGGCGTAAATGTTCGCCACTGCAAGTTATCCAGCACACCCGGCTCAGCCACTTCAGCCCTGAAGGGTTGCTCAACCGCACTTACTTCAAACTGTTCAACCGCGCCATAGCCCTGCAATAGATCCGAAAAGTGTCGCTGTCTGCAGATCAGGTAGTCCTGCTCAATTTCAAACTCGCGCACATCGAGCAATTTGCCATCAAAAAAAGCAGGTCGCAGTTGGGCGGGTGAAGTTTCACGTGTAATACCAACCCGTGTCGGCTTCAATTCTGGATGTTCATTCGCCAGCACAGCACCAAAACCCCATAATGGCGATTGCTCAATCCTTCCAGATTGCGTCACCAGCCACACACGCGGGTTTAGCCCTGCTTCGCTAAGCATCTGAGTGATATACATCGCACTAATTGAACCGAGTGTTTCTACCCTATGCAGCAAATCCAGTGTCACCGATTCGGAGGCAGCATCCAAACTCCAAAGGTGAACAACGCCGCGCAGTTCGGCATAGCCATCCAGATTCAAATCGCGTAAAAGTTGCCGGAAATCATCGGGATTATTCGGATTAACCTGATAATGCCCGGAACCCAACGATGCATAGCCTTCGCCCACATGAACAATCGCGCAGTTCTCCCCCCAATCAACTAAACCTGCGGTCAATTCGGTGCCAAATTCGCCGTTATCCGCCAGAATTAACCAGTTTCCAGATGCGGCTGGCTTGGACGGTGAATCATCTACACTCACCCGCTCCCACACCAATTCATACAGCAGGTCTTCCAGAACATCGGTGCCGCGTTCAAGGCGCTGCATCCGCAATCCTTCTGCCGCTAATAACACCTGTCCCGAAGCGCTCAACAGCAATACATCGCCAGTCAGAATATCTTCGTTATGAGCATCCAACTGCCGTGCATAAGCCCATGTGATGCTATCTGGTTCTGGTTGTTGGTACAGTCGGAGTTCATCCAGTGTGATGGGCAGATAAGTATCGGTGTTTCCATTTGGCAGAACGGTCAAAAGAGTCTGGAAACAGGTATCCAGCAGCGCGGGATGAATTCGATATGCTCCAGTGGTTGCGGTTTCGGGCAAATGCAGTTCAGCCAGCGATTCATCCGCCGCTTTCCAGATATGGGTTACGCCCTGGAATGCTGGCCCATACTCCAGTCGCCGTGATCGCTGAGCGGCATAATGCTGGTCATGGGTTATAGTTTCCAGTAGCCGCCCTCGCAGAGCATCCGGGGGATCGAAGGCGGGTTGCATGGCGGTTTCGCCCAACCGAATCGTACCACTGGCGTGCAGCGTCCATGCTTGTTCATCGTCCGCAGGGCGGCTAAAGCAATGGAAGGTAGCCCGTCCCGCAGCTTCTGAGGCAACCATCACCTGCACAACACGTGGGCTCGTCAGGAACATAGCCTCTGTGAACTTCAAATCTTCGACCGAATGCGCGCCCGCGCCAAATGCCTGATTTGCGGCTGCCAAAGCCATCTCTGCATAACCTGCCGCCGGAAACAAAGGATTGCCCTGTACCTGATGGTCAGCCAGATACGGCATCAGTGCCAGATCAACCGGAAATTCCCAGTAATGAGTTCCCGATTGTGATTTGAAATAAGAACTGAGCAGTGGATGATCGCTTGTATGCCGACCAATTTGCAACCCGCCGGATGGTGCAGATTCATCAACCCAGAAACGTTCGCGTTGCCAGGGATAGGTTGGCAAGCGCAGTACATTCCCGTGTGGATACAACCGTCCCCAATCAACCTCATACCCCGCTGCATACAAACCGCCCAAAGACTCCAGCAGTCCAGCCGCTTCAGCTTCTTCGCGCCGGGTCGAAGCCAGAACTAAAGTATCTTCAGCATTTAGCAGCGATATACTCTGTTCAACCGCCGCTAGCAGCACTGGATGCGGGCTAATTTCAATAAATGTATTGAACCCCTCCGCAATTGCAGCCTGCACTGCCCCCGCAAACAACACGGGCTGACGCAAGTTCTGTCCCCAATAATCGGCGTCGAATGCCGCACCATCCTGCACTGCCCCCGTCACGGTCGAATACAGAGGCACATTTGTGTTTTGAGCCAGCAGCCCACTCAGATCGTTGACCAGTTCCGGTCGCAGTGCTTCCATATGCGGACTATGTGCTGCTACATCGACTTTCACCGGTCGACAAAAAATTTCACGCGATCGTAAAGCTTCCAAAACAGTTTCCAAAGCGGCTGGATCACCGGAAATCACCGTCGAACGCGGCCCATTACTGACTGCAATGCCCAATTGATCTTCATATCCGGCAATCGCAGTTAGTGCTTCATCGAAGGTCAGTTCAACCACCGCCATCGCGCCCTGTCCGCTGACACGCTTCATCAACTGACTGCGGCGACAGATGATATGGGCAGCATCTTCCAGACTCAATGCACCTGCTACATAGGCGCCCGCCACTTCCCCCATACTGTGACCGATCACACCCTGCGGTTCAACACCCCATGCCCGCCAGACTGCCGCCAGCGAAATCTGCACAGCGAACAAGAGAGGCTGAACCACATCAATTTCATCGAACCGGGCGCCGGATTGCAATTCCTCGGTCAACGACCAATCCACATAAGGGTGCATAGCAGTTTCGCACTGCTCAATCATTGACCGGAAAGCAGAAACATTTTCCAGCAGTTCGCGCCCCATACCAATCCACTGCCCACCCTGACCCGGAAAAATGAAAGCGATTTTGCGCGCTGTCCGGCTTGCATCCCCGCTAACAGCTAATCCGCGTCGTTTTTCACCATTGACGAAGGCGGACAGTTGTTCGCGCATCGCCATATCATCCGCCGCCACTGCTGCCAGCCGCACAGAATGGTGTGTTCGATGCAAAGCGGTTGTGTAAGCCACATCAACCAGTTCAGCCACCTGTACCACATCTTGATATTGGCGCGCCAACTCCACTAATGCCTCACGACTCTGCGCCGAAAGCGGTAGCAAAAAGGGCTTATTGGCTGCCCTTTCAACAGCCGGAAGATGTAAAGGCTCCGGTTCATAGGCCTCTAATACGATATGAGCATTCGTCCCGGTGACACCGAAAGAATTAACACCCGCATAAGCAGGGCGCAGATCATCCGGCCAGGGCATAAGTGACTGGGGAACGACAAATGGCAATTCATCCCAGGGAATGCTTGGGCTGGGGTTGTTAAAGTGCAAACTGGCAGGAATGGCACGATTTTTCAGCGCCAGAACAGCTTTGATTAATCCGGCAACACCCGATGCTGCTTCGGTATGGCCGATGTTGGTTTTCACCGAACCGACAATGCAGGGTCGATCTGAAGGACGATTTTCACCAAGTACCTCACCCAATGCCGTAAGTTCAACCGGGTCGCCCACCCGTGTGCCTGTACCATGCGCCTCAACATAACGCACCTGTTCCGGCGGCACACCTGCCGAATGATAGGCTTCACGCAGCATAGCGGCCTGCGTAATCGGGCTGGGCGCGACCAGCAGTTCACTGCTGCGACCATCATTATTGACCGCGCCACCGCGAATCAGGGCATAAATCGGGTCACCATCTGCCTGCGCTCGTGACAGGGCTTTCAGCACTACAATGCCCACCCCTTCGCTGCGAACATAGCCATTAGCACTGGCATCGCCAAATTTACAGCGACCATCGGGCGAGAGCATCCCGGATTTGGAATAACCCACCGTAATCTGCGGCACCAGAATCAGATTCGTACCACCTGCCAGCGCCATTTCGGACTCGCCGTTCCAGATACTCTGGCAAGCCAGCAGTGTGGTCACCAGCGAAGATGAACACGCCGTATCAACCGTCATACTTGGGCCATGAAAATCAAAAATGTAGGACAACCGACCCGATGCTGAGTACCGCCCACCGCCCGTGGTGATGTACAGATTCACATTATTGGAAGCGGCGTACATGCGGTCTTCGTAATCGTTCGTCCACATACCAACGAACACACCTGTCTGGCTGCCCATCCATTTGGCGGGCACTAAACCAGCATCTTCCATCGCCTCCCATGCCACTTCCATCAAAAGACGTTGTTGGGGGTCTACAAAATTCGCCTCACGCGGTGGAATACCAAAAAAAGCAGCATCAAATTCATCAATATGATCAACGAAACCGCCCTGCCGTGTGGCAATCTTACCAACGACACCGGGCTTTGGGTCATAATAACTATCTACATCAAAGCGGCTGGCTGGAATATCACTAATCGCATCCACACCATGCTTCAGGAGTTGCCAGAATGTATCGGGATTATGTACACCACCCGGAAAACGGCAGCCGATCCCAATAATCGCTATCGGTTCATTCATCAAATCCATCCCCCTGATGCGCCCGCATACAAACCGGGCTGAAACTTTATTCTATATCACAGCCCAATCAGGCCACAATTCGCTTTCCGTCCCATTGCCATTGCCGCAGCGTCCAATCCCGCCCTTCGACAATCACAGCCGCAATATAATCCTCAGCGGGCTTCACGGCTTCCAAATGCCAGCGACTCGCTTCAGCCGGGTCATCCGCCACCCGTAGCAGCCTTGCCGCCTCGCCCGGTTTTAACGTCACATCGAAACGATATAGCGGATACGAAAAACCATCACCCAATGCTTTGATGTACGCCTCTTTGCGCGTCCAACAGTTAAAAAAACCCTCAGTCTGCTTTTCAGCCGGGAGTTGGCTCAAAATCACATTTTCCGCTGCCGAAAAATTCCGCTTTGCCATTTGAGATAGCTCATTTACAGGCCGCACCAACTCAATATCGACACCTATCTCGCGGTTGCGTGTCACACCCAACAATGCCAGTCCGCCGGAATGAGATAGATTAAATTTCACATCCCCGGCAGCTAATCTGGGTTTTCCCTGTGCACCATAAGCAAACTGTAATGCTTTCGCCTCTAGCCCTAAATACCACGCCAGAATCGACCGCATCGCTCCTCGTGCCACTGCATATTCCTGTCGCAAATGCGGAAAAACATAACGTGCCATACGCTCACGTTCTTCGTCAGCCAGAAATGTAACCAGATGTTTTACGACTGCTTCTGGCTGTTCGAGGGTAATTACCCACAAATGAACGTCGGTTTCAACCAGGTTTATCACTTCGGGTGCTGGTTGCCACTCTGGACGAACTTGGATTGGGTTCATCTTACGGGTTATCACAGATAAGTCTTCAGCACCTTTGACATCGCCTCCAGCAATTCGGTTTGCTGGTTCTGGAAATAGAAATGCCCGCCCGCGAATTTTTGAATTTGGAACGCTTGGCTTGTGTGTTGTGCCCAGCCTTCCAGATCACCAGCACGCAGCACAAAATCCTGCGTACCACCATAAACCGAAATTGGGCAATCAAGCGACGATTCCTCAGTGTAGGTATGGGTTTCAATCACCGAAAAATCAGCCTTCAGTATAGGGACGAACAGCGCCAACAATTCAGGTGTTTTCAAAATCGCATCAGGAATCCCGCCGTAGCGTCGCTGCATCTCTTTGACGAAAGCTGGGTCTCCCAATGGATGCAGTGCTGAATCCGGGTCAGGCAGGTGAGGCGCACGCCGGCCAGAAATCAGCAAATGTTTTGGCATCGGCTGGCGCTGCCGCCGTAGTTCCCGCACAACTTCAAACGCAACCAGCGCCCCCATGCTGTGCCCAAAAAACACAAATGGTTTATCCAGTTGGGGAATAAGCGCATCTACCACCGCGCTAACCAATGGCTGCATCTGCGTGAAAGGCTGCTCTCGCAAACGTGACTCACGCCCCGGCAAACGGATTATAGCTAGTTCAACTTCATTCGGCAGCGCGGTTTCCCAGGTACGGTAAACCACTGCCCCCGCTCCTGCATACGGGAATGCGAACATTCGTAGTCTCGCGGAGGGATTTGGAGTAAAAGAAGTGATCCATTCACTTGAAATCACACTATTGGTCGTCAAAATGGCTCAATCCTGTCTGGCTCAATGATTCGACTACCCAAAAGCGTAAAACACACTACCTTTCACAAACATTTCAGCCAACATGTTTGCTTGCGATAGTGGGATAATCAGGAAACAAGTCCTGTTTTTAGCTCAGGTTTTAAGTTTTAACTTTCGGCCAATCTTCCCAAATGCCCGCCCTAGCAATGCCCGTTCATCTGCCGTCAGTGCGCCAGTACCCCACACAGCACCCAGATAAACCACCACTCCTGCTACCACCATCATTCCCATCGACAGTGTGTTGCTTTCCAAAACGCGCACATCCCGCAGCAGGAACAGTGCCGCACCCATTAACCCCGCTGCAACCGCCAACCGAAGCGCATTAGTCAGCCCAATTCCCGCACCAAATTCCCGCCGGAACAGAATGTAAAACAGCAGCACGCCCACTAGCTCAGTGAATACCGTCGTAAAAGCTGCCGCGATCACCCCGTATTGGGGAATAAGAATCAAATTGGTGATAATATTAAACGCAGCCTCGCAGGCATAAATCACGGCTGCTTTGCGCTCTTTCTGAATCGAAGTCGTGATATTCCCACCCAATGAGGTATACATCAGAAGTGGTGTATCCCACATCAGGATAGCGAAAGCGATAGCCGTTGGAGCATACGCCGCGCCATAGGCGATGTCAATAATCTTATCCGCCAGCACACTCCCACCCACCGCCAGTGGAAGCCCAAGAAACAGCATGAAGCGAACTGAACGATAATACCAGGGGCGAACAACCGCTGGATTCGTGGCATGTTCACGCGCCAGTGTCAGCACCAGCGACGAGCTAAAAGCCGCCGTCACCACCAGAAACGCCCGCGTCAGGGTGTAAGCGGCGCTGTACCAGCCGACATACGATTCTGAAAAAGACTTCTCCAAAATCAGCCGATCAAATTGGTAAGCTGAACTCAGCGTAAGCTGGATGAATGCAAAAGGCAAACCAGCTTTCAGCAGCCACCACCAGCTTGAGGGAGTGATATGAAAACGCGGCGGCATGTAGCCATTTCGCCGAATGACCACCACACACAGGGCAATCAATACTGGAATATTGATGAGGGAAGCAATCACCAGCCACACAAAGTCGAATCCCGCAAACAGGAATAATGCCCCGAAAACCATAAAGATGATTTGCCCGATAACGGTAAATACCGAGACAATATCCAGCCGTTCATGCCCTGCGATCAATCCAGCCAGAGGAGCAAGGATAGCTTGCAGAAAATAGCTGGAAGTGTACAAAGCAATCGCCAGCACCACCCGGCCTTCATACCCGTTAGCAATCGCCCCCAGCGTGGTGACAACCGCCGCCAGAATCGCCAGCAGGAATCGCAGGGTTGATACATCCCAAAACAACTGCGTGACTTTAGCTTTGTCGCGGGCAATCTCGCGAGTCATGTATTGCGCGATTCCCAAATCCCCAATGAAGGAAAAGATACCCGCCCAAGCCAGAACAACCGAGTATTGACCAAAACTGGCATCCCCCAATTGCCGGATAACCAGAATATTAAACAACAGGCTTAAACCGCGCAGAGCGAAGTTAGCCCCTACGCTGAACATGGTGTTCCGGGCGATAATCCGAGCCGAGCTTACTTTTGGCTGCTCAGGTACGTTGTCTGTTGTACTCAAAAATGGCCTCCTTCATGTGGTCGCGTCAGGATTGTGCCAGACAGAGCTATCATTTGCCTATCCCAATGAATGATTCAGCGCCCGTACCCCTTTCGTTTCTTCATGTTACAATGGCATAAAATCAATCCACTAACGCTTTATGCATTATGTTATCCAACGCGGAAATTGTACTTATCGGCATTATTCTTGCCGCTCTGCTCGTCATCATTTCCAATCGATTACGCCCGGATGTGGTCGCTCTGATCGTGCTGTTGGCATTAGGCATCAGCGGACTGGTAACACCGCAGGAAGCCCTGTCCGGCTTCAGCCGCAGCGCAGTCATCACCATCATAGGATTGTTCATCATCACCGAAAGCCTCGAAAACGCCGGGGTAATTCAATGGATTGCCAACCGAATCCGGCAAATTGGACGGGGTTCGGAACTTCGATTGGTGCTCCTTTTTATGTCCACCGGGGCGCTGCTATCATTGGTGATGAATAATATCGCCGCCGGGGCAGTGCTGCTGCCCGCTGCTGGACAGGTTGGGCGCGATTCGAATGTACGCCTTTCCAAGTTGCTCATCCCCCTATCCTTCGGCACATTGGTTGGGGGAATGGCAACCTACTTCACCACAGCCAATATCATTCTCAGCGGCATCCTGATCGACCAGAAACAAACCGGATTAGGGATGCTGGATTTTTTGCCAACAGGTGGACTGATTGTGCTCTTGTCGCTGGCATTCATGGCAGTTATCGGGCGGCGATTGCTTCCAGACCGCGAATCCCTCAGCCAGACAGTCAGCCCACGCAGCCTTTCCCGCAGTCTTTCGGAAACCTATCATTTAGGAGAACGCCTGTGGGAAGTGCGAGTACCCCCAACCTCTGATCTGGTCAATACAACCCTGAGCCAGAGTCAGATCGGGGAAGAATTGGGTATCACCGTCCTCGCCATCTGGAGAGGAAGTAATGCCATCCTTGCCCCGGAAGCTCATGAAGTCATCCTCGTGGATGATTATTTACTCGTCCTGGGGCGTTGGGAACGGGTAGAGAAACTAACCGAGTGGGGGCTGGTTTGTGGTCGGGAAAACACCCAGCTAAGCGGTAAGCGCGATTATGCGGTTGATTTAACCGAGGTCATTATCCCACCGCGTTCCAATATCGTTGGCAAAACCCTCAAGGATATGCGCTTCCGCAACAAATATGGCCTGACGACGGTGGCTCTTTGGCGCGAAGGCCGCAGTTACCGCACAGACGTTGGGACAACACCACTGGAAGTCGGGGATGCACTGCTCATGGTCGGCCCAGCCCAGCGCATTCGTGCTTTAGAACGCGACCGTGATTATCTGCTGTTGCAAAGCAGCCATGTTCACCAGCCGCCCCTGCCACATAAAGCACCTTGGGCACTGCTCATTACAGCACTAGTGGTGCTGGCATCCGTCCTCAATATCCTGCCGCTGGCTGAAGTCATGCTGACGGGTGCCGTAGCTATGGTACTGGCAGGATGTATCAGCATGGATGAAGCCTACCGCACCATTGAATGGCGGGTCGTTTTTCTGATTGCCGGGATGCTGCCTATCAGTATTGCAATGGTCAATACAGGTTTAGGTGTACGACTTGGAACCATATTGGTTGGTGGGTTGGCACCCTTTGGCCCACTGACCTTGATTGCTGGCTTGTTTTTGCTCACCATGCTGCTCACACAGATTATCGGCGGGCAGGTCGCCCCATTAGTGATCGGCCCAATCGCCATTGCCACAGCACTTCAGGTTGGGGTCAGCCCGCAGGCAATGGCTGTTGCTGTTGCCATCGCCTGCTCCACTGCGTTTTTGACGCCAATCGCCCACGCGGTCAATGTGCTAATGATGGGGCCGGGTGGTTATTCCTTTGGCGATTTTTTTAAAGTTGGCCTGGGGATGACCATTGTCACTTTCGTCGGCCTCATCATCAGCCTGATTATCTTCTGGGGAATTTAAGCGCTGTCTAGCGTACCTGCTGCTAATCCAGTTGGCAGTGCAGATGGTTTGGCACAGGTGCTTTCAATCATCACATGCCGCCCCAGTTCTGAGGCTTCGTGCAGGCTTTGCATCACATCCAGCACATGATAGGCCAATTCGCCGCTGGCTCGATGTGTTCGACCAGTGCGAATAGCATAAGCCATATCCGCGACACCAATACCGCGCCCAACTGTACTACTGTGCGTTAGTGGATTATCTTCCCAGTTTTTGGCATCCGAACGGCGGGTTTTAACCGTACCACCAAATGTATTCGGGTCTGGAACACTCATCGAGCCTTCCGCGCCATAGATTTCGATCAACGGCAAATGATGTGCCCATGTATCAAAGCTCATAATCACCGTGCCCACCGCGCCGGACTCAAAATCCAGAACCCCGGATACATGCGTGGGAATTTCTACGCCAATCCGCAAACCATTCTTTTCTTTACTGGTTGCCACCCGTTCCGGGAATGAAATGCGCGCGGAAGCCGTCACCCGTTTGACCGAACCTAACAAATTGATGAGCGCCGTCAGATAATACGGCCCCATATCAAACAGCGGCCCGCCACCCTGCTTATAATAAAACTCCGGGTTAGGATGCCAGGATTCCGGCCCATGCCCACACATAAAAGCCACCGCTGAAACCGGAGCGCCAATAGCCCCATCGTCCAGCAGTTTACGAGCCGTCTGAATACCACCACCCAGGAAAGTATCTGGGGCGCAGCCGACCAGCAAGCCCTTTTGTTTAGCTATCGCCAGAACTTCCTGTCCTTCTTCCCGCCGCAGTGCCAATGGTTTTTCGCCGTGAACGTGTTTACCAGCCCGTAATATATCCAGACTGACCGCTGCATGTACCTGTGGCACCGTCAGATTAACCACGATTTCGATTGCGGGGTCAGCCAGTAATTCTGCCACTGTACAGGCTTTGGGAATTTTGAATTCTTTCGCCCGTGCCTGTGCCCGGCTCAGGTCAATATCCGCCACTGCCACCACATCCAGAATCTCAAACGCGCGACAACCATTGATATACTGCGGAAAAATATTCCCACAGCCAATGATGCCAACATTAACCTTTGCTGCCATGAGCGAATCCCTTTGTAATTAGATAATCATAACTTTTGCTAACGGCCTCCAGCATATCGGTCGCACAGCGGTCGAGTTCCACAATCAGCCAATCCGCCGCGCTGCCTGCGCCAATCACCGCCGCCCAATCCAGAACTCCCGTACCAACTGCCGCCATCGGATCATCTTTAGTCGCTGGGCCATCCTTGATATGCAATAGCGAGGCCCGCGCACCGAGTTCGCTTACCGCTGCGGCGGGGTCACGCCCACCCACCTGCACCCAATAAGTATCAACTTCAAAATGCACAGTCGGGTTCAGATGATCGAGCATAAACTGATAGGCAGGTTTCCCCTCAACCAGATACTCAAATTCCCACCAATGGTTGTGGTAGAAAAAAGTCAGTCCATTTTCCTGCGCTACTGCATCAGCTTCGTTAAGTTGGTCGCAGACATGTTTAACCTTATCAGTGCTGGTGAATTCCTCTGGCGGAAAAAAAGCACAGATCAGACGTTTGCAGCCCAGTGTCGCTATCGTGTCCAGTACCTCATTTTTCTTCCCACCTAACGGCAATGGGGCATGGGCACTGGCGACTTGCAAACCCAATTCCTGAAAAAGTTTGGCGGCATCAGCAGGTGATTTGCCATACATATTGGCTGTCTCCACACCTGCATAACCGATCTCGGCAACTTTGCGGATGACACCCTCAAAATCTTTCCCTAACGCATCGCGTAGGGTGTACAGTTGTAAAGCAATTGGCTTGGTCACAAAACCTCACTTGATATTAGAAAACATGAAAATTCACTCGCATCTATGCCAGTTCCGGTTACAATGAAACTGGTTATCGGCGAATCAAACCTCAATAATTATGTCGGCATTTGAAAATCTTCACAATCGAATTGACCTGACCAACATACCATTCACCGACCGGGGATCACGCCTGCTGCTGTTTCGGCAGGGCAACGAACTGGCACTCCGATTGGCAGAACGCTGGTTAAAGTGGGAGAACGAGGTCGGGCATTACCGCAAACGCCCACCCATCATCGAGCATTTCACACTGCTGGATGCTGATGGAGTACCGATGGCGCTTGAGTCCGATACCTATCCGCATGTTGTCCAATTCAACACAACGGTTGGGCAATTTGAGTGGGTATTTATCGACCCGGAAACCATTTTGGTGCGTTTGCCAGCCGGGTGTTACGGATTGCAATTTGTCGTCCACAGCGACAAGGGAGAGACCGACCGCCGGGGTGGCCTGTTGCACGGCAAACGAAATGCTGCTTATACCACCAATGCTGTACTCCTGGAAAACACCATTACCGAAGTCGGGGAACGCAGGTTTCAGATTAAACTAATGCTCGAAGCCCAAACGGGTGACGCGTTACTTCTCAATATAACCCCACGTCTGGCCTATAACCGTTCCATTCCTCCGCCAGAAACAGCCATCGCAGAAGCCCGGGTACGCTGGGCAGAATGGTTCGATTCCACGCCACCAGTGTTGGAACGTTATCGTGTGCAGTATGATTATGCTTGGTGGGTCATGCGTTCGGGTTTATTGAATACCCGTTATTTCTTCACCCGCGAGTCGCTTGTTCCTTCAAAAATTCATTATGTTGGTGTTTGGCACTGGGATCAATTTTTCCATGCATTAGCCTATCGCCATATTGATGCGCGTCTGGCAGAAGACCAGCTTCGCATCATATTCGACCACCAACGCGCCGATGGAATGCTGCCAGATGCCATCCATGACGAAGGATTGGTAACCCACCTCACCACCCCGGTTGATGAGGATGTGACCAAACCGCCACTTGCCGCGTGGACAGCCCTCAAACTTTATGAAACTTCCGGTCATCTGGACTTCTTACAGGAAGTTTATGAACCGCTGGTGCGCTGGCATAACTGGTGGATCAACTTCAGCAGCAACGGCAACGGCTTGAGCGAATATCGCCACCCCTTCTCGTCGGGTCTGGACGACAGCCCACTCTGGGATTATGGGATGCCTGTGGTTTCGCCGGATTTGAACACTTATCTCTGTCTGCAACGGGAAAGTCTGGCGCGCATCGCCGAATTGATTGGTCTGCCGGAGGATGCTGCCCGTTACCGACAGGATGCCGATCGATCTGCCCAATCCATGCTGAACAACATGTGGGACGAAACGCGCGGCTGTTTCATGGCAAGCCACAATGGTGAGCCAATCCCGGTCATGACACCCTTTAGCCTCCTGCCGATGTGGACGGGGCGGCTTCCGGAATCAGTCAATCAACGGCTTCTCCGTCACCTGACTGACCCGGCAGAATTCTGGACGGAATGGCCTTTACCCACCGTCGCCATCAATGATCCAGCATTTGACCCACAGCAAATGTGGCGCGGCCCGGCTTGGGTGAACATCAATTATCTGTTTGTGGACGCTTTAGCCCGCATCAATCGTCACGATCTTTCGCGTCAACTACGCCGGAAAACGCTGGATTTACTCATGCAGCACAAGGACATCTACGAGTATTACAACCCACTGGATGCTACCCACCCGCCGAAAGCTGCCCCAATTTTCGGCTGGTCGTGTGCCGTATTCATTGATCTGGCGATACAGGAAACACGCTATGTGCTGGAAACCGCCTGAGATGGCTGTCTCCCATGCTCTGCCTGATACGTTGGCACAGTAATCATTGGCGGACGTTCATTGTCGCCAATCTCGGCAATTTCCAGCGCAAACCGTTCCGGGTCTTGGATGATAAGTTTCATATTCCGGTTGGCTTTGTCAATAAGCTGCATCCCATAACGGGTTTCCAGACGGGACATGAACACCTGCAAAATAGCGAAAGACATCTTGCTCAACCCGACCAGCGGTTGATTGTGATGAACGCGCACTTCCAGATCAGTCTGGGCAATTGCCTCCAAACCATAACGATCAAGCAGATCAAGCAGCAATCCCGTTTCCACACCATAGCCGGTGAAAAATGGCACTTGTTCCAGTGCCTCACGTCGCCCCGCATATTCTCCGGAAAGCGGTTGCACAATGCCGGAAAGTTCCGGGTAAAACAGGTTAAAGAGAGGTCGCGCCACCAACTCAGTCACACGCCCGCCGCCATAAGCCTGCAACTTACCATTCGCCTTGATCGGTCGCTGGTAAAAACCCTTAACATATTGCACTTGTGGGTATTTCAGCAGCGGGCCGAGCAAACCATAGATAAAGCGCGGATGAATATTGGTGATGTCAGTATCCACCCAGGCAATGATGTCACCTTTCAGAGCATGTAAACTTTTCCAGAGCGCCTCGCCCTTACCTACATACGTGCCCACTTCCGGCAAAATATCCATATGGCGATAAACCGGAATACCGCATTCCTCGGCGATAGCAACCGTTCTGTCCGTTGAATTGCTATCGATCAGCACAAACTCGTCCACTAGGGGAATGTCATCCATCAGTGCTTTTTTCAACGTGCGGATGACCGTCTCAACCGTTGCTTCCTCATTAAGCGCGGGCAGCCCGACGCTGATCGTGACACCGCGTTTTTCCTTCAAGGTCATCAACGCCGCCAAATCTGCGAACTCGTGGCTGTCGAAAGTATTCTCGGCAAACCAGCGGTCAACCCGCGTCGAAATATCTTCATGTGTTAAACGGCGTAAACGCGGTGCATGAAAGGCGAGTGTTTCCGGTTGCCACGCGCGCACCAAGGCTACAGGAGATTTTGTACGCTCAAAAAGCTGCTGCGCCACTGGGCCGAAACGGGTAGATTTGCCAACCATTTGCTGAAAACTCGCACCCAGCACAATCGCTTTATGCCCCGCAGCCTCACGTAAAATTCCTTCGGTTGTGCTACCTAATGCTGTCACCGTCCGGGTAATTTGCGGATCAGCCCGCATCAGAACTTCCAGATCAGGCGCGCCCTGTCGGTTTTCAGCAGCATGAAACAGGGTGATGCTGGATTGCCCGGCCAGCGCCCGCGCCACCTCAACCCCCAGCGACAGATTCGCCCCGCCGCGCAGCGAAAGCAGCACTGGCCCTTCACTTTCCCAGCTCAGCCCGGAAACCAGTACCACATCACACGGCGCAAGCTGCAAAATCTGGTCGGTCGAAAGCCCGCCTGTCAGTGCAGATGGCCCTGCCCACTGGATCAACAACAGATCAATCGGGATATTGGTCACATCTTCAAGGACACGGTTCATCGGTTGATAATCAACATGCACCCGCACCTCATCTCGAATCCGGTCATGTTCCCGCGCTAGTGGCTCAAACGCATCCCGCCAGCTCCGCGCCTGAATAGCACCCTCGCTCAACGATTGCTCTGGTGGAATCGTCACCATACCATGCAAATGCATTTCACCATGTTCCGGCGTCAACCGCAGCGTCAGATTGACCCACGCTTCCAGATGTTCAGTGTCAGAAAGCACCAACAGAATGTTGTAGTTTTTTGCCTCGGTCATAAACCCTCCTCAATGAGTGGGATAATCTGCTGTCGAATAATCGTGTCCCATCGGTAAGCCTGCCGTACCCGAACCCGCAAGCGATACGGCGGATACCCTTGTAATGTTTCCCACATCGTCTGGGCAATCTTCTCTGGCGAACCCTGTACCGAATCAAAATAAGTTACATCATCCTGTCCCGTGTTCCGCAGCGGCGGAATATCCGCACAGAAAACAGGGAGTCCGGCTAATCCGGCTTCCACTATCGGAATACCAAATCCTTCTTGCGTGGTGGGGAACAGCATGGCATCCGCCAACTGATATAGATTCGCCATCGTATCATCATCAGGGATAAGCGGTTGCTCATCCTGACCATAGGCATACAGAAAATGCGCGCTGCCTTCCAAACTCAACGCCGCTCGCAGATCAAGCAGTTCTTTCAGATAGCCGGGATTAGTCGGGTTATGTGGCCCCGGTGGCCCGGTCACAATCAGCCGGAAATCTTTGCCCGAAATACGCCGAACCGCCGCCAGAATTTCCAGCCCCAACCCGATATTTTTTCGCCGTGTCAGTCGTGCCGGGATGAGCAGCAAACCATCAGCATCCAATAACTTCAGGGTTTCCACCAACTGCCGTGTAGTCGGTGTCCAATGGAAAAACTGTGCTGGATCAACACCGGGTACTACCACAGCAATCTGCGCGGGTGGAATGCCCAGTAAATCCGCCAGTTCGCCGCGCCGCGCCTCCGAAACAGTTACATAACGCGTTCCCGACCATGCCTGACGGAGTAAATCCCAGGGATACCCTTCATGTAACTCTGGTTGATACTGCGGATTTATCCACGCCAGATCGTGACACCACGCAATGAAATAGCATGTTCCTTCCAGCCGTGCCAGTGCCGCCGTCAGGGGCAGATTTTTGTTCAGGCTATGAACATTATGCACGATACACACACTGCAATCCGCTAGCGCCAGCCGCAAATCAGTCACCAGCCGTTCGACCAAAGCCTCAAAAGCAAGAGTCACAGTCCCCGCATCCAGTTCAGCTTTAACCTTCAGAATTTCAGGATGTTTGGAGCCAAAGAGAGGATTAATATGGGTTTCGACGCGCGCATCGAAGGTTTCACCTGCGCCGCTGACCACCCGCACAGCATACCCCTGCGCGACCAGTCCACGTGCATGGTAAGCTATAGTCGATTCAACCCCGCCAACCGTAGGCGGGCTGGCAAAGTGCAAAATGGCCACTCGTTTCGCCAATGTCACCTCTTTTGTAAGGTTAGGTAAGAAGTGTGAGTATATCCGAAAATATCGCTGCTGTCCGGGATTTTTAGGAAATCTTAAACCTCAGCCAGTGACAACCTCTAAAACACGCTGTAATGTCATCAGCGCCAGCAGGCTGTGAACCCCGTGCCCTCGCTGGAACGCCAGCGACGAACGCCAATCATGAGCAAAGAATGTCGTCAGATGGGTTCCATCCATATCCAGTCCACGCCCCGGAATAGTAGCAGATACAGCATCAAAATCCCATAACGGCACGCGATAATCCGCCGCAATCTGCCGCATAATTTCATTGTTCCGGTTGCTTCCCTCGTGACGGTCGGCCTTTGTTCCGATCATCGGCACAACCCCGCTGTTGATGCAAAATTCAACAATTTCGCGCATATTCCGGTCGAACACATCTGATACCCCCACATCATTCGACCCCAAACGAATGAATATAAAGCTGGGGTTGTGCAGCCGGATTTCACAGGCCACCACCGTCTCACCCCCCCGGCAGAACGATTGATCCGCCCACATCGGGTCATTCACCGACCACGAATGCAAACCGCGTCGTACTGCTACACCTTGCCTGCCAAATGACCCATGAAAATAATCCACAACACCTTGCAAATAAGCATAATTACCCAGATTGTACTGTCCCGGCTCATCAAATCGCGCCAGAAAATGTGGATTTTCGATGGTGCTGTCGCCCAGTTTGGAAAAAGCATGAGGATTACGCCGCAAAGCTTGACCCAGCGCATAAATCGCCTGTACCCGATTGACTACCATTGGAGGCATCACCACCAGCGAGTCAATGGGTATACCCTGCAAATCACTTGGCTCAATTGGAACCGGAAAATTTGTCAGATTATTCGACACAAGCATTTCGGGGCGTACATTTATGGCGAATGAGGCAGCATCAACTGTCGTCACAATCGGTAGGCCGTCCGCTGGTATAGATAGAATCTGTCCCTCATAAATAGCGTCGGGGTTCATCAGATTATTGGCGGCAATGATCGACTCTGTTGTCACACCATAAATCAGCGAAATGCGGTACAGATTTTGCCCGCGTTCCACTGTATGCATCATTGGGATCGTTTGCGGGATACTGATCTGAACAGGTGTTGAGGTAGGAACAACACCTGTGCCTTCAACCGGGGCTGGCATTGATGGAGTGGATACAATAGTCACAGAGGATTCCGTAGGGGTCTGTAATGGATCATCAAATGGGCTGGCTGACCCGCTAACCACAACAATAATAGCGATCAACACCATCACGCCCATAACGCCAACCAGCAACCCTTTGGGATGCATCTCACCTGCCTTATCTGAACATTAAAGAATCGGATGTTACATGATTGCCATACCCGCTGCCACTCCTCACCGTGACTTTCGGATGAACCATCTCCGACTTTAGGCTGAAATTCCTCGGCAGCCGACAAAAGGATGTTATAGTAAGGGCAATTTCCAGAAACAATCAGTAGAAAGCATCAATTTTATGTCAATTCGCATCTTAATTGCCGACGATCACGCGGTAGTGCGTCAGGGATTACGAATGTTCTTGGGACTTGACCCCGAACTGGAAGTCATTGGCGAGGCTGTAGATGGCAAACAAGCCCTGCAAATGGCACACCAGCTAAACCCGGATGTTGTACTAATGGATTTGCTCATGCCCGTCATGGGCGGTGTAGAAGCCACCAGCATTATCCGCCGCGAACTCCCGGATGTTGAAGTCATCGCCCTCACCAGCGTACTTGAAGATAGTTCAGTCGTCGGTGCAATTCGCGCGGGTGCTATCGGCTACCTGCTGAAAGATACCGAGTCAGATGAATTGGTGCGCGCCATCAAGGCCGCTGCTGCTGGACAGGTACAGCTTTCTCCCAAAGCCGCTGCCCGCCTGATGCGCGAAGTCCGCGCGCCAGAAAGCCCGGAAATGCTCACCGAGCGCGAAACCGAAGTGCTCCGCCTGCTGGCTTCCGGTCAATCCAACAAGGAAATCGCCTATACCCTGAGTATTGGCGAGAAAACCGTCAAAACCCATGTTAGCAACATTCTCAGCAAGCTCAACGTCTCCAGCCGGACGCAGGCCGCCCTTTATGCAGCCCGTATCGGACTGGTCGATAACCCCGGTGGCGGATAATATAGATTACCTGTAACGCGACAGGGTAAAACATATGTCCACCGATACCATTCTGACTGAAGAAATCAATATTCTGTATGCTGCTTCACACAAACTGGCAAACGCCTCTACCCCTGCCGAGCAACTTGAAGCCGTAAGCGATTATGCACGGGCAACCGGCGCAGCATCGGGTATGCTGCTGTACATTGACCATGACGAAGAAAATCAGCCTGCCTTTCAGGAAGTCGTTGCCACTTGGCTGACGGAGGGTTCACCCATTCCAGCAGGAACCCGTGTACCTGTGGCTGACCGTTTGCGGTGGATACCCACTCCCGATAAGCCACTCTTCATCAACGACACCCTGACCAGCAGTGTCGTGCCGTTAGTACCGCGAAACCGCATGTATAAGCTGGGGTATCGGGGTTGTGTCATTTTACCCTTAACCATTAAAGGGCGTTTCATCGGCATTTTGGGATTCAATTGGGTAGAACCACACGAATTTAACGAAACCGACCGCCGAATCTATACCGCCCTCATCCAGCAAACTTCACCAGTTGTCGACTCGGTGCGCCTGTTTGAGCAAATGCAGCGCCGTGCCCAAGAATTGGAAATCGCTAAAAATGAAATTGCAATGCTCTACACGGCATCCAGCAAATTAGCGAATGCCGCGACCCCGCCTGAATTTTTGAACGCCGTCAGCGACTATGCCCGCGAGAATGGCGCGATTGCTGGTTTCATGACCTACTTTCAGGAAAATGAACCGGAACAGGCGGATTGGAGCGAAACAGTAGCCGAATGGACAGATAACGAATTTAATCTCCAGCCAGTTGGCGTCGATCATCCATTAGCCACCTTTAGTTCAAATCTCATTTGGATCGAAAGCCCGGATATACCCTTATTAATTGAAAACACCAGTCAGCCAAACGGACTGGACGAAAATGCCTTAAGCGACTTCATCAAATCGAACTATCGCAGTCTGGCGATACTACCGCTGCAAGGTCAGGGACGCTGGGTTGGCCTTATCATCTTCGCTTGGGACAAACCACAGCAATTCACCGAACGGGATCGCCGCATCTACACCGCCCTCATTCAGCAAGCCGCGCCAGTAATTGATTCGATCCAGTTATTTGAGCAAAATCAGCGGCGAGCAGTCCGTGCCGAACACCTCCTCAAAATCAATGTGGCGCTTTCGCAGGCCACCAGCGAAGCCGATATTGTCGCTGCTGTTGCAGGTTATGCGCGCTTGAACGGAGGGCGCGGCATCATCCTTAACTATCTGGATGTAGTGGAAATGGATGGCAGACTGGTGCAGTACAGCAACCCGGTTGCCATCTGGCAGGACGGCGATAACATCCCGTTCGACGAAGCCAAACATCGAACCGTTCGACTGGCAGATTTCGGTTATGCTGATCTGTGGTATCACAACCCGGAACAAGCCCTGCTGCTCGAAAACGTCAACATAGACCCGCGTATCCCGGACAAAATGCGCGAACAAATGCTGACTGCCTTACGGTCGCGTGCCATCGCCACCATCCCGCTGTTTAATGGTGGGCGCTGTCAGGGAGTGATGTCCATTTTCTGGTTTGAGCCGCACGTTTTCTCTGATCAGGAACGTTACGTTTATACCGCCCTGATTCAGACGCTTTCAGCCGTAGTTGCCAGCCGCCGTGCCTATCTGGCCGCTGAAGAAATCCGGCGCGAAAGTGAATTCCTCTACCGGATGAGTGAGGCCATTAATGCCGCTACATCCTTCGAGGAGATTGTTCAGGCCGTCGCGGATGTGGATACCCAGTCAGAGGTGGTCTCGCTCAATATCTGGGAAAATTACGACTACGATACCGCCTCGTATCTGGAAATCAAAGCGGCGATACGCTCCAGAACAGAAACTTCCCGCATGATCACCCGGCGTTTTCCAATCGAATCTTTTCCGGTCGCTGACCATTTGCCACGTCAGGGGTTATGGGTGATTGAAGATACCCTCAACGACCCTCATGTTGACGAAATCACAGCCCAAACATTTACGACCTTGTCTACCCGTGCCTTAATCGGAACCCCGATCAGTGTTGGAAATCGCTGGATTGGCGGGTTTTCGTTCCACACCAGTACGCCGCGCCGTTATACCGATCAGGAAAAACGCATCGCAGCCGGCATTGGCGATCTGGTATTAGCAGCCGTTGAGCGGATGCGTCTGCAAGCCGAAACCGAAAGCGCCCGCCAGCAGGCCGAAAATGTAGCACAGGTCAATGCAGCGCTGTCGCAGTCCGCTGATGAACAGGGCATCCTCGGCGCTGTCGCCCGTATGGCCGAACGTTATGGTGCAGCCCTTTCCATCCTCGCCTACACCACCCAAACCGACCGCATTGATATTGTTGGGCTGCGTTCAGCCGATGGCAGCAGCCCGTTACCACTAAGTTTCCTGCCGATCACATCTTTTTCCTTTGAAGACTACCCCATCCTGCAACTGGCACCCACCTATCCGGATGAAGTTTTGTTCATCGAAAACACATTGACCAGTCCTTATCTTTCAACACCAGATAACCAGACCTTCGTCAAAGCGGTAAACTGGGGAGCGGTTATCCTCATGCCGCTCAAATCAGCCGATCAGGCGCAGGGCATCTTAACTTTTGCATGGTCAGAACCCCAGGTATTCAGGAACGAAATCCGCGAACTCTTTAATGCCATCCGCCCAACAGCCGCTTCGGTCGTCACCAGCCGCCGCGCTTATCTGGCCGAACAGGAAGCCCGCCACGAAACCGAGAAACGTGCCCGCGAACTAGCCGCATTGGAAGAACGCACCCGCCTTGCCCGCGAACTGCATGACTCCGTATCACAGGCGCTCTACGGTATCGGACTCGGCGCGCGAACCGCCCGAACCCTATTGCAGCGTGACCCTTCACGTCTCGGCGAACCACTGGATTATATTCTCTCACTGGCCGAAGCTGGGCTGACGGAAATGCGCGCCCTGATATTTGAATTGCGCCCGGAATCACTAGAGCAGGAAGGCTTGATTACAGCCCTGTCCAAGCAGGCATCATCGCTTCAGGCGCGGCACAACATTCAGGTACAAACCCGCTTCTGCGAAGAGCCCTTGCTGCCGCTGGATGTCAAGGAAAGTTTGTATCGCATCGCGCGCGAGGCCTTGCACAACACGGTTAAACACGCCCAGGCCACCCAAATCAATTTAGCGCTCACTCAGGAAGAACAGGGCTATCGCCTGGAAATTATTGATAACGGATTGGGCTTTGACCCATCTGGTTCATTCCCCGGTCATCTTGGGTTAAAGTCCATGCGCGAACGTACCCGCCACCTGAATGGTACTTTCGAAATTCGCAGTGCTCCCGGCAGCGGAACGCGTATCTCGATGACCATTCCCTACAGGCAAGAAATCGAATTTGAAGACGAATAATCGGCTAGGTTGCAATCGGCAGGTATAAACTGAAGCAACTGCCGTGTCCAACCACACTTTCAGCCGACACACTGCCGCCCATCGCCTCGACTAATTCTTTGACCAGCGCCAATCCCAATCCTGCGTGTGAGCCGTCATCTGCCCTGCCCCGGTAAAACAATTCCCAGACGTGCGGCAAATCCTTTGGAGCAATACCCTCACCTGTATCTTGTACATCAATCCGTACCTGCCCACCTTCTGCCGCAGCCGAAACCGCGACGATTCCACCCGGCGGTGTATGCCGAACAGCATTGTGAATCAAGTTATACAAAATTTGTGTTAAGCGCCCTGCATCCGCCTGCACCTGCAAATCAGCTGGAAACGGAGTCGCAATCACCTGAACTTTCCCCTGATCCCACGACAACGACTTGCTCGTCTCGACCACCCGTTGAATCACCCTCCCCACATCCACTGGAACAGGATTCAGCGTTAGCCGTCCCACTTCCGCCCGCGACAGCATAAACAAATCATCAATCAACCCTTGCAGACGGGTAACTTCGTGCTCCACAATTTCCAAATCATGCCGCAGCGTGACGGGTGGTGTATCTCCCCAATTCATCAGTGCCGATTCCAAATAACCGCGCATCGTCGCCACCGGAGTCCGTAATTCATGGGATACACTGGCGACCAATTCCCGCCGCGTTTGCAGCAGTTTATTCACCCTGTCCCGTTCATTTTTAAGTGCCGAAAGCGTCTGTTCCAACTGATCGGCCATCGCATTAAAATCGGCTTGCAGTTGGGCGATTTCGTCCTGCCCTTCCACCGACACCCGTGCATCATAATGTCCCTGCCGCAAATGACTCGCGGCCCCTGCCAACGCCTCCACCCGCCGCGTCACGACTCGCGCCGTGAAATACGATATGCCACCCGAAAGCGCCACAATAACGCCCACAAAGGGAATCGCAACAATCGCTCCAAACACCAGAATCGTCAGCAGCGTAATTTGCCGGACGACCCCAACCTCAAGCGGTGTCTGCGGTTGGCTGGCTGTCAGAATGCCCTCACGGATGAGCAGCACAGCCACCACAATAACGGTTGTAATCAGTTGGGCATGGATAATCGACCACAACAACCGCCGCTGCCGGATAGCATTCCACACCCGCCACAAATGCATCACCAGTCGCAGTGGCAAAAATGTAATCGGCACAATGATGAACAGCCATATCCCGATAGGCAGCGACTCATCCCACGCCGTTCCCTGCACCGAAACCCCGGTCACCAGCAACGCCACCCCCTGCATCGCCCCCGCCAGCAGCACCGCCCAAATGACCTCATTTGCCAGCACACGAAAGCCATACCAACGGAGATGCCCGTCTAATTGAAAGCTGTCATCAGGCTCATCTTTTCTAGCCCCTTCAGCGGGCTTGATTTTGGGTAGCTGCGTGGTTTTAACCCCCGGCGGAAAGTTCTGAGGAGAATAGATTGGGCGATTCTCCCCATCCATCCGCAGCGCCGCCCACAGAACACAAATCATGGAAAACCACGCCAGCATCACGCCCACCAGCATCCGGTTGGCGGTGCTGTTCATCAACAAAATCAGCAGGACAACTTCCAGTCCAACGGCCTCAACCATCGCCCGCAGTGGATGAGCCGTCCAAATCAGTCGTGTTCGCCAACCGCCCACAATCCCTTAGTCCTTCGGTTGCCAGCGATAGCCAACGCCCCACACTGTTTCGATGGCCTCGCTCAATCGACCTAATTTTTTCCGTAGCCGCAATACCGCGTTATCCACCGCCCGATCACCCTCCACATAATGCTGCCCCCACACCGCATCCAGCAAATAATCCCGGCTGAACGCTCGCCCCGGATTTCGCATCAGCAAGTGCATCAGCGCAAATTCCGTCCGCGTCAGATCAAGCACATCGCCGTGTAAACTGACCTGATACCCCTGTGGATCAAGCCGCAGCCCTCGCCATTGCGTCGGCATATGAGAACCATCGCGGTCATTCTGTACTGTCTGCTGAATCAATTCGTTCCGCCGGAACTGCGCCCGAACCCGTGCCAATAATTCACGCATACTGAATGGCTTCGTCAGGTAATCATCCGCCCCCAGTTCCAAGCCCAGCACCCTGTCTGCTTCTTCATCCCGCGCCGTCAGCATCATCACAGGTGTAGCCGCCCCCTGTCGCAATCGCCGCAGCACTTCGAGTCCATCCAACCCCGGCAGCATCCAATCCAGAATCACCAGATCAGGAATATGCTGCTCACAAAGCGTCAGAGCTGTCTCCCCATCTGGCGCATGAACCACTGTATACCCCGACGCCTGCAATTCCCGGACGATCACCGCCGCCAAATCGCCCGCATCTTCCACCAGCAGGATAGTTTTCATCCCCACCGCCCCCTAACTTCTAAGCCAGTAACCGATAGAAATCCACGACCCTACGAACAATGAGATCATTAAACCGCACCTGTTCAGAAACCCATAATTGGTCGTGCATCGTTGAAAACGTATCGGTTCTGGCTTAGTCAAAAATCTTACATCGCCGAGATTCAATCCCTTTCTCTGTCTTGGCGGTTCAGTTATTTCTCACCAGCATGTCTGACAAAGCTTCCGCTCTGCCAGACCCTATGAATTTGCTAAAAGCTGAAAGCTGACCGCTAAAGGCTAGAGAACATCCCGCCGCGTCACATGCCACGCACCGACCACCAGCACCACCACCGCACCAATCACGCTGATGATGACGCTCGTCAACATTACCTCACCCATCACCAACTCGCCTGTCACATTGATTCCCGTGACGAAGAAATTGGTCGGCAACGCCCAAGGAAATACCCGCAGGATATTCGGATACGGCATGAGGAACGTATTCAACAGGAAAGCCACCATCGCCATACCCACCGCTGGCCCAAAATTCGACCAGTTCATCCCTGCCCAAACCTGAATAGCGATCAACAGCCACGACGCCACATAATTCACGACCACAATACTCAGCATATCACCAATGGGAATAGCCGCCCCAAATCCCATATCCGGCTTGATGATGTTTAGCAAAAGTCCTGTAACGATCAACCCAATCAGAATCACCACCGAACTCAAACCGAACAAACCCAGCGAAACCACGCCCTTAGCCAAATACATCGCCTTGCGCGAAACTGGCAGCGCGAATAGATACTTCCAGCGGTTGTTCTGATGCTCCAACCCGGCCAACTGCGCCGTAACCACCGCCACAATGAACGCCTGAATGAATCCCCACACTTGCAGCAGGCCAATCGTGGTACTCACCCATGCATTCCCCGAAGTAAATGGCCGCCCGTTGCTGATGATCGGCAGAATCAGATTCATCACCAGCACAATCGTTCCCGGCAGCACCAGCGCCGTGACCAGAATCGAATTGTGCTTCAGCTTATACACTTCCGCGCGAACAGCGCGATTCAAATCTGTATTCATGTTGTCTCTCCTTATCAGTTATTGCCCGTCATTTGCAGGAACATGTCTTCTAGCGTCGGCTGTTCTAGGGTCAGATGATGCACATGCATCCCCTGTTTCACCAATGCCGCGTTAATCAGCGCCGCATCCGCCGGATCATGTGCCGTCACCTTCACGTGCCCATTTTGCTGAACCGCCGACCAACCCGATTGATTCAGATAGCGAACCGCATCGACTGGCGACCGCACCCCAACCAGTAGATGACTTTCCCGCTGGGCTTGCAGCGATGCCAAAGTGCCCTGAAATAACATCCGCCCGCCGTTGACGATGCCCAGATGTGTCGCCATGATTTCGATTTCGCTCAACAAATGGCTGGAAAGGAACACCGTGATGCCGTATTCCTGTGGCATCATGCGGATCAAATCGCGGATTTCATGGATGCCCGCCGGGTCAAGCCCATTGGTCGGCTCATCCAGAATCAACAGTTCCGGTTGATTGAGCAGCGCCAGCGCCAAACCCAACCGCTGCTTCATACCCAGCGAATACGTCTTGGTTGGCTTATCCGCCGCATCCATCAAGTTGACGATTTTCAAAACCCGGTCAATATGCTGCTTATCGGCGTTCAACAGCAACCGGGTCACTTCTAGGTTTTCCCGCCCGCTGAGGTGAGGATACAGCGCGGGCATTTCCACCAACGCCCCAACCCGTTTCAAAATCGCCGGACGCTGCCGCGAGTCAGCTACATCCAATCCAAACAGATGAGCATTCCCACCTGTTGGCTGGATAAGACCTAAAAGCATTCGGATGGTTGTGGTTTTGCCTGCGCCGTTCGGCCCTAAAAAACCATAGACCGAACCAGAGGGCACTTCCAAATTCAGCTTGTCCACTGCTTGGAAGTTTTTGTAGCGGCGCGATAAGCCCACCGTGTGAATAATATTCATCGCCTTCCCCTTATGTGTTGCTTGTTGATTACAACCTTATCGGGGATTTGTAGCAGGCTTATCGCTAAATTGTCGCAAATTTGTCGCGGATTAAGAACCTGACTGCAAAGCCTTTCACCCCAAATACACAAGCCAGTGACATATTTAGACTGTCTTTCACGCTGCTCTCCCAAGTGGTTCACTGCATGACACTTTTAATGCAAAGCCATTTTTCGAGCCGGAATCAGCAGGGTATGGACTCCCCTCCTCGCGTGCGGGGAGGGGTTGGGGG
>JAIOHM010000216.1 GCA_019912965.1 Anaerolineae bacterium
GATTTAGGGTGGGGTAAACCATACAACCGATACATATTCATCACATTGATCGGAGTTATTGCCTTCACCCACGCCGCATGGTGGCGCGGGACGCTGAATTATGTCGATAGCACCTTTACCCCGTTCGGCTTTGGGACTCCGCTGCACTACACCCTTGCTGCCCGTGATGCTGCGGCAAGTTATGAAGATGTAATCGTCATCAGCGACGGTTTTGAAGTGCTGTACGATCAGGAAGCGGCAGTGTGGCCGGTTCTGCTGCGCGGAGATGTCGATTGTGTTCGCACATTGACAGGCGATGGATTAGCTGTTTTCCCTGCGCGATCATTCGCCGCCATCATCGCCCCCAATGCACCGGAAAACCCGATTGGCAATTTGTATCAAACCCCCGCTGAACTGATTTTCCCCTTACGCCCGGATGAAGGCACATACCGCGTCAACCGTTTTGATTCTCCACCAGTATGGAACGTCCCGCAGATGACGCCCATTCCGCCCGCGCAGTTCGGTGGCGGCGCGCGCTTAATCGGTTATGCCCTCGAACAAAACCGGATGTATCTGGAATGGGAACTCAACGGCGCAGTGACGGCAGATTATCACTACTTCGGTCATTTCCTGAACGCGAATGGCGATAAACTGGGTCAGCGCGATAATATTCTGTGGCCGGGGCGCTTCTGGTGTGCGGGTGATCGGGCCATCAGTTGGGTGGATATTGAACTACCACCAGATGTCACCACACTGCGAGTCGGCCTGTATGAAATCGTGGGCGGTGGCTTCCGCAATGACTCGGTGATCGACAGTGCCGGAAACCCCACCAGCCAATGGGTCGATATTGAGCTATAATACTGCTGGAAATATTGGCAGAATATAGCGAACCGTTATAATCCTGCCCTACAAAAATACGCTTTTTCGGAGATAACCATGCTCAATATTCGATCACCGCACAACTGGGCGACCGGATTCTTTCAGCGCGAACCGGGCGAGTTGCCCAACACCCACACCGCCAGCTACCGTATGAGCGACATTCTTGCCAAAGGATTGCTCGAACCGCCAATAGCGCGCGCGATGCTGCACGACTCTGGTTTGGCCGATATGTTGTGGAAAGTGACATGGGCGGAAGATTTTGAAACGCCGGACGCAGAACTGTCAGCGCGGTTTTACGATGCTGATGGTTATGTCATTTTCATTCACGGCTGGACGGGCAACCACTCGATCTGGGAAGACATGCCGGGTATGTTGGTGCGGGGCAACCGCCGCCTGATCGCCATCTCGGTTGACCACAACGGCTTTGGGCAATCGCGCTTTCTGGAAGAAAGTCCCCGCTTGGATTCATGCTGTCCGCCTTCGGCAATGGCGACCATGGAACGCTGGGTCAACGCGCTCAAACTGCGCCGTCAACCGGGCGATCCCAATCGCAAGGTGATTAACTTTGTTGGACACAGCATGGGCGGAGCAGCATTGTTTTACCTGAACCCGATTCGTTGGGATATGGGCGAGGAAACCCGTTATGCCCTCGCCCCCGCGCTGCTGCTGAACGACACCGTACACCGCGCCTTTTTTAACACGATGGGCATCGGCATCAGTCTGGTTGATCGCCTACGGATTTTTGAACCCGTCGAAAACCTGATTAAGCCCAATATGGTCAGCGCGGTATGTGAAGGGTCGAGTAACTTCGTCCGACAGGCACATACCCGCCAGTATGACGAAACGCCGCGCGGCACAACCTCCGCAACCTTTCGCGCGATGGGCTTGCTGCAAAATTGGGAAATCGCCCATAAGTGGGATTTATTCCGCGTGATGCTTGGTCACAAGGATACGCTGGTCGGCCTGACGCCCATGATGGACATGTTGAGCGATATGGAAGTTCCGGCGGGGCATGTACGGGTGGTGGCGGGGTCACACTACATGTTCAGCGTGGGACCGGATACCGTGTTCCAGCACGCGCAGAACCGCGAATTGGTGGTGGAAGACGTTCTGGAACTGCACAATCGCGCACTCGAACAACAGAAATCGGGACGCGGTGGCAGCCGGGGATTTGGGTAACTGATAATCAGTTCAAGACTTTCGCAGCCTTCTTACTCAGGGCATGGTGCAACATGCCCTAATAATTTGCTCACAATAATCCCCGTATCTATAATCCCCTTACTTATCAAATAGTGCATGTCAAATTGTCATGCCAAAAATATTTATTAGTTACAGTCGAAAGAATATCGATGCCGCCAATTACATCGCTGGCGAACTCCGTGATCGTGAAGCTGAAGTCTTCATCGACTACCAAAGTATCCGGGCAGGCCAAAGTTTCCCCCAGCGATTAGCCAACGAAATCAAAAGTTCTGATGCGATTATTTTTCTACTAAGTGAGCATTCAGCAGCCTCGCAGTGGGTTATCAGTGAAGTTTACTATGCGCGCGAACACAAAAAGCTAATCGTTCCGGTTATGCTTGACGCCACTGAGCTACCAGACGATTTATTCTTCCTCAGCCCAATTGATCGAGTCGATTTTAAGGATTGGTCACAGGGCAAACCTGCTGAGGCCGCGCTCCACAAATTACTTACAGCCCTCCGCTTGCCAACAACGAAACCCCAACGGCCTGCCACTAGAGTTCCCTCTCCACCCTCACCTCGGATGGTTGAAAATCAGGGACAAATACCATCTCGCTCATCAAGAACAACTTCAAAACATCAACCAGCAAGGCTACGTTTTCGTTTCTTTTTTGCCTTGTTAGTTGTAGTTATTATGGGTTTGGCTGGGCTGTATATCCTAAATCCCCCCGTACCACCGCTTACAAGAAGGCAAATTGCCGAACGGGGCGTTCAAAGCAACGCCGAATGGCCACTGCCCTTTATGCAGATATTTAACAGAGTCAACATGATGCTCGTTCCAGCAGGCTGTTTTGACATGGGCAGCGAAGATGGCGAGAGCGATGAAAAACCAGTCGAAAAAACTTGCTTTGAGAACCCATTTTGGATTGATCGAACAGAAGTTACTAATCACCAATTTAATGTGTTGGGAGGACAGGCAGAACACAGTAGTTATTGGACAGCAGCCACACATCCCCGGGAGTCCATTACGTGGCGCGAAGCAGAAGCTTTTTGCGAATTGCGCGATGCTCGTTTACCTACCGAAGGTGAGTGGGAATACGCAGCCCGTGGGCCTGATCGGTTGAAGTACCCATGGGGAAATGACTTTGTGCCAGAAGCTGTGGTTTATTATGAGAATTCCAACAAGCAAACTGCTGAAATTGGTAGATATCCATCAGGTGCTTCTTGGGTTGGCGCATTGGATATGAGTGGCAATGTTTGGGAATGGGTCAGTTCTATTTATCAACCCTATCCTTATCAAGCCGATGATGGGCGGGAAGATTTAAACAACACCGATGATCCACGCGCTCGGCGGGGTGGGTCATTCAGCAACACCCTTATCTATCTCCGTACCACACTTCGCAGCAGGCTCAATCCTTCGGAACAAATCAAGACCATCGGCTTCCGCTGCGCGCGCGACTACTAACCCTATTTTCAAACCATTTTATAATCGACATATACGAATTTTTGTGCTAAGCTATTCCGTAGGGACGCAATACCTTGCACACGCTTCGCCCAATGCGGAACGTGCGAAATCTGCACAAAATCCTCTGTCGCATTTGCCGCATTTTTCGCACATTATCAACTCATAATTGTCGCTCACACCCCATCCGACAAAGACGACGACACCGACGACAATCCCCCAGTGGCGGCGAAACCCTTTTCGCCATGCCGCCATCGCCGCCGCCGCCACTAATGCGTAACTTGCACAAAATCGGCCTGCGCAATTGCAGAATTTGCAGAAATTTGTGAATCTGACCAACTCAGTGTTGTCGCCATCAAAACCGTCTTCCGCTACTGACATCGCCGCCGCCACCTTTTGCGCGCAAACCCGTTTCGCAATCGCAATCGCCGCAAACTTCGCAATCCATCTTGCTCCCTCAGATTCAAAAATCCCATTTTGAAATTGACGAATCTTGCGAACCATGCTGTGCATAAACAATAAAAACGAACACCCCTCCGGTTTGGAGAGGTGTCCGTAAATAATATTTCAGGAAATTTATTGGAACAGGTGCGCGCCCTGTTTGATGTTCAAATCTGACCCTATTGTCCCTCCGAAGCAGCATTAACCGGAGTGACATTCGTCACCCCGGAGTCTGCCAAATGTCATGGTTTGGGTTCAGACGTCTTGGCAGTAGAAGGATACAGCGCCACCAACAGACCATATGGCGCACCCTCATGCCCAAGTGCGTCATGCTCATCGCGGACATATTCACGCACCAACCCCTTCAGGCGGCGGTAAAATTCTTCAGCATCGTCCGGGTTCAGGTGTAAAGTGTGACGTGCCAGCAGCAGGGAGTGACCGGGCGCTTTTCCGTCGTCACCATCCGCCGAAACATCCAGCACACCCGCCTCGACACTGGTTTGAATATCTTCGCGGATGTCATCAAATAATCCCGTCAACATCACGTTCAAGCCTTCTTTGCCTGCCTGCGAGGTCAGCTTGAAGAGTTCACGATTGACGCGGTAATTCAGCGCAGCGGCCTGATACTGCTTTTCCACAATGCCGGAGACAATGCGCGTATCCACCACACGGATCAGGGCGCGTTCTTCCAGCAGTTTGATGTGGTAATACAACTTGGTCGGGGGCATGTTCAGCACGGCGGCCACCTGCTTGACCGTGCGGGCAGATTGGGTACAAAGTTCAACAATTTGAATGCGGAGGGGGTCTGCCAGAACTTTCAGAGTTTCAAGGTCATTGATTGTAAATTCGGGGTCAGGCTTATGAGAGCCAGGGTTCGGATCCGGTTTTGCATCAGACATGATTATTGGGGTTATCCCGCGCGTAAAAACGCGACCATCTTTTAAAACTCCACATCATTATATGCCCGCCTGCATTCGCTGCAAGATGAAGCCTGTACAAATAAAAACGAGGCGATGAAGTGTGTAACCACTTTACCGCCCCGCTGTTATCAGGCTTTCCGTAGAGCCAGGGTCATCCATCAACGATTCTCCTTTTTAATGGGTTGATTGGTCTGACGCAGTTTGCGGAGCATCTGCCACTGACGGGCAAGACGGTTCTGCCGCGCAGTACGCAGTTGATCCTTCTGCAACGCTTTGGCGAGCATAAAATTGACGTTGAACATAGGCATTCTCCTGTACAGCTTGTACATCGAACAATATTGAATGGATGAGGTAATTTGAACATTCAAATCTATTTTAATGTTCAAGACAAATTATATCCTGCCAGATGGTTAAATGTCAAGAAATGGTTTAAATATTTGAGTTTATTTAAATCACCAAAGGCGATGTGACAATCTTCCTTGCTTTCTCCCGACGGCGTCCCATGGAGGCATAAATAGGACTACAATATATTAGGGGTGCTGGACTGCTTCGCGTGCTGGGTAACGGAAGCAGCTAGATCATTTCGGGGAGATTCTCATGACAAATCACAGCATTGTCGCGCATGATTTAACCTACACATATGGCAACCTCACAGCCGTAGATCATGTCAGTTTTGAGGTGGGCGAAGGCGAAATCCTCGGTTATCTTGGCCCGAACGGGGCGGGCAAATCGACCACCGTCAAGATGCTAACCGGGCAGATTCGTCCCAAAGCGGGCAAGGCTACCCTGCTTGGCATGGATATTGCCCACGAAACCAACAAAGTCCAACAGCAAATTGGTGTCGCATTCGAAACCACCAATCTGTACGAGCAGATGAGCGCTGTCGAAAATCTCAAATTGTTTGCTGATTTATTTGGGGTCAAAGCCGATGCCCAACTGCTGCTCGAAAAAGTTGGATTGGGCAATCGCGGCAAGGAGCGCGTTGGGAATTTCTCTAAAGGCATGAAACAACGCCTCATGGTTGCACGCGCCCTCGTCAACCATCCACGTATCCTGTTCCTCGACGAGCCGACCGAAGGCCTTGATCCAGTCTCTGCCGAGTCCATCCGTAATCTGATCCGCGAAGCACGGGATGGCGGCACAACCATCTTCCTGACAACCCATGATATGTACGAGGCCGATAAACTCAGCGACCGGGTAGCCTTCATCAATCAAGGCAAGATCATGGCGCTCGACACACCATACAAACTCAAACAGCAGTATGGAAAACGCCAACTGAAGGTCGAAATCGAAAACGGCGATGGACAGATCGAATCCCGCGAAATCATGCTCGACAACACGGATACAGGCGACATCGTGAAAGGTCTGCTCGACGGCAAAAAGGTCATCACCGTTCACAGCGAGGAAGCCACTCTCGAAGACATCTTTATTCAGATTACTGGACGAGGGTTGGCAGGATGAACGCGCGTATTCTGAGGACAGTCATCCTCAAAGACCTGACTCTTTATTTCCGCAACCGCTTTTTTGCGCCCATCACAATTGCGGGCGTCATACTGTATATCCTGATCTATATGCTCATGCCGTCGACGGTTGATGAAGATTTGACGCTGGCGGTCTATGCACCGACCATTCCTGATGCCTTCATCCAATTTCTCGGCAGTGACGATATTAACGTTGCGGCACTAGAAAGTGATGCAGCCCTACAAGAAGCCATCATCAACTCGGAATATGTGGCTGGTATCGTCCTGACCGGAGATGTCGTCAACAGCATCGCTAATGGACAAGCCACAACCGTCACCGTTTATTTCGCGTCGGATGCACCGCAGGAAATTATCAATGCCCTTCGTACGGTGCTGAAGTTAGCATTCAACGAAATGAGCTACACGCTCAATGGCGACCCACTCCGGCTGGAATTCCGTGAGGAAATCATCGGCCCGGATATGACGGGACAACAACTTGCAGTCCGCAACCGCTTGCTGCCCCTGCTTGCGGTCATGCTGCTGGTGATGGAGATGATGGGGCTTGGCAATTTAATCGCCGAAGAAATCACAACCGGAACATTGCGTGCGCTCCTGATTACCCCTTTAAATGTCTCTGGGTTGTTCACAGGCAAAGCGATTGTTGGCATCCTGATCGCCTTCGTACAAGCATCCGCGTTAATGGGTTTGACCGGTAATCTCAAATGGGAGCCGATTTTAGTCCTCACAACACTACTGCTTGGCGCGTTGGTTGTCACCGGGCTGGCCTTCCTGATAGCCTCGTTCAGTCGGAGTCTATTGGGTGTGATGGCTTGGAGTTTGCTCGTCATTATTCTGATGCTGATTCCGTCTTATGGGGTGGTATTCCCCGGCGTGGCCACCAACTGGGCGCAGCTTATTCCCTCCTACTATATGTTCGATACCATCCATCAGGTCGTCAATTTCGGAGCATCATGGGACGCAGTTGGGTCTAATCTGCTGGTGCTGCTGGTGATGGGGATTGTTTTTATGGGTGCGGGTATTTTCGTGATGGAAAGGAAATTGCGATGAACCTCCGACGTGTCGGTATATTGTTCATGAAAGACCTGATATACGGGTCACGCAATATCATCTTCGTGATCGCCATCATCTTGCCGTTGGTACTCTCGTTGGTACTCGGGTTGTTGTTTGGAACGATCTTCTCCGAAAAGCCCAAGCTCGGCATTACGGATGCCAGTAGTTCACAACTGGCCACTGAACTAGGTGCGTCGGATTTCATGATTGTTGAACGCTACGATTCCCAAGATGGGCTGATGGCGGCACTTGAAACCGGAGCTGTCGAAATCGGTCTGGCGCTGCCAGCGAACTTTGATGCTGATTTGCTGTCTGGTGCAACAACTGATGTGACGCTTTATATCTGGGGGCAGAGTCTCGTCAAAAATCGGACGATCATCCTGGCCGCAGTGACCGAGGAACTAGTCAATCTGACCGGACGTGAGACTCCGATCGCAATTGATGCTGTGTTGGTCGGTGATCGAGCTTCACTTTCCTGGCAGCAGCGTCTACTACCGCTGATTGTGCTGATGTCTGTCATGATCGGCGGCATTATGGTTCCGGCGATTTCGATGGTCGAAGAGAAGCAAGCGCGTACTCTGCGGGCGCTGACGGTCACGCCGATGTCTATGGGGGAAGTATTTCTAACAAAAGGCTTGATGGGCGTATTGCTGTCAGTCTTTTCGGGCGTCGCCATCCTTACCCTGAACGGCGGTTGGGGGCCAAGTCCCGCGTTGCTGTTGGTCGTATTGGCTTTAGGTGGAACATTGGCGGCGGCATTTGGTGTACTGCTCGGATCACGCGTGAAAGATATTCACACCCTGTTCGCCGTCATCAAGGCGATGGGCATCCTGCTGTATGCGCCCGGATTGATTGCCCTGTTTCCCGATAGCATTCCGCAGTGGATCGCGCGTTTGTTCCCGACCTATTACGTGATGCAGCCGGTGATGGACATCAGCCAGCGAGGTGCAGGGTTAGGCGACATCGCTTTTGATGTTATCATTTTGGCGGTTATTACCGCTGCCCTGATTGCTGCACTGGGAGTCACCGCCGACCGCCTGCAAGTTCAAGAGGCTTAAAAGCGCAATTCCTGATTTAGTAAGGAACATCCATTGGCTGGCGCTGCCCATTTGAATGAATGGTCAGTGCCGGGTCGTGGTCAACACACAGCAGCAGTTCGGTATCCCCCACCATCACCGACTGCCCGCGCGGCCATGGGGTGGGGACACTATGGGGAATCTTTTGCCCATTCAGGAAAGTACCGTTGGCGCTGTGTAAATCGGTGATAGTCAAAGCCCCATCCGAATTAATCGCAATCTGAAAATGGACACGGGATACGCGCTTATCTTGCAGGGGAAGGTCACTGCTAAGAACACTGCGTCCAATCACAATGCGCGATTTATCGGCGGGCAGCGGGAGTTGATACGGGTCGCGGTCTTTGGTGCGGATTTCCAGCCATAGAAACGCGACCCGTTCTGTAACGCCTTCGGAATCGAATCCGCTGGCTTCATCCAGTGTGATCGGTAGCAGATCGCGGGTATCTTCTTTCTCATCCACACCGCTGATTCGGTCAGCCATTCGCATCGCATTCGCCGCCTGTTCGCGTGCCCCGATGTGTTCCAGCAGTCCCGCAGCCATCGTCGCCACCCGATACACTTTATCTTCCGGTATCGGATGCTGATGCGCCCACAAATCACGGTATTCAATCAATTCATCAATATCCGCATGGTGAGTGGTTTCCAGTTCGGAAAACATATACTTGCGGCTGTCCCAGATCAGGAAAAGCCAACCACGCGCGTCAATTTGCGACATGGCTTCAAGGTCGTTACTAAACTGCGGTTTATAAGAAGTGGTGGAGAGTGAATCGCGAATTTGGTCAAGATAATTTTCTGCATATTTTTGGCGGAACTGTTCCAAAACATGCAGCGCCAATCCATCCTTCAGGACATCCAGAATGCGGCCAATCCACTCGCGGCTTGTCGGTGTCATAAGTTGAACCTCCACGCAGTTGACTATCAGTGCAAATAACAGGGCGCATAAAAATAACCCCTCAGCTTATTTTATGCCCAAATGTCCTAAACAGAGGCTTGCACTTTTTGCGGCACTAACCTCGCAAACATAACAGTCAGGTTTGATGGGTTGGACTTATCGAACGGTTAGGGAAAACAAGATTCTTTTTTCTCTGTTTTGCCCTCTTGACTCTCCCATTGTGGGAGGGTTGATAATGCAAAACGGAAGGCCTTCCATTCGTTCAATAAGTGTTTCATCAAATCATGTTCAAAATTGGGGATTTTTCCAAAATCTGTCAGGTTTCGATCCGAGTGCTGCGTCATTGGGATGAAATGGGCTTGCTCAAGCCGGGTCACACCGATGCCAGCACGGGCTACCGCTACTATGCCATCGAGCAGTTGGAGCGCGTCAATCGTATTCTGGCACTGCGTGGTTTGGGGCTGTCTTTGCCGCAAATCGTCCGTCTGTTGGAGGAACAGGTATCAGTCAGCGAGATACGCGGGATGCTGCGCCTGAAGCAAGCTGAACTCCAACAACAGATGGAAGCCAGTCAGGCCATGCTGGCGCGCGTCGAAGTGCGGTTGCAACAGATTGAGCATCAGGGCGCGATGCCGGATTACGATGTGGTGCTGAAATCCGCACAGCCTCAACGGGTTGTGAGTACCCGCGAAGTCACGCCGGATATGCACAATCTGGTTGATCTGATCCTGGAAACGGATACTGCACGCCTGAAACATCGTGACCATGCTGGAGCGTTGTTCGCCGTTTTTCACGATGACTGTTACGACGAGCAGCGAATCGACATCGAGATTGGTTTCAGCATCACATCTGAATCATCAGAGGCGATTCCACTGCCGCGCGGCAGCACCTTGAAAACGGGTGAACTGGCAGGCGTGAAGTTAATGGCCTGCACTATTCATCAGGGGGAATGGATGAAACTGGCTTATGGGTATGCTGCACTCGGTCTTTGGATTGACACCAATGGCTACCAGATCAGCGGCGCAGGACGTGAGCTATTCCATCACATCGGTTTGGATGACCAGCATTATATGACCGTGACCGAGCTGCAACTGCCCATCGTCAAAGTGGAAAATCCTCATGAGAACAGCTTGATGAGCATAACTTAAACCTTTGGGAACATAGAAAAATGAAACTGCATAAACGTCATACTTTTGTTGCCCTGCTCATCACTGTCGGTCTGAGCCTGTTTGCCGCCGCAACTACCGCTCAGGAAGACATGACCGTGCCTGATTTGTCTGAACCAGATGAACACATGCAGCAGATGAGCTGGTTCATCGGCGATTGGGAAGTGGTGTCGCGTTATAAACAAGAAAATGGGGAATGGCTCGAAGAAAATGTGACTTCGTTCAATTCGTACATCATCGGCGGTAATGTGATCTTCGAGCATTTTATCGGCCCGCTGTTTAACGAACCGTTTGAGGCATGGAGTCTGCGAAAATACAATGTAAGCAGCGAAGAGTGGGAACAACGCTGGGTAGATAACACGGCGGGTGGTTTCGCTAACTGGACAGGCACATGGGACGAAGCAGCCAAAGAATTTACGGGTTATGCCAACCGCAGCTTCAATGAAGATGGTTCGCTCAAGGATGTTGCCGTTCGGGAAGTATTCTTCAATATTGCCGAGGACAGCTTCCAGTGGCGCTACGAGCAAACCAGTGATGCAGGCCAAAACTGGGAGATCACGTGGACGCTGGATTACACCCGCATGACGAAATAATGAGATAGGTTTACAGGGATGCAGCCATGTATGCATCCCTCCCCTCATAATATCGCCACGATCAGACTGGCATTTGCGCCAACCCACCCATACAATAACGCCGTTTGGCATATTGATGGAATCGTGAATGCTGGTCTTTTTTCTTATCTTTGTCACCCTCGGAATTCTGCTGATTATTGCTGCCGTTCAAAAGCGACAGGCACGTCTACGCCAGATTGCGGGCGGTCTGCTGGTCAGCTATTTTACTGTCCTCCTGATTCTGGGTGCGGGCGAATTGTACTTCCGCTATGTTTTTGCCGAGTCGGATAACATCATCACACTGGCGACCACCAATTGGCTCGACCGCTACTGGCACACCAACACCCTCGGCTACCGTGACCGGGAATGGCTGCCGGAAGATTGGGCGGACAAACAGACGGTCGTCGTTTTAGGCGATTCATTTGCTGCCGGATGGGGCATCAAAGACCCGGCTGACCGCTTCTCGGATGTACTCGGCGCGGAATTGGGCGATGATTATTATGTGATGAATGCCGCCGTTTATGGGACAGCTACGCCGGAACAATTGGATATCCTCAAAAAATTACCTATCCAGCCCGATGCGGTTATCCTGCAATATTTCCTGAACGACATCAACTATGCTGGACTAAAGCTCGGCCTGCTGCCTACACCGAAACCGAATCCTGAATGGGTGAATCAAACCTATCTGGGCAATTTCATCTACTGGCGCTTCATCCGTCCGGCTAACTCAGATGATGATCTGTATGATAGCTGGTGGGAATGGTCATATAGTGCCTATGACAACACAGGAATCTGGGATATTCACCGTCAGGAAATTGAAGACTTCATCGACTATGTGGAGAGCATCAACGCGCGGCTGATCGTGGTCATGTTCCCCAATATGGTGGATATTATCCGCAGCATTCCGTATATTGACCGGGTGGCACAGGTGTTTGAGGCGCGGGGACATACCGATATTCTGAAACTGTTCGACGCCGCGGCTGCATGGCCTGTCGATGATCTGATGGTTTCCAAACGCGACTCACACCCCAGCGTGAACTTTCATCAGTATGTAGGTGAGCAAATCTACGAACAGTTCTTCGCAGCGGAGGCGTCCTGACTGATGCTCAGTATCTTAGCCATTCTATTGAGTATTGGTGTACTGCTAGTTGCGCTCACAGCCCAAAAACGCTGGCCGCGCGTGCGACGAATGGGCAGTGGTCTGCTGGTCAGTTACTTCACCATTGTGCTGCTGCTCGGTATAGGCGAATTCTATTTTCGCTATGTCAACGCTTCAATCGAGGGCTTTCGTGGGCGTGAAAACTGGATGGCGCGTTATTGGCAAACCAATACATTCGGCTACCGTGACCGCGAATGGACGCCGGAGGATTGGGCGGGTAAACAAACAGTGCTGATCGTGGGGGATTCGTTCACAGCAGGATGGGGGGTAGAAAATACGGCTGACCGATTTTCAAATGTGCTGGGTACAAAACTGGGTGACCAATGGGCAGTTATCAATCTGGGTTTGGCAGGGTCAGCCACACGCAGCCAGTTGAAAAACCTTCAGGATTACCCGCTACAAAACCCGGATGTGGTGATTTTGCAGTATTTCCTCAACGATATTGAAGACGCGGCTTTGAGCATCGGACAGTTTCAGGAATTTCCACAATCGCCGGAATGGGTGCGCGACTCGTATCTGGCGAATTTTATTTTCTCGCTGAACAGCAGCGGTTTCGGCCCGACCTACTGGCAGTGGGAATATGCTGCCTATGATGACTTCGGCATCTGGCAGATTCATCAGCAGGAGCTTTTTGATTTTGCAGATTATGCCGAAAGCATGGGCGCACGACTGATCGTGGTCATCTTCCCCAATCTGCAAGACCCATTCAACAGCATTCCCTATGTTGATCGGGTAGCACAGGCTTTCGAGTCGCGGGGCGTGACGGACATTCTCAAGCTGTTTGACGATGCCGCCGCGTGGGATCCGCAAACGCTGATTGTCTCCCCGCGTGATGCACACCCCAGCGCGGCTTTTCATCACCACGTTGGGGAAAAACTCTACAATCTATTTTTTGAGACTTAAGCACGGAGATAGAGAAACTTACCTTGAAATGTACCTTTAAATAGGCCTTGGGGTATTAGTAGCAATTGGCGGGTTAGATGGAAACGAACCACTCCCGCCGGAACTTTGCGCTGGAATTCCTTCATCAGCGCATTCCGACCAGCTAAAGGCAAAGGGTTTACCGTGTTCGTCATAACCATTTATCTGAAATTCGCCGGACGTTAGGCGATAGAGGGTAATTGTGCCATTCGGGCCATCCCATGTTCCGATAATAACATTAGTCGTGGGCGCATCGCCTAAACGGTCAATAGCCTCTGCCGAAACGAAAAAGACCTCGCTTACTTGCCCATCTTTATAATACAAAACCTTAAGCCCACCATCCTCGTAATCGTCCGATGGCTGGCGGTTGGCATCCGCGCAATAGACCACCAAGCCGCCGAGATGGGTGATGGTGTTGACGCGCGAGTCGCCACCCAATGTTATGGCTATTGTGCCTGCCAAAATAAAAAACACTGCTAAAAGTATCAAACCTTGTGAGTAAAGTATTCGCTTCATTGCTTCCTCAATGTATTAGATGGGTTAAGTGTAGCCGAAATCGGCTGACTTTTTATAAACACGATCTAAATGTTTTTAAGCCGCATCCCGCAACTTGCCCTACCCGCCTCGCGCATAGACCAATAGCGCATACCCGCCAAAAAGCGGGGTGTCGGCCAAACAGGCATCACGGCGGCTTTTCATCACCAAGTTGGGGAGAAGCTGTACGATTTGTACTTTAATGGGCAGTAAGAATTACTGCCCGCTTCTCAATCTGCTTCCGTAAAAAGACTTTAAAGCGGTGGTGTTTCCTCTGGTGGCAGCGTCATTGTAGCTGTTGGTACCCACTGTGTTGGCGGAACTGGCGTAGGGGTATTGGTTGCCCCAGGTGGCAAATTGGGTGGGAAAGTCGAGTTGGTGCCCCCATTTGGAGCTTGTGCGGACATTCCCTCAGCAACACATTCCGACCAAGTGAAACTAAACGGTTTACCATATTCATCATAACCATTTAACTGAAACTCACTCGATGTCAGGCGATAGAGTGTCACTGACCCGGATGGCCCATTCCAGGTACCAAGCGACGTATTTGCCGAAGGTGAAATCCCAAACCGCTCGATGACTGCGCTGGAAACGAACAAAACTTCCCGCGTACGCCCCTCATTATAGTACATCACCTGAAGCCCACCAGAACGCCAATCATCAGAAGCCTGCCGATTAGTATCCACACAGTACACCACCAACCCACCTAGATGAGTGATTGTGTTCAGCCGCAAATCACCGCCCATTGCGACCATCAACGTCGTCACAAAAATGATCCCGGCAGCCAACCAGACCATACCCCGGAATCGCATAAATTGGTTCATCAAATTTCTCCTTTTCAAATAAGGGGATTGTAATCTGATATTTAAATATTCCAATGACCAATTGCCCGACTTTTCTCTACGAAATTTCTGCAACTTGCCCTACCCGCCTCGCGTATAGACCAATAGCGCACACCCACCAAAAAACGGGGGTTCGGCCAAACAGGCATCACGATTGAACCGCCTGGTGGTACAATAAAGACCAGCATAACGGATGTTTTCTGAGGAGAATCCCTACGATGACTTGGTGGGGGACGCGCAACAATGTTTCACCGCGTTTGCGGCTGGAAGTCGAAGCGATGCGGGCGACCTTTGGGAATACCTTCAAATTGGTCGTTCCCCAGTTCGGTCTGCTGCACTGGGAAGGCGAAGTGGAACTCAATCTGGCAACACTCGAATCACCGCATCATAAGGTGAAGATTGTTTACCCGAACGAGTATCCCAATCGTCCAGCAGAAGCCTATGTGCTCAGACCGCGCATTTACAGCGAGAAGCACCAGTATGAAGACGGTCAGTTATGCCTGTTCAACCCCAAAGACGGTACACAGTACGGCTGGAACCCCAGCAAATCAACGGCTGTCACTGTCGCGGCCTGGGCAGTGCAGTGGCTGTATGCCTATTACACCTGGCGCTCAACGGGCGATTGGCCGGGCATCGAAGAACGGGTTGACCCGAATACACCGCTTCCACCGCGACGCCGCTAAAATCCATGCCTGCACCGCAGGTGATGAGGAACGATTATGACCAGCCGTTTTAAAATACTCCGGCGCAGCGTGCCGAATCTGGTGGTGGCCGAGCGAGTGCTGAAAAAAATGGTCAGCGCCGCCAAACATTTTATTCAGGACGAAACTGGCGAAGCGATGGTTGGGCTTCTCGTGCCGGGAACCCATACCAACGGCGTGCCGACCCTGTACGTGCTGGATACCATCGCCCCGGACGAAACCGCCGTGCGCCAGTTCCATACCTTCCAGCAAGGGGATGAACGTCAGGACGAATTGATCTGGTGGCTGCAAGAAAACTGGCGCATTTATCGCCAGAAAAAACGGGATAAACACGGCCATCATCTATCCGCAAAATGGGATGTGCCGCTGCGCTATCTGGGTGATTGGCACAAGCAACCGGGCGCGATGATCCAGCCGAGTCAGGGCGATCTGATGACTGCCCGTTACTGGATTGCTGATCTGGAAAATGGTATGGATTTTCTGCTTGCCCCCATTGTCACCATCGGCTATACCGCCGCTGCCGCTGCTGAAGGGGGCAACAACAATTTCCTGGCTGCGCCGCAGGGCGAAGATGCTTATATGCGGGTAGACTTCTGGTACATCGACGACAAGCACCGCGACTTTTTGCCCATCAGTCCGGCACTGTACCCGGATGAGCAACTGCCGGAACTGCCAGATTACCCGTGGCATCTGGTCAACGAAACCCGTTTCAACGCCGAATATGACCTGCTGGAAAAAGATGGCCTGTTCACGGCGCTGGTACTCTGGGACTCCGGCAGCGCACCGCCGCTGGACATCTGCTTTTTTACAGCCCGGATAGGCGCGGAAAAAGTCCTCCTGCTGGTCACACCCTGGAATTATCCTTTGGCACCACCGCGCGCACGGATTGCTCCTGCGCCGGAAATTAATCCTGAAGACGATATTTATGCGGTCTTCGAGGAAGTCTGGGCGCAGTCGGAAGCCGTGAGCGACCCGAAAGATTGGAAGTGGTCGGAAGGGCGTCACCTGATTGACTACATCTATGCTATTGAAGCAGACTTGGGTTTGGAAGTAAAAATCCCTGTTGTGGATGGCGTTGGTGGTGGCGCTGCGGTAATTTCGGACCCTGCTGCACCGTCTGTGGAAAGTGCAAACACCGCCAAAACTGAAGTCACTGTCACCAATGTGCCACCTGCTGAATCAGCAGTAGCCAGCATTAAACCAGAAGATGACGATACCGCCGAATCCATTGAGGATGACGACAACAAAGACGACGATGACAAATCGGCGGAATCTGCGCCGGAGGAAAAAGCATGAATTGGGATCGTGTCGAACGGTTAATTGGTTCGGATAATCTTGGGCGGTTGAAGCAAAAGCGTGTTGGGATTGTCGGCCTCGGTTCGGGTGGTGGATTTGTGGCGCTGGCGCTGGCGATGAGCGGCGTTGGACATTTCGTACTGGTGGATGACGATTTGTTGGAAGCCACCAATGTTGTGCGCCATGTGGCTGATGGCCGTTATATAGGCCGCCCCAAAGCGGAAGTGGTGGCCGAACTGATTAACCAACGCAACCCAGAGGCTAAGGTCGAAGTCCGGCACGGCAAAATTGAACAGAACATGGATGTGCTGGATAATCTGGATATTCTGGTTTGTGGTGTAGATGGCGAAGGGCCAAAATATACCATCAATCAGGCCTGTCTGGAACACAAATTGGTCACAGTTTACGCTGGTGTTTACGAGCGTGGCGAAGGCGGCGACGTGGTGGTTATCCGTCCATACGATGGCCCGTGTTATGCATGTTGGGCGGCGGAATTGCGCGAAGGTTTAGCGGTATCTGACATAGACGCTAACGAGGAACTCGACTATGGTATGATTGGGCCGGATGGTACATTAGAAGCCGAGCCGGGTTTGTGGCTGCATGTCACCCGCATTGCTTCGGCACAGGCTGACCAAACCTTGAACGAGTTATTAAAAGGCACAAGCGCCTATAAACCGATGCCCGCCAACACCGTTATCATGGCGAACACAGCTATGGAAATCCTGAATGGGCATATCAGCCAACCGTATACTGCCGAGTGGGTGAATATCGAACGCGACCCACACTGTTTGATCTGTGGCGACGCCTTACGCAACCAGCTTTCCAGCGAGGACGGACACGAACTTTCGCTGAATGATCTGATGGACTCCGCTGGTATTGCCTTGGAAGAAAACGCTGACGAGAGGTAACAACATGGAAAACCCGAACGAGACACCTGTCAACAATACCGAGCAACCTGTACCGACGGAAAATCCACCGCCGCCTGCTGCACCGCAGCCCACACCGCCTACTGCCCCGCCAGAAGATCCGGTTCGCATGGAAGAACGGCTGGAACGGCTGGGCGGTGAACCTGCCCCCGCCATTACACCAGAGGAATTTGCCCGTTTGCAGCGTGCCGGACAGGTACATATCGACGCACGCGGACGGGTGCGTACCGCGCGCCGCAGTGACGCCGAAGCCGGTGTATCTCTGCGGAAGCGGCGGGCCTGGTATGGCAAAACCTAAGAAACCGGAAACCTATCGCAAAGTGCTGGTCGAAACCATCCGGCGCGAAAACCCAGGCGTGCTTTCTCCCGAAATGGAAGCCGCCTTTTTGAGCATCCCACGACACGAATTCCTGCCAGAAGACATCCCGCTGGATAAAGCCTATGCCGACGAAGCTATTCCCATCAAGCGCGACTCGGATGGTACAGTGCTGAGTTCATCCAGCCAGCCAAGTATGATGGCATTGATGCTGCGGCAGTTGGATTTGCAACCCGGCGATAATGTGCTGGAAATTGGCGCGGGAACAGGTTACAACGCCGCCATTATGCAGTACATCGTGGGCGAAACAGGCAACATCACTTCGGTTGAACTGGATAAACAAATCGCGCTGCAAGCCAGTTTAAACTTGCAGCGTGCCCGTTTAGGTGCGGTAGTCAGCATTGTGAATGCGGATGGCGCATCGGGTTATGCACCGCGTGCATCCTATGACCGCATTATTGCTACTGTCGGCGTCTGGGATGTGCCAGATAATTGGGTGCGGCAGTTAAAGCCCAATGGTGTGCTGGTCGCCCCGATCTGGCTGGAAAGTATGCAGGTCAGCGCAGCTTTCATCCCGCAGTTTGATAACACCTTATACAGCGAAAATAATATTTCCTGCGGGTTTGTGCCGCTGCGGGGCATCGCCGCCGGGCCAAATGTTTATCGTCGAGTCAGCGGTTCCGGGTTAGTGCTGGCCTCCAAGGACATCCGCCAGATCGACAGCGCCGCCATGCATTCACTGCTTTCGGAAGATGCCGAAATCGCGCTGCTCAGCCTATCCCTTTCTGCCGCCGAATTCTGGCAGGGATTCATTCCTTATCTCACGCTGAACAAGCCGGATGATTATCGCTTCGCCCTATATACAGTAGGAGAAAATCAGCAGTCATATGGCATCACAGGCGCAGGTTTTGCCCTGATCGCGCGCGGAAGTGCCTGCTTTGTGCCCTATACAGGTAATGGTGAAGCCCGATCTTTTGCCGGAGCGGATGCCTTCCTAACATTAAGCGACCTGATGACCGAATGGGATCGCAGTGGGCGTCCGGGCGTCAACCGCCTGCGCGCCAAACTCGTGCCACATGCAGATGAATCCATTACCACACCGCCCAATTACCGGGTATACTCTCGCATGTATCACGATTTGCACGTCTGGATGGACATTTGACCCGTCATGATTACGCTCGATCAGCTTGCCCGTGCCGTTCAACTGCCGGATTTTGATCCCATTCCGGCGCAGTTGAGCATGGCTCCCAGTGGACGGCCTTTGCGTCCGAAGGAAGGCAACGCGGCACGTCAGGCCGGGGTACTCGTGCTAGTCTATCCAGAACCCGATGGTTTACATGTTATCCTTACCCGTCGGACAGAAACCCTACGCGGACACAGCGGCCAGATCAGCTTTCCCGGCGGACGGCGCGACCCCGATGATGCCGATTTCACCGCCACCGCCCTGCGCGAAACCTGCGAAGAATTAGGTGTCTGCGACCAAGTACGGGTACTCGGTTCACTCTCGCCTATCTACATTCCCCCCAGCAATTTTGAAGTTTACCCCACCCTCGCCACCTTGCCGGAACGCCCGGTTTATTCACCCAACCCTGATGAAGTGGCCGAGGTTTTTACCCTTCCGCTTGACCAACTGCTCGATGTGCGTACCCGTTCCCAGGAAGATTGGGATTTTCAGGGCACACGCGTACCGATTTCCTTTTATCTCGTCCGAGGACACAAGGTTTGGGGCGCGACAGCGGTTATCCTGAGCGAACTGGAACACCGTCTGCGCGAGGTAACAAGCGTTAAAGGTTAAAAGTTGGAACATATCCGCTTTTGACAGAACAAACGGCTGACCGACATCGCAGTAAACCGTTACACCCATATGGGCTGTTTGAGTTTCCCATTAACCTTTAACTTCACCATTTAACTGAGCGTGGGGGTAGAACAATGGACGACGGATATGTGCTCATCATCGGGTCGGCGGGCATTGATGTGAAAGGTCGCCCATCGGCGGAGATCAAGTTTGGGATGTCCAACCTCGGTACTGTACGGAACAGTGTTGGCGGGGTGGCACGCAACATTGCCGAAAATCTGGCAAGGCTGGAAGTGGATACTATCCTGCTCAGTGCTGTAGGAGACGATGCTGAAGGTTGGCGGGTAATCGAGCACTGTGAGGACAATGGGATCGATTGTGAATATGTGCAGGTCATCAAGGGAGAGCGCACCGGAACCTACACAGCCCTGCTCAAACCGGATGGCGAACTGATGGTTGGGATCGGCGATTTCGATATCATGAGCGCGGTAGACAGCGACTATTTACGCGCCCACGAAGACCGAATTGCTGATGCCGATATGGTGGTTATTGATTCCACCCTGAGCGATGATGCACTGGCAACCCTGTTTGAAATCACTGATCGTTATTTCGTTCGCGTCTGTGCCGACCCCACTACTCCGGCACTGGCCGGCAAACTCTGCCCATACATCAACAAAATTCATCTACTCGTCCCAAATGCGATGGAAACCAAAACGCTCTGTGGACTTTCCCAGCCCGCGCACGACCGCGACACCGCCATTAGTGCTGCTCGGCAATTGGTTTCGTTGGGCACATACATCGCGGTAGTGACAATGGCTGAGCAGGGTTTAGCCTATGCTGATGGCAGCAGTGCTGGATTCATCCGTGCCGTGAATACTCATGTAGTCGATTCGACGGGTGCGGGCGACGCGCTCACCGGGGCGGTTATCTTCGGCCTGTTGAATGATGTGCCGCTGGACGAAGCCTTGCGTTTAGGTGTCACTGCCGCTGCACTCACCCTTCAAACCGAAGAAACGGTTGTGCCGAATTTAAATCAGGAATTACTTTATGACCGGTTGATGGTTTAGGGCGGCAGTCCGGCGCGTAAATTCGTTATACAAAATTGTTCAGCTAGGAAGCAGGCGCAACCACCTGCCCAATAAAGGGGTATTGAATGAATGTGCCATCCAATGCTGTAGCCTGCCAATCGACAGCCTGGGTTTGCGCGTCTAGCATCACCAGCAAAATATCGTAGGTCTGGTCGTTTTCCACTGCCCCTGTGATGGGTACCTCCACCCTGTCACAAAAAATATCACCTGCCTTCCATTGACCGCTGTCATAGCGTCCCAAGCCATGCACCGAAGTTCGATCCCCAATAATTTGCCCATCGTGAACCAATTTGATCGAGAATGCAGCCGAACGTGATGCAGCTTTCAACACCTCCCAACAAATCATCAGTTTATGATGGCTGCCTTCTAAAAGCGGGCTGTCCTGCTGGTAGCCCATAAAGCGAATGGTTTGGTCGAAATTGACAGGTTTACCAACCAACGGAGGCACTTGTTCATGGCTAAGCATGGGTGGCGGAGCGTAAGCCGTATAAATGCTGATGGGTGTTAGCAGTACACCCGCTGCTACCATAATCCCGACGGCATAAGTCTGCACCCCACATTTCCACTTTGGGAATCGCCGCATTAAGCCATACAAGCCGCTGGTGATCGCAATAGCGACGGCGGTATGGGACTGAAACATCAGCCGTCCGGTAATAAAATGGATATTTTGCATCCAGTGAATCAACCCAAGCACACCGCATAAAACGATAACGGCAAGAACAATGGTCTGCTGTGTTCGCAGGTCGCCCGGATCCATTCGACGCACCGGGAATCGCCGCAAAATCATCCATAACCCATATCCACTCAACACCAGCAGTGTACCCTGCATGGTGTAGGTAACCGGATGGAGATAAACAGCAGATGCCAGCTTTCCCCAATAACCCAGATAGATTTCTCGAAAAAGCGGGATAATTTCCAGTAAGTTCAGGGGAGTGTCGTAGTAATAGCCGGGGCGCAGGTGTGTCCGGGTTCCAAGAGGGTCGTCAAAAGTGAAGTAGCCGTACAACATCCAGGGGCCGAGAAATAACAAAAGCGGCAGCGCAACCAGCAAGCCGTTCATCATAAAGCGGCGCAGGGATCGATGCCTTTTGTAAGCATCCAGAAGCAGGGCAGCACCCACGCCGGGGACAATTAATAAACCGCTGATTTTTGAGAGTCCCGCCAACGCCAGCAGCCCTCCAACCATCAGGCAATGTCCCGGCGTCGCACCTAACCGCAGCATTCGCAGCGTCGCCCAGGTCACTAACGCCGTAAAAGCGATCATTCCGCTGTCGGTATTGGTGAAAGACATAACATGAATCAATTGTGGTGTAAAAGCAAAAACGGCTGTTGCAACCAATACCCATGAACGATCAGTGAAGATCTCGCCCGCCGCTCCATACGCACCCATCAAGGCCAGCAGACCAAAGATAAGCCCGGTGAACCGGATAACACGATCAATGCGTTCAATGACGGGGGTTTCAAAAGATTGGGTACCCTCATGAAAAAACAGATTTCGATTATCCAGACGGTTCCACTGATTGGGTGCTGAATACCAGGGATTTCTGTAATCGTTTACCCGCTGCCAGAGTGCCTGATCATCATCTGGGGTAAGATTTGCCAGACGCATGAGCAGCACCGCTGTCCAATAAACCAGAGGGGGCTGTCCGCTCTGCTGCTTCATACTATTGTCTAGAAAAGACGCCCGTTCGGGCAGATGATTCTCGCGCAGTAAATATTGCACATAGTTATAGTGCAAATATTCATCGCCACCTTCCATTACGGGCAGTACAGTATGTTCCGCCAGTATGCCCAGCGTGAAAAGCATAACCAGCAGGAGAAATCCGCGGTGAAAGCGCATAAGGGTTTTGCATTCGGAGCTGTTAATGAATCACATGGCAAACATTATAACGAATGGAATAAAGGTGACAACCTGTATTTTTAAAAATTACTAAACAGATTGCATATCCATCTCAAATACCCCTCATACAGCTTCCACGTTCATAAGTTAATGTTTGGAAAGATCCGTCCCGATCAAACCGACACCTGTGCTATAGTGTATTTATTACGCGCATTGCGGTTTACCGGAAAGCAGGGGTTTGTTATGCGGAAGTGGCTTGTTTTTTTTCTGGTCATTTTCATGGTCTCTGGAACGGCACTGGCACAGGATTCGCAGGGACAAAGCATTCCTATCGTCGTTGCCCCGGATGTTTTCGACCGGGCGGGCACAGCGCTGGATGCGGGTGACTACGAACAGGCGATTATCGATTACAGCCTGTTCATCCTGTTAAACCCAACCTTCAGTCAGGCATATTACCTGCGCGGTTTTGCCTACCTCCAACTAGGTGACGAAACCACTGCCCTGAACGATCTTGAGCAAGCCTTACAATATCCCGCACCATCCGCTGATCTGACAGCCAATATTTACCGCATTCAGACGCTCATTTATTGGGAACGTGACGATCTGGAAATCGCGTTGGAAACTGTGAGCGAAGGCATCGAAGCCGCGCCGGAATCCGCCACGCTGTATTTCATTCGGGGCGAATTACTCTCGGATATGGAACAGTATGAAGATGCGTTGACCGATCTGGACGAGGCGATCCGTCTGCAACCTGCGGATTTCCCGGATTTCTACCGTTCACGTGGTGCGGTCAATGTTCTGCTCGGCAATCTGGATGATGCCCTGAACGATTACAGCACCCTGCTTGAAATTAGCCCGGATGATGTGGCTGCTCATAACGACCGCGCACTCATCCACGTCCAACAGGAAAATTATGAAGCCGCACTTATTGATCTCGATGCGGCAATCCAGATGGAAGACAGCATAGCCGGGTTGTATTTGCAGCGTGGATTCGTCAATACTCAACTCAGCAATCAAACCGATGCTGCCAGCGATTACCTTCAGTATATTCGGCTGCAAAATACCAATGTGAACAGCGATAATGTGCTGCGCCCCGGCGAGTCGCTGGTTTTGGAGATGGAAACCGGAACGGCATTTGTGCTGGGGTTTGAGGGGACTGTCGGGCAAAAAGTGACCGTCACCGCCACCGCCCGCCCCGGTCAGGATACCGACCCATTGATCGTCCTGATGGATGTTGAGGGAATGCCACTGGTTGGGGATGATGACAGCGGCGGCGACTACAACGCCCAAATTGAGAATTATGCACTGCCCGCTGATGGTGTCTATGCGGTTGTGCTGCACCATGCAGGCGGCGGTTCTAACGGCCCGGTGCGCGTACTACTGCAATTTGTGGACTAAATACCATTCAGTTGATGTTGGGATACAAATGGCTTGATGTCATTCATGGAATCTACAAGGAGGCGAAATGACAGCGGCAATCCCTGAAGCATTTCTGGATTTATTCAAAAAGCGTGCTTTCGCTCACTTTGCGACCATCATGGCGGATGGTACACCACAGGTTACGCCTGTCTGGGTCGATTTTGACGGTGAATATGTGCTGGTTAATTCCAGAGTCGGGCGGACGAAAAATCGCAATGTGCAAGACCGGCCTGCGGTTGCCATCGAGATCAGCGACCCGGAAAATCCCTATCGCTATTTGATGATACGCGGAACAGTTGTCGCTGTCGAAACAATGCCTGATGACACGCATATCGACTCGCTGGCAAAGCGCTATCTGGGGTTAGATCGTTATCCTTGGGGGCAGCCGGGGGAAGTGCGGCAAATTTTCAAAATCCGTCCGGATCATGTCGTGGCGCGGGTCGTCGTTCCCGATCCTGATAATCCGTAAAGCGAAACTAAACCAGCGGTTTTTGGGTAGGTGTGCCCGGTTTGCGGGGATAGGCCGAAGGAGTCGGCGCGATTTTTTCGATCACCACCAGAAAGTGAGATTCAGTTACCCCCGGCAGTTCAACCGGAATAATCTCGTTCACCCGCCCGCCCAGCAGGGATAGCGCCCGTTTTGCGGCGGTTGCCTCAGCTTCAGCGGTTATGCCTTTCATGGCAATGCACTTGCCACCCACCCGCGCCAGTGGCAGCATATATTCAACCAGACTCGGCAAACGCGCGACCGAACGCGCCAACACCAGATCATAAGCTGCGCGTCTACCCTGCATGTGTCCGGCTTCTTCGGCACGGGCATGAAGGGCATCTATATTCTTCAGCCCCAATGTTTGTGCCACATGCGCCAGAAATGTCACTTTTTTGCCGGTCGCTTCCATCAATGTGACATGCATATCCGGGAAAGCAATCGCCAGCGGCAGGCCGGGGAAACCCGCACCCGTACCCACATCAATCGCCCGCTGTTTGGGGTATGGACGAATGGCCTTCACCACCGACAGCGAATCCAGAAAATGACGCACCTGTACCGCATCCGGTTCGGTGATCGCCGTCAGATTGACGCGCGCGTTCCAATCCAGCAGTTCACGCCCGTAAGCCTCAAACTGCGCGGCTTGTTCTGGCATCAGTTTGATCTGAAAATAATCCGCCGCTTGTTCAATCAGCGTTGCCATAAATCAAGTGATGAGTAATGAGTAACGAGCGATGAGTAAAATCAAAAGCGCAAACAAACATTCATCATTGTTTTCACAGCCTGATAAACAGATGGTATCAGGTAATCTTACGCCAATTACGAACCGTTGATGAACCCTGCGCTAACCTCAAATTGACTCTGCAAGGTAGGGGCGTAACATGTTACACCCCTACGGTATATCCTATTTAACGAACGCTGTACATCAAACTCGCGTCGGTCACATTGATGCCAAACGGATTCGGTTCAATGTTGAAGGTACAAGTGCTAAACACGGTCTCGGTCGGTGTGCCGGGGCCGTAATCATCAAAGCCGTCATTGATGGCCTGTTTCCAGCTCAGTTTGAATTCGACACCATAACCGCCGGGACGTAACTTGCCAATATTAGCCGTATAGAACACCCAGAAATTCTGGGTACGCTGCTGAATGGTGCTGACCTGCACTTCCACCAGCGGTGCGCGGTTGAGTGTCACATCATACTGCGCCTGCGCGATGTGATCCTGTACCAACTGCTCGGTCTTGGCGAACCATGACCAGAAAATCACGATATTATCGCTGTCATACAGCAAACCCGGTGCAGCCCCCGGCAGCGATTGGTCGCATTCTGCGAACAACACACCCGGAGTCGCCGAACGCCCAACCAGCAGCGTTGTGCGCGCACCGATTACCACAATCGGTTCAGGGGTAGCATTGGCGCTGGGGTTAATCACACCGCCAAATGGCGAGAGGATATTGCTGCCGCCAGTAGTAGTGACGGTTGTGGTTGTGCCTGACCCGGCATCCACACTTGTGCCTAATGGATTTTGAGCATTGTTGCAGCCATCGTTCAAATCATCCACCACAAACGTATCGCCAGTGACGCTGTTGGAATTGGTTTCGCGGGCGATAAAAACCTTCGCGCTGCCAATGGCACCAACTGCAACTGTGCCGCCTGTATAGCTGATGTTCTCACTGAAGGCATAGGCCGCATCGACCTGCACCTGCCGCAAGCCGCTTAAAGGTGTGCCGGTCGCGCCTGAACCGGAAAATAGCTGGTAATACACATCATAGCCAGCATCCATATTGCCCGTAAAATTAACGACTGCCTGCGTATCGCAGATCACAACAAAGATTTGCACATTCGACTCGGCCAGACTAACGCCTGTGCCCAGCGCAAAAATCATTATCAATAGCAGTACCGGGATGATTTTTTTCATCTCGACTCCTCTTACGTAGACCATTTCTATGCGACAAGCCTACGATCATACCGCAAAATCCCACAAATCTCAGCCCTGATTTACACAGCGTTGGTCAAGCGTCAGATAGGAAATTCGTCCACAAAGATTTATTCTCGCCGTTTTATGCAAGCCAATTCTGGCTTACAATTGCCCGCGATTCAGCCAAACTGCAAGCAAGGACACAACCGCATATGACCCCAAAAACCATCGTCGTCCTAAAGGGCGACCAGACTGGACAAGAACTGCTGGACGAGGCGCTGCGCGTCATCGACCCCGCTGTCACCCGCTGCGATGTCACTTTTGAAACATTCGATCTCTCGCTGGAAAATCGCCGCGCGACCAAAAACGGCGTCGTCAAGGACGCTGCTGAACGCATCAAGGAAACCGGGCTGGGCATCAAAGCAGCCACCATTACACCACCCAATACCGGAGATGTGGGCAGCCCGAATGCCCTCCTGCGTGAATGGGTCAATGGGCAGGTGATTTTGCGCGTCGGACGCCGCATCCCATCTGTGCGTCCGCTGGCAAATGTGTACGCGCCCATCGCGGTTGTGCGTATGGCGGTGGATGGCGAATACAACGCTAAAGAATGGCGCGAGGGCGAAGGGCTGGACGAAATGGCCTACAGCACCCGCAAATTGTCCCGCCGCATCTGCCGCGCGGTGGCAGAATTCACCTTCCGCTATGCCAAACGCAATAATGCCAAAGTCTTCGGTGGCCCAAAATACACCGTCAGCCCGGTTTATGAAGGCATGTTCAAAGAAGAACTGGATGATGCCGCCGCACGTTTCCCGGATGTACCCTACGATCCACAGTTGATTGACGCGGCTTACGCCCTGCTGCTGGAAACCAGCGGCGAATCGCTGGTTATCCCAGCGTTGAACCGTGATGGCGATAATCTGAGCGATCTAGTGCTGAAGATGTTCGGCACGATTGCCGGGGCTGAATCCGTCATCCTGAGCTTTGACGAAAATTTCGATGTCAAAGTGGCGCTGACCGAAGCCCCACATGGCACAGCCCCCGGTTTACAGGGCAAAAATCTGGCTAACCCGCTGGCGATGATTCTGGCAGGGGCGGCGGTACTGCGTTACACCCGCACTGATGAAGGCGCCCGCGCCAGCCGTGCCATTTACGAAGCCGCACTCGAATCGGTACAAGGTGGCAACCGCACGATTGATCTGGGCGGTTCGACCCACACCACCGAATTCACCGACGAAGTTATTCGCCGGGTACAGTCCAAGCTGGAAGTCTGGGACACGATGGGGCAGTAACCATGCGCCTGATTACGCAGCAGCTTCTTGATGACCTGATGAATCAGGCCGCACAATCCGAACGCGGACGTGTTCCGTATCGTTTTCACGAACATGCCGACCCAGTACAGCGCATGTTGAATGCCATCGTACCCGGCAGCTACATCACACCGCACAAGCACGAAAACCCGGATAAGGTCGAACTGATTTCGATTCTGGCAGGTCGAGCCGCCGTACTGCATTTCAGCGATACAGGCGCAGTGCTGGATATACATGTATTAACAACTGATGGCCCGGTGCGTGGTGTGGATATTCCACCGCGCACCTACCATAACTTCGTGGCACTCACGCCCTGTGTAGTGCTGGAAATTATTCAGGGGCCATACCACCCGGATACCCACAAACAGTTCGCAACGTGGGCACCCAAAGAAGGTTCCCCGGAATGCACCGCTTACCTCCAGAATCTGGAAGCGCAGATTAGCGTTTTCTAACAAAAACCATTGGTTGCGCCGCAAACAACGGGCACAGTCCTTTGCAGTATGTAAAAAACTTATAATGATAGGTTTTTTTTAGGCGCAACCTATATAATCTTCATGAATGCAAATTTCGTACATTTTGGGCATGGTTAATTTCATATATTTACTCATAGTGTCCAGAAGCTTGAGGGGAGAAGAGATGAATTTTCGGAACAGGCATTTGCGGATATTCATAGTGGTCAGCCTGCTCGTCGGCCTGATGACTGTCGCCACACCTGTATTAGCAGATTGCACGGTCACACCGAATGCCTCTGGTGGCAACGATTGGGACTGCACCAACCTGACCACTGGGGTTATCAATGGAACATTGAAAAACGACTCCATCATTAATCACGGCAATTTCCCCGGATACATCTGGAGTGGCGGCTTTAGCAGCAGCTCTACCCAGCAAGACACGATCATCAACAACGGTACGTTGGGCGATGGCGAAGTCAACCCAGAAACCGGCGACGACGATGATGGCCTTTGGGGCAGCGCCGGGAACGATCTGATTATCAACAATGGTGTCATTAATGGCGGTGTCGCTGGCGCTATGTTTGGCGACGGCTTGCTGGCCTACGCCATTGACTACGACACAATTATCAACAATGGCATCAGCAATGGCGATATGATGGGCGACCTCCAAACACGCGGTCATGACACCCTGATCGTCAACGGAACGGTCAATGGCACCGTCTATGGCGATGTGGCCCCGGCTTTGGCGGGTTACTCGCCGCCCGCGATGCAAAATGTGGGTGGCAACGACATCATCATCCTCAAAGACAATGCAATCGTTACCGGTTGGCTGGATGGCAATATCGGCAATGACATTGTGCGTTTTGAATTTAACGCTGCCAGCCAAGCCGAACTCAACAGCCTGACTGCCTTGATTAACAATGCGACCACTCCCACCGGATCGATCACTTTCCGTGGGCGGCTGTACCGTTGGCGCAACATCGATACCCTGCAAAATACCAGCACCTATTCACCTGCTGGAACACCGACGCCAACCAACACACCCACCAATACGCCAACCAATACACCGACCAACACGCCGACCAATACCTTTACACCCACCAACACGCCAACCAATACACCGACCAACACACCCACCAATACGCCAACCAATACGTTGACGCCAACGGAAACCCTGACACCAACCAATACCTTTACGCCGACCAACACGTTGACGCCGACCAATACCTTTACGCCAACCAACACGCCAACCAACACGCCGACGTTCACACCAACCAATACGCCGACGAATACGCCAACCAACACACCGACCAACACACCCACCAATACGTTGACGCCCAGCAACACACCGACCAATACACCAACCAACACACCGACGAATACGCCGACGAACACGCCAACCAATACGCCGACCAACACACCCACCAATACACCGATCCCGCCAACCAGCGGCACGGTTACGGTACAGATCAATAACGGCAATGACGATGTGAACGAAGATGGCACCAACGGCTATGTTCCCAATTTCGTCGGAATGTGGTTTGGTACGGGTGGCAATCCCGGCCACAGCTATGCAGGTCTGCGCTTCAACAATATCGCCATTCCGCAGGGTGCAACCATCACCTCGGCACGGTTGGAGATTTTCTCGGCCAATGCGAATCAGTGGATTTCCATGAGCTTTGAAGTTGCAGGCGAAGCCGCTAACAACAGTTTGGCCTTCTCCAGCAGCAGCAAACCGTCACAGCGTCCACTGACCGTTGCCCGCGCTAACCACTCCACCAATCAGCAGTGGATTGCCAACACCTGGTACACCCTGCAAGAAATCCAGGGTGTGGTACAGGAAATCGTTAGCCGTCCGGGCTGGCAAAGCGGTAACAGCATGGCCTTCGTCCTGCGTGGAACGGGTGCAGGCGCTCATGCCCGCAAGTACGCATGGGGCTACGAGGCCAATCCAGCCAACACCGTCCGTTTGGTGATTAGCTACACCCTCTAAACAATCAAGGGGCGGGTTTCCTCGCCCCTGCTTCATCGGTACAATCAGAAGGGTGACTCAGCAAATGAGCCGCCCTTCTGCATTATTTACAGAAAGCAGCCACCCATGACTGATTTCGACACTTTCTACGCCAATGTTCCCCCTGAACAACGTGACCTGCTGCGTCAGTTCCGGCAAACCCATCCTTCCAAACAGGCTGTCATTAATGGCACAAGCTGGGAGTATATTGCTTGTGGTCAGGGTGCTGATGCGATTCTGTGGCTGGTGGGTGGTTTGCGTGTGGCTGATGCTGCCTACCGTTCGATTCCGCTGATGGAAGACGCCTTCCGCATTATCGCACCCACCTACCCGCCGCTGACCACCATGAACGACCTGTGCGATGGATTAGCCGGATTGCTGGATGCCGAGGATATTCCAAGGGTGCATATTTTAGCGGGGTCATTCGGCGGAATGGTCGCGCAGGCTTTTGTCCGTCGCCATCCAAAGCGAGTGAACAGTCTGGTACTTTCCACCACTGCCGCACTGGATGCGGAAGCCGCCGAACGTTATCACCAGCAGGCCGCCATGATCGCCGCTGCTCCGCCGGATGTAGTCGCGCAGGTTTCCAAAACCAACTTTATCAAAATGATCGATCCGCCAGAAACCGAACGTGCCTTCTGGACAGCTTATGTAGATGAGCTTTTTACCCAGCGCCTCGGCAAAGACGATCTTTTAAGCACCATCACCTGCCTGCTGGACTTTGCCGAAAATCATCCCCTGACGCCGGATGATCTCAAAGACTGGCCGGGGCGCGTCCTCATCATCGAATCCGCTGATGATGCCACCTTCGATGCGGCGGCACGCGCTCACCTGAAAGCGCTTTATCCCACAGCCCGGATACACACCTTCGAAGCAGGCGGTCATTCCCCCGCTACTACCCGACGAAGCGAGTATTTCGCGCTGGTGCGGGACTTCATGCTGGCATACCAATAATGTAATGTTAGGGAAAATTTAGTATCCCCCTCTATAATCTAATTCATACCTGCGTTAAACTATTTTCTAACCTGAAAGTCATATGCTTTCGCACAATCAATGTGTCATAGAATAATATGTACCCGCCCGGTATGTGTTGGTTCGATATAGAGTAGAGATGATTTCCACAATGAATAACCTGGATGCGATGCTCCAGCGTGCTGTCCAATGTGCCCGCGCCGGATTATTGCAGGAAGCCCGGCAATTGGTTTGGCAGGTGGTCTCCACCGAACCGCACCATGAACAGGCTTGGTCACTGCTGGCCTACGTCGCCCAAACGGTGGAAGAACGCCGTGCTGCCCTCTGGAAAATCCTGTCCTTCAATCCCAATCACCCCAAAGCACGTCAGGCATTTTTGCGCTCGATGGATGAAGGCTTTATTCAGCAGGCTGCCCAAAAAGGAATCTTCATCAGCTACGCCCACGCTGACCAACTCTTCGTCCTTGAACTGGCAAATGATCTCCGGTTGCTCGGTGTCGATGTCTGGCTGGATATTCTGGACATGTCCGAAGAAAGCGACTGGAACGAAGCCATTGAGGAAGCCCTCAAACGCTGCGGCTTGATGCTGGTCGTGGCCTCGCCCGCCGCCCTACGTGCCGACAATGTAATGACCGAAGTCCGCCGCTTCATGGACTCTGGCAAAATTGTACTGCCTGTCCAATCCCAACCTACTGATCTGACGGCCATCGGCTTATGGAATCCATCTGTCGATTTCACCACTGATTATGGCAGCGGATTACAGGATTTGGTGCGTGTGCTGGGTGTACCAGAACCTGCATATCACGGACGCGCATAACCCCCTCACCGGATCGTCAGCGGGAAAGTTGGCTTGGCTTCCGGCGTTCCGGCATCCTCTGTAGTGGCCTCTGGCGTCAGATTATCCACCAATCCACCCAGATTAACCGGCGGCTTCAGCGGCTTTAACGTTACTACCGTAATGCTCTGACCGACATAAGTAACCGGGCGGCACGGCGGCGCGCCCGAAAACTGCGACAGCCAGAATTCCAGATAACGCCAGCGGTTTTCCGGGGATACCCGATAATCCAGCCGCTGCGGATAACCCAAAGCCGAGTCATAAACCACATCCACAATGATCGGCCCATCACAGATGCACCCGTTCGGCCCACATTCTGGTGCGGAGATAGCCCGTTCTGCCCGTGCGAACAATTCCGCCACCGTCAGCATTTCCATAATCCCCTGATTCGAACCCATGATGGGCGTCATCGAGCAGCTATCCTGATTGCGATAATCCAACTCGCCGTTCCGCACCTCCAAATCCTGCTGACAGCTATATAACGGCACTTGGTACTGCACCACAATCCGGTAATCCAAATAGCCGTTCGCTGCCCACCGTGCGCGGGCCTCCGCCAACTGTGATATTGGGGATGACCTGTACGCCAAATAAGCAGCGACGGCCAGCATCACCCCCAACAGCATAATCAAAAGCCAGCGTTTATGGACACGCTGGCGGATTGTCACGATGGAATGCGCCAATTTTGAGATACTCATCTTCCGGTATGCCCAGCGTGGAGTTGACGTTGGGAATCGTCTTCACCAGCCGCTTGTATAAACTACCATCCGGGTTTCGATCCAGAACCGTGATGAACACATTCGCGTTCGCTTGTCGGTTATGGTCAAGTCTAATTACCCCGGTAGGCGAATGGAATTGGATGTTCCGCAGTGCATTCATAAAACGCGCCTGCACATCGGAAAGTTCACCTTTCACCTGTTGTAAAGCCAGCAGCGCCCCTTTGGTATTCACATAATAGCCCCATGTCGCCAGCGAAGGCGATGATGCACGTGGATAACGGGTGCGATACGCTTTGACAAATGTCTGCCACGCCGGGTCGGGATTATCATCCGCCAGCGGGCCGGAAGACGCTGTACCCACCAGCCATTCCGCTATTGCACCGCGCGTATCCAGCACCGTCTGGTCAATCGTAATCGAACCACCAATCAACGGTGTTTTACGTCCGGTTTGGGCATACTGCTGGAAAAAATTCACGGCATCCGTGCCACCTACCGCCACGAAAATCGCGTCAATATCTGTGGGCATAGCTTTAATCACGCCACTGTAATCGCTTGTACCCAGCGACACCCAGAATTTCTCAACGATCTTGCCGCCTATTTTACAATATTGCAGGGTGAATCCCGCGATCTGCCCATGCGGATAGCTGTAATCCTCTGCCAGCGTCGCCACCCGCTTATACCCCTGTGTCTTATACACGTACTCCGCTAACCCGGCCATCCATTGGACACCATGCGAACTGAAATTGAAGAAATTCGGGGCAGGTGAACGCAGTGTAATATCCTGCGTACCGGCAATTCCATTAATGAAGGCTCTATCAGGGCGGGTTTTGGCAAAATCGCGGATAGCAATCCCCTCATTGCCGGAAAGCGGCCCGATGATAAAATCCACATGATGGCGGTTCAAGAGCATATCCGCATACATCACCGCGTCATCCGGCATCGCATTGGTGCTTTCTTTGATGACCGTGATTTTCTTGCCCACAATCTGCCCGTCGAATTCGGCCACCGCCAGATCAAGTCCCCGCAGGCCATCTTCGCCCATCGCCGCATACGGCCCAACCAGAGTTGCCAGTGCCCCAATCTTAATTTCAGTTGTGCTCATTCCCAAATGCCTTTCTATTCAAAAAAGTGCTTTATTCATGTCATTAAAAATGCGAATATTTTCTGCCCAAACAAATTGACGCTTACATCACATATGACAAACATCTTGAGTCTATGTTAAGGCTTTTAGCCTGTGAATAGCAAACCAAATGGGATGCCATCGGTTAAATCTTGTTCAATATCTACAAAATGAAAACCGGGACACAATTTGTGCTGTATCCCGGTTGAATGTTTTTCGGTTGAACTAACGTTGGCTTATGGGTTGCAGATACCCACCACCGTTTAGCGCATAGGTTTCGCCGTCCAATGTTGTGCAGATAGTCGGTTCATAATAAACCGTGAAACCGTTGCCAATGATATTGCTGACTGCACCATCTCCAACGCCTATCATGATTTTCGTACTACACCTTTCACAGGGTTCAATCGCTGAACGAAATACGTATTACCATTTAGCGTAGGTAAACAGTCTGGAAAAGTTGTGGAGAACAGCTAAATACTTTATGACAGGAGGTTCGTAGAATATAGACAAATGCCGTAGTGCTTGGCATCCATCGGGGAAGATTCAGGATGACGAAATCAACTTGACGGCGGCGGCGCGTGCGATAAAATCAGCACACTCTACAATGAAACATACTGTAAGATGGGCAGAAGTGCCAATTGGCGCAATTCGCCAGCCAACTATAGAATAGAGAGCGCTTGCCCATCAGCCACCAATCGCAGGATAAATATGGCCGACTCCGCCCGCAATAAATTGCCGACGACCGCCCCCCCTTCGCTCAAGGAATGGGGTGTAGCTGGTGCTGTCATGCGTTATTGGGGGCTGAACCTGCTGGTGATAGCGCTCCTGCTCATCATCCTGTCGGTGCTGCTGGTCTACCAGAATGCCGCGCCAGATGCGCCCGTGCTGCTCGACTCAACCGTCGGTCAGTTGGGTTTGTGGATTGCGGATCAATCGGCACTGGATGCCCCGGTGTCGATATTGGGACAATATGCGAAAAATCAGGCACTTGCCAGCGGGCTAACCAGTCTGGATGTACCTACTGTGTTGAACGCCATACGCGGCGGTCTGGTGATTTTCATCGGCCTCGCACTGGTTATGGGCGTGGTTGGCTTTGCAGGGCTTTTACGCGGCGCAAGATGGACACGGGCAGCCTTTCTGGTTGTGCTGCTGCTGCTGGATGGACTGTTGTTCATCGTGCCATCACTGGCAGGCGAAAGTGTCCTTCCCAATATTATGTTGGGGCTGGTGATTCTGCTCATCATTTTGCTCGGTGCACCGGGAAATCCCAGCAAACTGCTTGGTTTCATAGTGGTCATTTCGGCGCTGCTGGTCGCGTGGGAAGCCTTTAAAGCCGTTGGTGATTCCGCTGATCACAAAATCATGCTCTCACAGCCCGGTTGGAATTACACCGTTTACGACACGCTGGAAGACACATTGGCAGCCATCGAAGAGGGTTCGATCAACGCCGCTGTGCTGGATAAAAACGATGTCGAGGATTTGATCGCCGAATACCCGCAGGGCGATCTCGATCCCGCCAGCCTGCCGTACCCAACCCTGCGTATCCTTGCCGACCTTGAAACTGAAACACTGGGCTTCGCCAAACTGCCGATTATCCCTGCCTTTCCGGGGCGTTTGACGGTGGTCACGCGCGAAGCTGATGTCACCAATTGGGCGGCGGTCAGCGATTTACTCAGCGCTAAAGTCGGTACATTTGCCGACTCGTTCAGCAACGAAAAATTTCTGGCGCTGCCGCGTAATTTGCTGCTGCTGGATTTACGCATCAGTAATGATGTGAACCTGCCGCATCTGCAAACCATCGCGCAGGCGCTTTTCCAACCCGCCCGCCGCAATGGTGAACTGCTGTTGGGGCGCATTCTGGGGCAAAGCGGCATCTACACATGGTCAGAAGCTGCGCTCGGTTTCGTCGCCGGGGGGTTTTTGGGGTTTGTGCTGGGTGCATTGTTCGCCCATTCCCGCCTGCTGGAACGCGGTCTGCTGCCCTATGTGGTCATGTCGCAAACCATTCCCATTCTGGCAATTGCGCCGATGGTGGTCATCTGGTTGGGTTCCGGGCCGATAGCGGTGGCAGTCATTTCCGCCTATCTGACGTTCTTTCCGGTGACGATCAATACCCTGCGTGGATTAACTTCACCTGATCCAACCGCGCTGGAACTGATGCATTCCTACGCCGCCAACTGGTGGACGATTTTATGGAAGCTGCGTTTCCCGGCAGCACTGCCTTATATTTTCACGGCGCTGAAAGTCTCCGCAACCGCCAGTGTGGTCGGGGCGGTCATTGGGGAACTACCGTCTGGCGTGGGGGATGGTCTGGGGCGTACCATCCTGAACTTCAATCAGTATTATTCATCCGACCCAGCCAAACTCTGGGCGGCAATTCTGGTAGCGGCTGTGGTGGGCATCGCTTTCTTTGTGGTGGTCACGCTGGCCGAACGGGTGATTTTGGGACAACGGGCGCAGGGCAATTAGCAAATTGGGTGATTGGTTTTAGGTCATTGGTTTGTGTAAAACTTGTTCCTGCTGAATTTACCAATAACCAATAACTATTTACCAATAACCGACAACCAATAACTATTTACAGAATGTGAAGCAAGTCATGGCGGAAACAGCAGTCGAGACGCCGGTTATTCTGGCACGAAACATCAATAAAGTATTCAACACCGGGACAGAAGAACAGGTCATTGCCCTGCAAGATATCAATCTGACGGTGCAGCCCGGCGAATTTATCTCACTGATCGGCCCATCCGGTTGCGGCAAATCCACGCTGTTACGCCTGATTGCTGATCTGATTCTACCCAGCGATGGCGACCTGAAAATTAACAATAAATCACCGCATCAGGCGCGGATTGACCGCGATTACGGCATGGTATTTCAGGCCGCTACACTGTACGAATGGCGTACTGTCGCCAAAAATGTACAGCTTCCGCTGGAAATCATGGGCTACCCGGCGCATGTTCGCAAAACGCGGGCGCAGGAAATGCTCGATCTGGTGGAATTGGGAAAATTTGGTAAACATTATCCGTGGCAGCTTTCCGGCGGGATGCAGCAGCGTGTAGCTATTGCCCGTGCGCTGGCCTTCGAGCCGTCGCTTCTGTTGATGGACGAACCTTTCGGTGCGCTGGACGAATTCACCCGCGAACGCATGAACATGGAATTATTGCGAATCTGGGGACGCACCAACATCACGGTGATTTTCGTAACGCACAGCATCCCGGAAGCCGTGTTCCTGTCCAACCGCGTGGTTGTCATGTCACCGCGTCCGGGGCGCATCACGCAGGTCATTGATGTTGATCTGCCCTATCCGCGTGTGTTTGAGACGCGCGAACTGCCACGCTATTTCGAGTTGGTGACCGCTGTGCGTGAGCATCTGCGCGACGCTCATTTGAGTGATGAATAGAATAATGAAGGAGTTAAAAGTACAGAGTAAAAGTGAAAAGTGAAATAGCTTGCAGGCATCAGCCGCGCCCGAACAATCACTTTTATCTTTTAGCTTTTAACTAAGGAATCCTATGGCTCAGTTATCACAGCCTTTGCCCGTAATCGACGAAAAACCCTTCTCCGCACGTCTGCGCGAGAATATCAGTTACTACCTGCCAACCATATTGGTTGCGCTGGGGGTGCTGGTGCTCTGGGAATTCGCCGTGCGTCTGTTCAATATTCAGCAATTTTTGCTGCCCCGCCCCTCCGCTATTCTGGAAGAATGGTGGGCGCAGTTTCAAATCTTCCTGTCCGGTGAGGGTTCAATTCTCTTTCAGGCAACCGGTGCAACCCTTAGCTCGGCGGTTGGTGGTTTCCTGTTCGGCTGTGCGGCGGGCGCGTTTATCGCCCTCGTCACTGCCCGCTGGACGATCATCAGTCAGGCGTTGATGCCTTTCGCCATTGCTGCCAATTCCGTGCCCATCATCGCCTTCGCACCCATCACCAATAACTGGTTTGGCATAACCAATCCAATTTCCAAAATGACCATCGTGGCGGTGATCGTTTTCTTTCCCACTATGATTAACACCGTGCGCGGGCTTACAATGGTGGAGCCACGCCAACTTGAATTGATGCAATCATACGCAGCCAGCCCCTGGAAAGTCCTGCGGGCGCTGCGAATCCCCAACGCGCTGCCGTATATCTTCAGCGCCCTCCGCGTCGCCAGCGCCTTAAGCGTGATCGGTGCGGTCGTGGCAGAATTTTTCGGTGGGCCGCGTGCGACGCTCGGCGTTTATATCACCCAGGAAGCAGCAGGTTTCAACTTTGCCCGCGCCTGGACGGGCATCATTATGGCGTCGTTGATCGGTATCTCTTTCTATCTGGTTGTACTGTTGGTCGAGCGATGGGTTATGCCCTGGCACGTTTCCTTTCGCAAGAATTAGGAAATCCGGGGCGTTCGCGCTTTCTGCCACCAACTGACGACGAATTATCAACGTATCGAGGAGGAATGCATGTCCAAGAGTAAATTAAGCGCTTTGCTTTTGATTTTCGCCCTTATTTTGGCGGCGTGTGGTGGTGCTGCAACCCCGACCGCAACATCCGTGCCAGCAACCGATGTCCCGGTTGAAGCGGCAACTGAGGAAGCCACTGAAGTTGCGACCGAAGAAGTCGCCACTGAAGAAGCCACCGAAGTTGCTACTGAAGAAATTGCGACCGAAGAACCAACCGAAGAAGTTGCCGAAGTTGCCACTGAAGAAGTTGCGACCGAGGAAGCCACTGAAGTTGCAGTCGAAGCAGCTACCGAAGAAGCCACCGAAGAAGCCGTCACCGTAGCGATGGCTGAACCGACCGAGGAAGCCACCGAAGAAGCGGTTGTGGAAGCCACTGAAGAAGC
>JAIOHM010000217.1 GCA_019912965.1 Anaerolineae bacterium
ATTTTATCGACGCCGGGGCGCGCGCTGTACAGGTCGATTCAGTCACATGGATACAACCCAAAATGTTGGAATACATCGCGCGTGATCTGGGTGGTCTGGTGCTGACCCGGCAGGCAGGCGCATTAGCTGACGAATGGCATCTCGGCATTGGCGAAACCGAACGCAAGGAACGCGAAGAAGCCAAACAAAAAAAGCTTCAGCAGCCCAGCAGCAAAGACAAAGGCTGAGAAAGATGGAGTCCATTATGCAGACGATTGCGCTGAAGGCACGTACAGACAAAGATGGCATTGTGAGGTTGGAAATTCCAACACATATTGCAGATCATGACATTGAAATTGTGCTGGTTATGCAGCTTATCAACGATGAACCAGTGGATGAGATGGGGTATCCCGTTGGTTATTTTGACGAAACTTATGGCAGCTTGGCGCATGATCCTATCGAACGCAATCAGCCCCTTTATCCTGACGTGCGAGACGAAATTGAATGAAGTATTCGCTGGATACCAATACTTGTATCCGCTATATCAATGGACGTTCTGCTGCGATTCTCCATAAACTACCCACCATACCTGCGCAGGAAATCGTTGTATGTAGTATTGTGTGGGGTGAATTGGCCTATGGTGCCGCCAAGAGTAGGGATGCCACAGCTTCGGCAGCAATACAGCAAAAATTCCTCAAACCCTATGCTACGCTTCCATATGATAATGCGGCAGCGCGAGAGTATGGCCGAATAAGGGCTGATCTCGAAAAAGCTGGAACACCTATTGGCCCATACGATATGCAAATCGCCGCCATTGCCCTTGTCCATGGATTGATTGTCGTCACCCACAATACACGCGAGTTTGGTCGTATCGTTGGATTACAAATTGAAGATTGGGAAGTTTAACCCCAGTCATATGAATGAAAGCAAACCCTCATGAACACATCAGCGGAAGCCATTCGGCTCCTTCAGGAAGCCCTTACCGACGCACAGGCAGCAACGAAGGTTATTGACGATTTGATTGTTGAGCATCAATATCAGGATGTTGCCCTGTTGGTCGCCCATGCGGCTGCAACTTTATTGCAATCTGCCACCCTGCTTATGCAGTCTAAAGATGAAGACGCCCTCACCGCGCTCGAACAGGCTGATGACTTCCTTGATGAGGTCTATGCCATCATCGACGGCGAAACCGACGAAGACTAAATTGAAACCCGTTTCAAACTAGACAAAATCGGAACCTTTGTGCTAAAATTAGGTTGATAAATTCGATTGGTTAAGGGTTGACACCCAAATGCACTTTACAGCGACACGCTCCCTCACACCCGCCCGCCAATGACAAACTGACAAAGCGGCGGTGCTCTCCCTTATTTCCGCGGCGCGCCGTGGCGCTTCCCGTCCTTCCCGCCAGACAACGACGACAATGCCGCGCCTTCCTCCCGTGTTCCCGCCCGCCATGTCAGCGGCTCTTTTGCACAAATTGAATCGTATGAACTGTTAATACACCACTTTTCTCATCCCTCATGATTTCCTGCCCGCCCATGACCATTCAAAATGGCGATAACCGCACATCACGCTACAATAGGCCAATCCCATTGGTTTAAGGAAGCGTCTCATGACTTTTAACTTTGATGAAGTGATCGAACGCCGCAGTTCGGGTGCCATGAAGTGGAATCTCTACGATGCCGATGTGCTGCCCCTCTGGGTAGCTGATACTGATTTCCGTGTGCCAGAACCCATTCTGCGCGCCCTCCACGACCGAATCGATCATGGCATCTTCGGCTACCAGTTCAACGACCCTGCCTTACGTGAGGTCATTACTCGGCGCACTGCTGCCCGTTATAACTGGACAATCACCCCGGACGAGATTTGCTTCGTGCCCAATCTGGTGGCCGCGCTCAATTTCGTCTGTCTCGCCTATGCTGAACCCGGCGATGAAGTCCTCGTGCAAACGCCGGTTTATCCACCCTTTATCGCTGCCCCAACCAACGGCGGACGCATCTTGAAAACCGCTGATCTGGCGCTCATCCACGAAGGCCAGACCATCCGCTATGAGATCGACTTTGATGCCTTCGAGAATGCCATCACACCGCGCACCAGAATGCTTATCCTGTGCAGCCCACATAATCCGATAGGCCGCGCCTGGACGCGACCGGAATTGGAACGCATCGCGGAAATCTGCTTGCGGCATAATCTGGTCATCATCTCCGACGAAATTCACTGTGACCTGCTGCTGGATGGTCAACAGCACATCCCGATTGCCAGCCTCTCGCCGGAAATCGCCGCCCGAACTGTAACCATGATGTCGCCCAGCAAAACCTTTAACCTGCCGACATTAGGCTTTGCTTTCCTGGCGATTTCTAATGAAGAACTGCGGAAAAAATTCGAGAAGGTCACCGCGTGGTATTTGCCCCATCCCGGCGCGATTGGTTTCGCCGCTGCCCATGCCGCCTATACCCAGTGTGACGACTGGTTGAATGCCCTGCTGCCGTATCTGGCCGCCAACCGCGATTATCTGGTGCAGTATGTAGCTGAACATCTACCCAATATCAATATCACCCGTCCGGAAGCCACCTATCTGGCATGGCTGGATTTTCGCGCGCTCGGCTTGGATAAAAGCCCCTTTGATTATTTGCTGGAAAAAGCCCGTGTTGCCCTCAATGATGGCGCGGCTTTTGGCAAAGCAGGTGAAGGTTTTGTCCGTCTGAATTACGGCACACCCCGCGCAACCTTGACTGAAGCGCTTGATCGCATTCGCGCTGCCCTTCAGACCGCGCAGGTATAGTCTATTGCCTGCAAGGTTTCCCCGGTAAAATGCCTCGAAATCATGCTCGTCGGGGCGGTTTGCAGGCCGCCCTGTCAATTGACCAATATTAAGGAGCAATTTCATGAAACGCCTTGCCTTGCTGGTGGTCAGCCTTGTGCTGTTGGCTGCCTGTCAGCCCGCCGTGCCCACCGCCGCCCCAACCCCGACGCCGCCCACTGATGTAACTGCCGTTCCGCTGGAAGTGAATGTAAGTGGCTTGAACCCGGCTAACTTCCGCTTCACCTACAATGATCCGGTAGCAGGCGAATTCAAAACCGTCAGCGGCCCCACCTCGTACAGCAAAATCCGTAATCTGGATGAAGGCTTTTTGCTGAATTTGAATGTGGAGGGTATTGACGTGTTCGTGGCCTTTGCCATTCCAGAAAATCTCGCACCGGGAACATATGCCCTCAACAACTACGACTATTCCTTCAGTGACGATAATCGGCAGGTTGCCAACGTCGGCGCGACCATTGCTATCGCCAACTACTTTGAATTGAAGGAAGGCACATTCACAGTCACAGGAGTTGCGCCGCTGACCGGGGCATTTCAGTTTAGCGGTATTGCGGAAATTAACGAAACCGATACCGTCACGGTCACCGTTGAAGGCCTCCTCAACGAAATTCCGCTGGTCGGCACCAACCCACTTCCGGGGCAGTAAGTAAACCCATATTCGGGGCAGATCATCCGGTTTGCCCCGCTTCATCGTCTCGCTGGCGGCAGGTTTCGCACACCCCTTCCAGCATCAGGTGTTTGTGGGTGACGGTGAACCCATACTCAGCTTGAATCTGTTCAAAAAATGCTTGCAACGCCGCCTGTGGCACAGCATATTCGCGCCTACACAGGCTGCACAACAGATGATGATGCGGGGTTTGCCCGACAATTTCGTAAACCATCCCGCCGGATACTGAAGCATTGGCAGCCACCAGCCCCAATTTACACAGCAGATCCAGCGTGCGGTAAACCGTCGATTGGTCAATGGAAGGTTCGGTCTCTTTCACCCGCAGCAGAATTTCCCCGAAGGTTGTATGCCCTTTGCCCGCGCAAACGGCATCCAGAATCAGCAAACGCTGTTCGGTAATCCGCAGCCCCTTCGCCTGCATCAGTCTCATAAATGTGATTTCGTCGTGTGTCATCTCTTGTTGCAACTTTTTGCAATAAGCCGCCGAAAACCGCCTGTATTTCTACAATACCAGTATAAACATCAGAAAGGGATAAATCATGACCGATGTCCATGTTCATCACGACCATCATCATGACCACGATCACAATCACGATCATCACCACCACGAAGGCGGTAATTTGCTGACGACGATTGCCGCTGCGCTCCATTTGCCGGGATACACCCACGAACACAGCTATACCGGGTTGGCTGGCGACAGCGCTATGCAGGATAACCAGCTTGGCATTCGTACCGTCAAATATGCGCTGTTGGCGCTGGGCATCACCACCGTATTGCAAGTGATCATTTATATCGCCAGCGGCAGTGTAGCCCTGTTGGCCGATACCGTGCATAACTTGGGCGATGCACTGAACTCTATTCCGCTGTGGATTGCCTTTGTGTTGGCGCGGCGACCACCCAATAAACGATACACCTATGGCTATGGACGGGCGGAAGACGTAGCCGGATTGTTCATTGTCGTCTCGATTGCTTTTAGCGCCGCTTATATCATGTGGGAGTCGATTCAAAAGCTGATTAATCCTCAACCGCTGGAAAATCTGGGCTGGGTCGCGCTGGCAGCCTTGATCGGCTTTGCAGGCAATGAAATCGTCGCACTGATGCAGATTCGCGTCGGGCGTAAAATCGGTTCGGAGGCGATGGTTGCCGATGGGCTGCACGCCCGCACGGATGGCTTAACCTCGCTGGCGGTGCTGATTGCGGTGGCTGGAACGCTGCTTGGTTTCCCCATCATTGACCCGATTATCGGGCTGGTGATTGGTTTAGCGATTGTGGGCATCACTTGGGGCGCGATGAAAAGTATGTGGTATCGGCTCATGAATGCCGTTGACCCACATCTGGTTGAGGAAACGGAGAAGCGTTTGCAGGAACACCCAGAGGTGAAGCAGATCAGCCGTTTACAAATGCAGTGGATCGGGCATCGTTTACATGTCGAAATGTCGCTGAAGGTTGATGAAAGCCTGAGCCTCACTCAAGGTGACGAACTGCGGCATCATCTGGCACATCACTTGGAACACGATCTACCCAACTTCGGCGGCGTGACCATCGAACTTACAGCACATGGATAAATGAATGAAACGCCTCTGCCTCATGAATGGCTTGTGATGAGAGAAAAGGTTGCCCACCAGTCGGGCGCAGACGATGGGCAGCCGGATAGCATCGAACTTACTTGATGACCCGATATCGAAGATGGGTGACGCCAGTGTCTTCGGTCACGCCAGCGATTTCCAGTTCAATGGGTTCAATGCCCAAATGCTCGAACAAGCGAACGCCGCTTCCCAACAGGACAGGCACGAGATCAATGCCGATTTCATCCAGCAATCCCAGTTTGAGGCACTGCCGCGTAATATCCGCGCCACCCACGCCGATATTTTTGTCTCCTGCGATTGCTTTTGCCTTTGCAACTGCGCTTTCTATACCATCGGTGACAAAGGTGAAAGGTGATCCCGGTTTGTTGACCCATTCTTGCGGGGGCTGATGCGTCAGCACAACAATGGGTACATTGAGAGGATGTTTGCCGCCCCACGCTCCCGACACATCAAACATTCTGCGTCCAGACAGGATTGCCCCGATTGAGTGTTCCATACTCTCCCGTTGCTCAATACCTTCAGATGTGAGCTTGAGGTCTAATGCTTCGTCGCCGGTGCTCACTTGAACATCTTGGTCGCCTTTGAACATCCACGCGAAAACCCGTTGTACATCATCATTTGGCCCGGCGATAAAACCATCCAGCGACATGCTAAAGCCTGCTCCAACCGTTCCCATGTTCAACTCCCCTTGTTCCAGCGATTGAATTTATATCGTGTTTGTATGATACAAATTGGCAAAGCGGTTCGTCTTGTACAGAATGGCAAGGGCAGGATTCAACTGAGGAATTGTATAGGTAGTAGAGGGCTGATTTGCCCTCTACTGATTCAAACTGCGGATGTAGGCGATGACGTTCAGCAAATCGTCATCGGTGAGCGAAAGACGTCCGCCGCGCGCGGGCATCATCACACCTGTGGTATTCAGTGGATCAGTCACCGGGCGTCCAACTTGCAGGAACGCCAGCAGTTCTGCATCAGTTAGCTCATTGACGAATGTGCTGCCCACCAGCGGCTTGCCGAGTCTGTTAATGCCCTGTGCATTGACTCCGTGACAGCTCGCACATACTGACCGGAACACACTTTGCCCCGCCTTGACCATAACCGAATCAAGTGCGGTTTCCTGCCCTGCGGCGGGCTGCGCCGTTAGGAGTACCATAATGCCCAGCGTCATCGCGCTCACGACGATCAGCATTGGCATCAGCCAGCGGGATTGAATATCGTAGGATTTTGTCTGGTTCATGATTGTTCACACTTGATTGAGGTGGGCAGTTTTCCCGCCCACCCAAATATGCTTTCTAAGATCGCTTACTCACATCGTAGGCTGTACGATAACCACACCCGTCATACCGGGATGAATGTGGCAGTTATAGGCATAGACGCCCGGTTCGGTGAAGGTCAGTGTGTAGGACTGGCCGGGGGCAAGGGCAGGGCTGTTGAAGCTGTCACCTGCCTTAACCTCGCTGCCATCAGGGGTTGAGCCGAGGAAGCCGGGGCCAATCGAAAGAATTGGCGGTTGACCTTCAACCATGATCGGCACAATATCCGGGACGGCTGCTGGATCATACGGCGTGGAATTCACGAAGTGCCCTTCTACGCTGTCGGCGGCTACTGTCCACGTCACGCTTTCGCCTGCATGGATCATTGCCAGAGCCGAGTTGAACAGATTGATTGACGCGCGGCCTGCGCTGCCACCGACGGTCACATTGAACACACCGTCAACGGCTTCGGTCGCTGCTGTTCCGGCCAGTTCAAACGACTTGCCAACGGCTGCGTTGATCTGTTCATCCATCTCGGCCTGACCCTGCGCGGCGGCTTCTGCCGGGTTGGGGATTTCTACATCGTCCGCCACCACTTCAATAATGCCGGTCATACCGGGATGAATGTCGCAGAAATACAGGTATGTACCCGGTTCAACATCCATTACCAGCGAGAATGTGCCTGTCATAACCTCGCCTTCCGGCAGGCCGCTGTTGACATCGCCGCCCGTATAGGCTGCACCGTTTTGAACGCTGGGGAAGCCAACTGCCGGGTTCAAAGCCGGAATGGGCGTGCCATCAACTTCAGTGACGGTGATAAGCGATGCTGGCTCATTGCCAATGTGAATATTGTGGAAACTGGCGATGTGCCACATGATGGTGTCGCCGCGATGCACCTTGATAGTCGAGGGCGCGAAACCGTAGACTTCCACGTTGGCCGCACCGAATGCGCCGGCGTAAACCATAAAGGTCTGGCTGTTATCCTGTGCCAGCGCCCGGTTGCTCCGGTTGCCCCATAACCCGACGGCCATTACCCCGACGATTAGCGCGCCGACCATCCCTAACTTCATCAGACGGCGCATTCCTAATGACTGCATGACGATCCTCCTCTTTGCTTAATCACGATTGATGGGCTTCAAACCCATTGATGTTATTGTGGGATAATGAACAGATCGAAATGAAGCTCAAAAACTGCTCATTTGGTGTTCAATCTGGCTGCCTCATCCCTGTGTAAGATTAAACGTTAGGTGGCGTTTCTAAACATCCGTCATCCGTTGATAATCTGGATACATCCTTTGGCGGAATGCGAATCACCCCCTTTTGCCGATGCATCGTAAGACCACCAGAGCGATAGTCCTTCTGAAAAGAGACAAACCACTTCAGTCAGAAGGAGATTGTATGAACGCACCGATTCTGGAACTGCGCGTAGCACTCACTGTGCAGGACTACGAAAAATTATTCACCTTTTACAACGAGGGTTTGGGATTAGACCCGGCGGCGTTGTGGACGAACGAACATGGGAACGCCGTGATTTTTGAGATGGGGCGGGGTACGCTCGAACTGTTTGACGAAGGCCATGCAGCCAGTGTTGACCAGCTTGAAGCCGGACGGCGGGTAAGTGGTCAAATTCGTTTCGCTCTGGAAGTGCCGGATTTAGATGCCGCCTTAAAACGAGTGCTTGCCAAAGGTGCAACGCTGGTGCATGAACCTGTTGTCACCCCTTGGAATCATTACAATGCCCGCCTCCAATCTCCAGACGGGCTGCAAATCACCCTGTTTCAGGTGCTTGATAAAACCCCATAAACGCTCAGTCAAAAACATTCTCACCCGCTGTTCACCCGGCGGGTAGCCTAGCCTTCGGTCGCTGTTGGCTTCATCGTGGCTCAGGATTCCAATCGGGTATCCAGAAAAAGCGGCCTGCGCCTTGTTCAGCGTCAACGCAGTCAAAATGGGTAACTGTGTTCGTCGCAATTTCAATGAGTGTTGGGCAGGTTGTCGGTAATGCGTTGGGTTGAGCAGTAACGACTTCAATCAACAAAAAGGCGTGATCGGGTGACCATGTATGCTGGGTAGTGATGAGATCGGAATTATAGGGCAGGCCATAGAGCAGTGCTTTTGTGCCGCTGGAAAGTTGATAGCGGTAATATTCTGCTTGTTGAGTGCCGTAATCGACCTGAAAGAACACTTCGGTATCGCTATCGCCCCAGCCTAGCCAGTCCGCATAACCGTTGAAATCAATGGGTGTAACCCGTGTCAATCTGCTGGTGGACAGCATGTAGTTATAAAGTGCATTTTCACTGTTGTGTTCGATGAGCAGGTTCAGCTCTCTTTGTGACCAGACCGAGCGATATGAACCTGTGAAAGGGATAACCCATGAGCGCGTCGTATCCTGCAAATCAATGATGTGAGTATAGGCCGTTTCTGCATCCCGGTAATAAGCATATCGTCCGCTGGGCGAGAAACGCGATGTGTGGTCGTATAAAATCGAATAATCGGCTAGGAGTTGTTCACCAATTTCCCCATCCTCAAATTCCCATACGGCAAGGCTGCTCTGTGAACTGGTCACCACATAAGTGCCTTCAAAGTAGGGGAATTGAAAACCTTCCGGTAAAGGTTCGGTTATCCCGGTGTTCAAGGTGTAGAGATAAGCCTGATCGGCATCGCCATACAGCAAATAACGTTGATCTGTCGACAAACTCATGCTGGCGGAGGTGGAAAGGGGTTCAGTATTCAACTGAAGCAAAGTAGTCCCCTCGCGCAGCAAAAAGATAGAGGCGGTTTCATCGGTATCAATCCGCATGACAGTGTAGTGTGAGGATTGTATGCCATGAGCGCCGCTCGGTATTATGTCATCGGGCAGCAGCATTAATGGATAGAGCAGACAGTTACGAAGATTGATCCCGTAAATACCCGGCTGACCGTCAGGCGATGCAATCACAAAAGATGCATGGGCATTCAGGATGATTTCAGTTTGATAAATAACCGTGCAGTGCGTCCATGTGTGCAGATCAAAAATCAGGAGTTCTGTCTCATTTTCCCCGGACTTCGTGCTTAGGAAAAATTCCCCCCATCCACTCACAATGCGAAAGGATTCATCCAGAGAAACACCCAGCGAACGCTGTGTAAATTCGGCGTGGATCGGGTCATAAACCGTCATTTCATGAGGTGCTTTTTCAGTAATCCAGCCCAGTTTATAAACAGGCACATTCTGCATTTGGGCGGGAGTGGGAATTAAAAAGGCGCACAGCAACAGCCAGCATATCCGCATGATTTACTCTTGTTCGTTTTACAAATCGCTTCTTCAAATTTTAGGTGGAAATGGCAAGGTTTACCCAACCCATTCCCACCGTTTAATGCTGTTTTAGGACTAAGAGTGTAATTGCGGTTTTTCCTCGCACGGGATTTAATAGACAGCATACTTCGGAGATGTGCCAGGATGGGGAAAACACATGGCAAGGTTCGGTTGTTTATTGATGATTGTGTCGTTTGTGGTGTTGTGCGGATTGGTGGTGTTGCCCGTTATACCTTTTTTGGAGGATACCAAAGCCTTTGATGACCTATTGCAACCGTTGTTTTGCCAGAAGGGTGAAACGGTGGTGCGGGAGCAATACCAGACGACTGACAGAGATGGAACCAGCTATTCGATGGATGTGTATTGTGTCAGCGAAGAGGGACGGCGGGATGTAACAGCACAATGGTTTTTGGTGGGCATTGTCGGTTTTACTGCCCCATTCCTGATCGGGTTATTTGCGTTCATCTTTGGCGTGAATCGGGGCGTCCGGCGGGTGACGGTTGGCGGGGATACAGACATTTTGGGCGGCGGCAGAACCGTTGATCTGTCGAGTTTTATGTCTCCCTCACAGGCTGCAACATCATCATCAGGCAGCAGCAAATCACTAAGCGATAAACTCAAGCAGATTCAAGAAGCGCGGGACGCCGGATTGATTACCGTTGATGAATATGACCGTTTGCGGCGGGAGATTCTTGACGAAGGCATTTAGCCCCGAAAAAACAGGGGCGAGTCGCTGTGACCCGCCCCTGCAACAGATACGGCTTATAGATCAAGTGCGACGCGCATCACACCTTCTTTGGGTAAGCCTTGCAGTTTGAATCCCATGTGTTCGGTTACGCGCAGCATATCGGCATTGTCGTACAAAATCGAGCCGACAATCCGCTCCAGCCCTTCTTGGCGACCAACATCCACCAACCGCTTGAGCAATTCCGTGCCCAGCCCCAACCGCTGGTAAGCATCTGCCACCAGAATGGCGAACTCGGCTTCTGTCGTCCCAACGATCTTGATGAGGCGACCAGCCGCGATCAAATCAACGCCGCCTTCCTCATTCGGCAGTTCGACCACCAGTGCCATCTCACGGTCATAGTCGATAAAGCTGATGCGGGCGAGGCGCTCGTGTTCCACGCGCTGGCTGAACTTCATCGGGTAGAAGTAGCGCAGATAAACACTGCGTTCGGAAAGTCCCTCGTGGAACTTCACCAGCAGCGGTTCATCTTCGGCACGGATGGGGCGAATCAGCACTTCACGATCATCTTTGAGCGTCCAGGGCTTGATGTATTGTGTCGGATATGGACGGATGGCCAGTTTGGGCAGTTGGTCTTCGGTCGTGTTTTTATCATACAAAACCACGCGGGCATCCAGCGCCAGCAGGCGTTCCGGCGATGCTAACAGCGGGTTGATGTCGATCTCTTTAATCCAGCGTTGCTCAACGACCAGTTGGCTAAAGCGCACGAGCAACTGTTCCAGTGCAGCCAGATCAACCGGAGGCCGCCCACGCACACCCTTCAGCGCCGTATAAATTTTGGTCTGCTCCATCATCCGGCGTGCCAGTGTAGTGGTTTGCGGGGGCAAACCAAGCGCGCGGTCTTTGAACACCTCAACCAGCACACCGCCCGCGCCGAACAGCAGTACCGGGCCAAATTGGGCATCCGGGCTGGAACCAATGATGAGTTCGTAGCCTGTCAGTTTGACCATCGGTTGCACCGAAACGCCCAGAAAATCTGCAAGGCTGGCTTTCTCGCTCACCGATTTTTGAATGCTGCGGAAAGCCCCGCGTACCGCTTCGGCATCTTCCAGATTGAGTTTAACGCCGCCCACATCGGTTTTGTGGGTGATGGTTTCGCTGTGGAGCTTCAGCACCACTGGATAGCCTAGTGTATCCGCCGCTTTTACCGCTTCATCTTCAGTCGCGGCGATGTGCATCGGAATGGTCGGAATATCGTAAGCCGCTAACACTTGCTTGGATTCGGTTTCGGTCAGGATAGTACGCCCAGAAGCGCGAACTTCCTGAATCATCTTCTCGATCTGCACCAATTTTTCATCATGTTCTGATGAGGTCGGCGGCAGAATCGGTGTCTCGTAAATGCCTTTAAGGTTGTAGGCGTAGCGCCACATGTAGTTAAACAGGCGCGTAGCCGTATCGGGATAGGGGAACGTGGGGATATTGGCTTTATTGAGGATAGCTTCACCCGCTGCAACTTCCGCGCCGCCCATCCAACTGGCGATAACCGGTTTGCCGGGAATATGAGCATACGGCGTGAGCATTTCAGCGGTTGCCGTTGGATCAGTCATAGCTTGCGGTGTTAGGATAACCAGCAAACCATCGCTGTTCGGGTCGGCTGCCGCGATTTCCAACGCCTTTGCGTAACGTTCCGGCGCGGCATCGCCCAGAATATCAATCGGGTTGCCATGACTCCACGCAGCAGGTAAAAATTCGCTCAGTTTGTCGATGGTTTCCTGTGTGAGTTCGGAAAGTTCACCGCCATCGCTGATGAGCGCATCGGTCGCCAGCACGCCGGGGCCGCCTGCATTGGTCAGGATGGTCATGCGCTTGCCAGCAGGACGCGGCTGTTTAGCAAGGACTTCAACCGTATAGAAAATATCAGAAACTCTATCGACACGCAGCACACCCGTGCGACGGAAAGCAGCATCCAGCACGTCGTCGCTGCCTGCCAGTGAGCCGGTATGTGAGGCAGCAGCCTGGGCGGCGGCTTCGGTGCGTCCGGCTTTGATGACGATGATCGGCTTGGTCAGTGCCACTTCGCGGGCAGCAGACAGGAACGAACGGGCATCACCCACCGATTCCATGTAAATGACGATGCTTTCGGTGGCTGGATCATCCCCTAAGTAGCTAATCAGATCGCCCCAGTTCACATCCATCATCGAGCCGATGGAGATGAAGGCGCTGAAGCCAACATTTTCCTTAAAGCTCCAATCCAGCACCGAGGTACACAGCGCACCGCTTTGACTGATGAAGCCGACATTGCCCGGTCGTGCCATCGCTCCGGCAAAAGTAGCGTTCAGGCCGTAAGAAGGCATCATCACGCCTAGACAGTTGGGGCCGATAATCCGCATCTTGCCGCGCGCGGTTTCCATAATCTGCCGTTCGAGCTCAAGACCTTCCGGGCCAGTTTCCTTGAACCCGGCGGAAATGATGATCGCACCGCGAATGCCCAAATCCACACAATCTTTAATGAGTGGCGGAACAGATTTAGCAGGTGTGACAATTACGACAAGGTCTACCGGATCAGGCACGTCCTGAATGGTCGGATAGGCTTTGACGCCCAGTACTGCCGGACGCTTGGGGTTGACCGGGAATACCGCCCCGCCGAACGGATTGGTGATGAGGTTGGACATGATGGTGCGCCCGACACTGCCGGGATTTTCGGTCGCGCCGATCACAGCGATATTCTTGGGGGCTAAAATCGCGTCCAGTGCCTGAAAGCGGCTTTGGACATCGTTAGGAATCAGGGGTTCTGGCATGAGGTCAAATGCTCCTTCTATAACTCGTGTCTGTTTAATGTCTTTGAACATAACACATTTTCGAGTGAAGAAACATGCCAGAGGGTAAACATTAAGCCGAAATGGTGATAAATTTCACCTTTAAACCAGGCGGATACTCAGCTATTGTTTTTGTCACCCCGTTGGGCGATTTCAGTTTCGACTGTATTGATGACGGATGTGATGGCTTTGGGTGGCTGTGTGGCTCTGCTCAAATCCTGCAACCCGCCGAGGAATTTCCGCAGTGGGTCGGTGCTGGATACCTGCTCAAATACCATATCCAGATGCGGTTTGATGCTTTCAAACGAATCGCCCAGTGCGATTTTGGCAGTCATCAGGTCGAAACGTGCCCAATAATCCGACGAACGAACGGCTAATTTTTCTTCGGCCAATTCTTTGGCGCGGCGGAAATACTTATCAGCTTCAGCCTTGCTGCCTTGCCGGAAGTACAGCACTGCCAGATTGTTGACCGGGTAGGAATTCTGCGGCGAGACTCTGCGGGTATGTTCGTACCACTCAATGGCTTTATCTAAACGCCCTTGCCGCCTGTACAAACCCGCCAGCGCGCCAAACACCGACTCGCCGCTGATGTCGATCAGGAATGGGTCGGACGCATAGACGCTGAGGAAAATATCAGATGCTTCAGAGTACATGCGTTCGCGCTGAATCGGGTCACTGATTTTATCGCCCTGCTGCCGGATGGCATAGGCATAGGAGGCATCCGCCGAAGGGTCACGACTGGCACGTGCCCGCTGAAGACAAGCAATGCCTTCCGTCAATTTCCCCTGTCGCACTAAAAGATCACCCAGAAAATATTGCAAGATGGTATTTTGCGGATCGAGTTCGCAAGCTTTTTCCAGATATTCGACGGCGGGACGCAGATTACCGAGGTTGATCTGCCGTTGGGCAAACTGCGAAAGTACCAGAGCTTCTGCGCCCTGACGCACTTTTTCCAGTGCGGCATTGATTTCTGTTGTGAAAACGTCGCGCTGTTTTTCGATGCCGCTTTCGATGCGCTGAATATCGCTCAAAATTTTGGCTGAGTCGCCATCCAGTTTTTCCAGCTTTTCGCGGGTTTTCTGAACCTCGCCTAACGCTTTGCGAGCTTCATCCATGCGAACGTTAAAATCATCAGTGAGTTGACGATTTGCATCGTCCATTTTTTTTAGTTTTTCGTCAAACACCTCACCGATTTTGGCATTGGTATCACGGGCATTCTGGAGTTCATTCTGGAGACGGTTGCGTTCTTCACGATTACGCTGAAATCCGGCAAAGGCGGCTAAACCGCCAAGCACAACCAAAATTACCCCTAGCACCTGAATAACGCCTAGTGTGAGGTTGATCGCATTCAGGGTACGGTCAGCGGCGGCCAATGCATCTTCCGCTCGTTGGAGCAAAAAGGTGTCGGTGGTGTCTTGTGCGGCAGATGGCGCAGGTTCGGCGGTCGCGTCCTGAGCAGAGGCAGGCAGCGGCATCAACAGACTGAAGGCCAGCGCAAACAATGCACAGGAAAGCATAAAACGTCTATTCAAGGCGATTGCTCCGGTCAAAATAAGTGCATATTGATTATAGCTTTAAGGCGCTGAACTTGCTTCAAACAACTGCTCGACAGTCAGCGTGAAGTCGCCGCTGCTCAGATAGCCATTGACCCGCACCATGTAGGTGCCATCAGTGGGTAAGGTAGCCGTAAAACGCGGATTCAAATCCCCTTCACTGTCATCCCCTTCCACCAGTTGTGTACCATCCGGCGCGATCAGCACCGCTACCGGGTCGAGATTGCCCCCCGGCGCGGCGATTGCCTGCACCCGAATCGACATCCCTGCCTCGCCATAAAACGGATAAAACTGGTATGTACCCTCAGTGATGCGATCATTAAAGATCATAATCGGGGCTGTACCCGGCAGCGGTGTTGCCGTTGGTGCAAGGTTGATCAGCCGCCAGACGAGGCTATATGCCCCATCTCCCAGCGCATTAGCAGACGTGACACGCAGGGTGTACCGTCCGGCGATGGGGGCGTGAGCTGAAGCGATCAGCGCATCCAGCCCTCCACCACTGTTATCGTCCATCGCTATGGTTGAACCATCCGGCGCGACCAATTCCAACACAGGGTCGAAGTTCAAATCCAACGAACCCGCGGCTGCCGAAATCACATCGCCGGGATTCAAATCCAGACTCCAGGTTTCCCGCAAACCCTGTCGGGCAATTTCCCCGCTGTACGTTTGGTCAGCGATGGTCATGCCGCGCCGCGATTCCTCACTGGAAAAACCGCGTCCATAAGCCACAATATAAGTGCCAGTCGTGTTATTTTCCCCGGCGACAAAAACCTGATATGTTCCGGTTTCAGAGACTTGCAGCGCCCCGATGACCCCATCCACACCGGATGTTGACGCAACCAGCGCACCCAATGGATCGAAAACTTCCAGCAGCGGATTCAAACCAGAGCCATCTGGCAAACGGATGCTGACAGTTAATATATCCCCGGAGGCTGCCTGAAACGGATAGCGGTCAAAATCACCAGCCCGTTCGATGTTGCCGATAATCGGAACATGATCGGTTAGCGGGTCGCCACTGATGGCCGCAGCCAGTGTGGGAGCGACAACTTCTGGAATGAGAGTGGGCGGAATCGGCTGTGCCGGGAAATTCGGTGTTAGTGGCACAGGATTGGATGTCGTCAGCAGGTTAAGCTGATAAGTGCCTGTGCCTTGCCCGACAATCTGTAATGTATAGAGCGCATCTCCCGGCAGACGGACGCTCCGCAAACGGGCAGTTTGTGCGCCGCCGCTGTTGTCATCGGCAGCCAACGCCCCACCAGAAGGCGCATAAAGCGTCAGTACCGGATCAACGCCGCCAGAAATCCGAACGGCTTGGGCATTGATATACTGCCCTGCCTGTCCTTCAAAGGTGTAAACGTGGCGTTCGTCGCGCTGTACGAACGACCGCTCCAGCGTTTCGCCGCTGCGGATCAGGCTGATGAATGTCCCTAACTGTTCGTAGTATAAGGGTGTGGAGGTCGGCACGATGGTTACCGGTAACGGGGTCGGCGTGTAATCAGCCGGATTGGGACGGTCGGTATAAATCAGGCTGATTTCATATTGCGTTGTTTCAATAGCTGTCACGGTTATGCTGTAAATTCCGCCGCTGGATAGCGATGCTTCGATCTGGTCAGTGCCTTCTGCCAACCGTACCCCATCAGGCGAATCCAGTGTCAGTGTCACCGCTGCTGAACCAGAAACTTGCACACGGATAACGTCGCCCGACTCGGCAATAAAACGCCAGGGCTGCGCTTCACCTGCGTTGAGTGTTCCGGTTTCAGGTGACCAGAAGCCGATGATCCGCGCGGGTAGTGCCAGAGCAGCAGGCGTAGCAGGGGCGGCAGTCCCACAGGCGGCAAGAAACAAAGTAATGAGTAATGAGAGATGCCGAAAAAAAACTAAAAACCGAGAACTGAAAACTAAAAACTGAAAACGACGAGTTGGGCGGCGGTGAGGTTTCATGGGAATATTGTCACAGGGGAGAGTTTGCATCTCTCCCCTATGGATGTGCGCTAGGAATGGGTTTTGGTCTGGTGATCCAGATACTCACGGATGAAATCGCCCTGATCGGTGGCGATGAGCACCCCGGCCAGTTTGTTGATGACCAGTTCGCCAAAGTGATCGATCAAGCGGTTGATCTGTTCACGCACAATCATCATGGCATCATCCCACGAAATACCCGGTGGAAGCTGTGGTTCGCGGACGCTGCGGGTACTTTCCAGATAGGCCAGAACGGGTTCGACATTGGGGAAAACCAGCGCACTGGGCAGATCGTAACGCACGATAGCATAAAAATGGCGTGAAAGCAGACGGGTGCCGCTTTCCAGCGTGTACATATCCGTGTGTGCCAGTGGCACTTGAATATTGGTTGTCCCCGGCGGAACCAGCAGCGTGACAGCACGGCGCATCAAAACCTGTAATTCCGGCATATTATGGATGCTGTTGGTGGTCGAGATAAAAGTGCCGCCCGGTTTTAAGACACGGCGGAACTCCAGCACCGCCTGTTCCATATCCGGCACATGAAACAACATATGATTCGCCATGACGACGTCAAAAGTAGCATCCGCGAAGGGCAGTTGTTGGGCATCGGAAAGCATTAGTTTATCCGGGTCAGGATGGGAACGAACCATACTGGCGTACAGATCAAGGCCGTAGTAAGCGCCGTTGGGCAGCTTTTCCTGCACTGCCTCGTACCAGCGTCCCGGCCCGCAGCCCACATCCAAAACAGTTTCATCACCACGCCACTGCACACAGTCCAGCGCCCAGGCGGGAAAATTGATTTGTGGCACACTGTAGCGGTCGTGTGTCTCCTGCCGAATCCGCAAGGGTTCGTCAGTGATGTACATTTTCCGTACAGCGTCCGAGTTATTGGCTGTCGTCATATTTAATGTGCTCATTTTCGACTGGCTTTCGCGCCCAATTCCCATCTATCACTATAGAGGAATTGGGCATTCGCGCAACTATTAGAACGCTATAATCATACCACTTGTAAACCCCAAAATGATAGCATTTATTGAAGAAGGGATTAAATGTAATGGTTACATCGGCTGATGTTCAGGTTGCCCGCCAGCGAATTGCCCCCTATTTGCGCCCGACACCGTTGGAACATGCGCCGGATTTGGGCGTTTGGCTGAAGCTGGAAAATGCAAATCGCACCCATTCCTTTAAAGTGCGGGGTGCATTAAATGCCTTGCTGGCACTTTCGGATGCCGAACGGGCGAAAGGCATTGTGGCGGCTTCATCCGGCAATCATGCTCAGGGTGTGGCCTATGCGGCGCATTTGCTAAAAGCCCGCGCCAAAATTCTGATGCCGATTCATACACCCTTACGCAAGGTGAATGGCGTGCGCCGTTATGGGGCGGAGGCCGTGTTGTTCGGCGCGAATTATGATGAAACCGAGGCTGAAGCCCGACAGTTGGAAAAGGCGGAAGGGCTGACATTTGTCTCGCCCTACAATGATCCGATGGTGATCGCGGGCGCGGGTACAGTTGGCTTGGAACTGATCGACGACTTGCCGAATATTCAACGTGCCATTATTCCGGTCAGCGGGTGCGGATTGATTTCCGGGATCGGACTGGCGCTGAAGGCGCATAATCCGGCGATTGAAGTGATCGGCGTATCGTCAGTATCCACGCCCGCACTCTACAACTTCAGGCACGGGACAAATCTCCCACAAATCTGGGATACACTGGCCGAGGCGCTTTCCGGCGAAATTGAATCGGGTTCGATCACTTTTGAACTGACGCGGCAGGTGGTTGATCGGGTGGTGTTGGTGAGCGAGGAAGCCATTGCTGAAGCCATGCGCTGGATTGCGTTTCAGGCCGGTTGGATTGTGGAAGGCGGTGGTGCGGTTGGTGTGGCAGCCTTGTTAAGCGGCGTGCTGGCGGCAGACGAACGCCCAACAGCAGTTGTGCTTTCGGGCGGGAATGTGGATGAGGATACGCTGCGGCGGGTGCTGACAGGTTAGCGCCGATTGTCGATGACAATTACATTCGGGTCACCGCCGTTTTTACCCGGTTTATTCGGCTTATTATCTTTGACACCCAGCAAACTTTCCAGAATCAGGCTGAGGATGCTCATCACAATACCGCCCAGCAGCGCGGGCCAGAAGCCGTCGATTTGCAGGCGGTTGGGCAGCACGCTGGCGGTACACAACAGCATCACACCATTGATGACCAGAATAAACAGGCCGAGCGAGAGCAGCACCGCTGGACAGGTCAGGAGGATCAGTATGGGTTTGAGGATGGCGTTGAGGATGCCAAACACCAGTCCGATCAGAATCAGCGTGCCAATATGATCGTTGCCAATGCTGATTCCCGGCACAATTTCAGCCACAACGGCGATGCCGATGGCGTTGATGATGACCCGTAAAACAAAGTTCCGCATGATTCCTCGTGGGGATGCAGGGGTGCAACATGTTGCACCCCTGCAAAATCCATTTAACGTTTCTGGGTATTCTGATTCCGTCGCCGCCCGGTGATGACGAAGAACAAAATGAGTAGCAGCACCACCCCGGCGATGCACAGAACAATCGGGATGATATTGTTATTGTCGGCTGCCGCGCCCTGAACTTCCGTCACCAATTCCGGCGGCGTCAGTGTTGGTGCAACCGTTCCCGAAGGTGTTCCTTCATCAGTTGTTGTAGCTACCTGCGCGACGGTCGTGGGTTCTTCAGTTGCCTGAGCATCCAGCGTGGCTTGAGCATTAACCGTGGCGGTGGCCTGTGCATCCGCCGTCAAAGTCAAACGGGCATCCAGTGTAGATTGGGCATTAACCGCTGCCTGTGCGTTGGCGGTGGTCATCACATCAACGGTCGCGCGGGCATCGGCAGTCTGCTGTGCGATTTGGGTCGCATTAGCATCGGTCGTCGCGCGGGCATTGTTCGTCGCTTGAGCATTGGCCTGCGCCTGCACATCAATCGTCGCGCGGGCATTGGCGGTCTGCTGCGCGACCTGAGTAGCCGCTGCGTCAACTGTCGCCTGTGCGTTATCCGTTGCCTGAGCATCCAGCGTTTGCTGCGCTTCAACTGCGGAAACGGCTTGCTCAGTCATCAATTCCTGTACCTGAGCATCTGCTGTTCCAGTCGATGCCGCCTGTGCCTGAGCGATGACTTCCGCTGTCAGCGTCAGGTTGAGCGTTGGAGTTGCCGTCGGTGGCACGTCCGTTGGTGTATTGGTCGGCCCCGAAGTCGGGGCAGTCGTCGGTACGGGCGTATTGGTGGGTGCAAGGACGGTGAAGGCCAATCCTTCCGAGGTTGTTCGTTCGCTGGCGTTGGTCACATCAACCGTCAGAATGTGGCTGCCCGAACCGACTTCGATCACATCCAGTTCCACACTGAAAGGTGCTTCGGTCTGCGAACCAATTTCCACGCCATCCAGCTTATAGACCACACTTGTAACCGGGGATTGGCTGACGACATCGACCGTAACCGTGCGATTATCTTCGATGGTTTCGCCGGGGGCAACCCCGCTGAGTGTGACCTGTGGGGCAAAGTCGGCGGTTTCAAAATCCAGCGTTTGGGTCGTGACCTGACCGTTAATATCACTGATTGTGACCGTCAGGGTCTGCGAGCCAAAAGGCGCATCCGCCGGGTCAATTTCAACACTGGCGCTTGAACTGCCGCTGGCTTCCGCGATGTTGGTATCCCCCAGCGCGATCTGAATAGTGCTGATGGGCGATTGGCTGTTGAGCACATTGACGTTTACGGTGGTCGGGTCACCAATCACCGCCCCGGCTTCGATACCACTGATTTCAAATTGCGGCGGCAGGGCGGCAACACTGAATTGTGCCTCGGCACTGCTGGTTACACCGCCTGCATTGGTGACGGCTGCGTTAAGCGTATGATCGCCGGGTTCATATTGATAGGGGTCAAGTGTGAAGATGAACGGCACTTCGGTTACGGTCGTTGCATCGCCACCATCCACAGTATAAGCGGCGCTGACGGGCAGCGTTTGCCCCGTCGCATCCAGCGATATGTTAGCCGGTTCGCTGATTTCGCCTTCGGGCAGGTTCACAATTGTGATGACCGAGGGCAGTGCGGCAATCTGGATCGGCTGCGAAACCGTGCCGACATCGCCATCTTCATCAGTGGCATTGAAGGCCAATACATGGTCGCCGGGGGAAAGCAAGGCTGGGTCTATAGTGACGCTGTAGGGTGCGGCATTCAATATCGCAACGCTTGCACCGTCAATCTGGAATTCGCCCGTCGTGATGGCATCATCGGCTGCAACATCAGCGGTGATTTCGGTCACTTCGCTGATTTCGCCTTCCGGTAAACCACTCAAAGCAACGATGGGAACGGGAATGGGCGCTCGCAGTTCAGCCGTAGCTGTAGCCGTATTGCCGTTCGTATCCGTTGATTGCAGCTCAAGAATGTACGTTTTGCCGTCAGCAGGAATATCAGCTTCAAGGGTGATGACGTACAGACTGCGAAGGGTGGCCGCCAAATTACCATAAATTGTGAGCAGATCATCTGGCGCAGGAGACTCGAAAAATTGAGTATTGGTATCGCTGGAAAGGTTTTGCAGATAACTGCGGTCGATGCCGAAGCCGAGGCCGATGGTATACACCGGGACACCCAGACGGGCAGCCGTTTCCACTGCTGTTGAGCGTTCCGCACCGCTGACACCACCGAATTCCGCGCCATCGCTCAAGAGGATGACCACGCGCCGCGAGGTGGGCGACTCAGCAGCTTTTTCGATGGCCAACGTGCTGCCATCGTACAAAGCCGTTTTACCCCCAAAGCCCAGATTGTTGATGGTATCAATGAGGACGTTTTTGTCAGTGGTGTAATCGAGGATCAATTGTTCGCGGGTATCAAAAGTCACAATGGCTACCGGGTCATTGGGGCCGATGGAATTGACGAAGATGATGGCCGCTTCTTTGGCACGTTCCAGCGGATACCCGGCCATGCTGCTGCTGGTATCAATCGCCAGCACCACCGAGAAGGACAGCTCATCATCACTGACATTTTCCACGCTGATGATACGGGCTGTTTCCGCCAGTTCACCGGTGATGGTAAAATTTTCTGCGCTTAGCCCAAAGATGGGTTGGCCGAGGCGGTCAAATACACTGGTCGTTACCACCACCGTTGGCAGTTCGGTGGGATTGACGCCCGTAATCTCCAGCCGGAGCGGTGGGGCATCTTGCATCGCCACCATCGCTGCGGGAACAAGCAGGACAAGACTGATGAGCAGAAGTAGTATCCGTCTCACGGCGACCCCCAAAATTCGGTAAGAAAGAAAGACGTTATTTGATTATTGATTTTCCGCACGCATACCGCGTGAAATATTTCATCAGTTAATGGTAGCGTGAATTCTAAAAACCCGCCATTAACCTCGCCTAACATTAAAGCAAACAAAAGGGCGCAATCGGCTGCGCCCTTACGAAAGTTTCAATATTGTTGCAGTAGCTAGGTGGCGGGCTTCTCGAACGTCCCGCCCGTCTCTAGTAAACACACCTGCTGCCAACTGGAACGGCGCGGATTGTTCGACCAATACGGCGCGACTCGCCACGTATAGGTTCCCCCTTCAGCAGGCAGACGTTCCAGTTCAATCGTTCCCGTTGTGGTTTCGCTGTCGAACGCCGTGCGGAATCCGGTGGGTGAAATCACGATCACGCTGTAGAGGTTCGCCCCCGTCAGCCCCGGATAGGTAACGGTTAGGGTCGTATCGCCGCCCATCAGGTTACCCGACAGGCTGAAGCCGCCCACCCATTGACTGCATATTTCGCTGGACATATCGAATTCTTCCGGTACACGCCCGTTACGGTCACGCGGCGGCATCCGTCCGGTTGGCGGAATGTCGTTGAAAGGTGTGCTGGTGCGGACGAGGCGGGCGTATATCCACGCTGTCCGTTCGCCATATTCGATCTGTACCCACTGCTGACCATTCCAGCGTGTGCGAAAATCCCCAGCACGCCCGATCACGATTACAGCGGTGTTCAGCGGCAGTTCACCGATGCTATCGTAGGCAAAATCCGGGCCAACGCGCACTTCGGCGGCATCGACGGTAATGAGTCCATTGATCGTGCCGTCGTCCTGTGCGCTCACAAGCCCGACTAACGCGAACAAAACCATGCAGAGAACCATCAAACGTTTGAACATGAGGAAACTTTCTCCTATCATTTTTGTGGGCGGTTTGCGCCGTGAACAGCCGGATTTCCGTTATTCCAGAACACACTTTGCTTGATCCTGCTGATCTTCCAGCCTTCGGACGTTCTTGTCAGTTCATGGGTGTAGTACCCGTAAGTATCATAGGTATTGTCAGTCGGCTGGTCAGGCAGGAAGCGATAAATCACCGCGTTTGAAATGCAGATGGCATGATCGCCCTCAATCGTAATGAGGTGATTGGTGCTCAAGTGCAAGGTTTTTACATCACTTAGGGTGCGCTCCCTGTTTGCCACATAATCATCCGCGCGAACAACGGTTGGCGGTTCACCCCGGAAGTCACTGTAATCGATTTCGATTTCGGTCGTCAGGCATGAACGCAGCAGCGCCCAATCGTGCATATCGAATGCCCGCGCGAAGCGAATCACGACATCACTGATGGCAGCGCGATCAATCAGGTTTGATACTTCCAGATCAACATTCATGATTTCACCCTTATTAAATGCTGCTGCCACAGGTGTTCAACTCGTCCATTTTAGCTCGATCAACCCAAGTGGGAAACGGGATAAGACCGCCGGAACAGGTGGCAATCGCGGAAGGCCAGATCGAGCAGAAATTATTGCCCTGCTGCTGCTGGACGACGATTCCCGGCATGGCGTTAATGCCTTCGCTGAACACCAAACCTTCGCCCATCAGTCCGGCGGGGTCAGTGAGATTTAAGCCCAGCAGCGCCGCGCGAATATTTTCGGCGGTAAAGTCGCCATTTACGGTGGGCAGCACATGTTTCAGCAGCAGATAAACACCGGATGCAGCCAGATCAGCCCGTTCGGTGGGTTCGACGCTGTGCGTGGTCATATAAATCTGGCGGTAGGTGGTGTAAATATCCCCGGCAGTTTCCTGACGATAATTCATGCTAATCGGGCCAGTCGAGTCGATGCCGATAAACCCTTCAATATTGCCGAGCCGTTCGCACAAACCGCGCTTGTAACCCTCGCTGCCCACATGAATCCATGCGCTGACATTGGCATCGGCTTCGCGTGCGCCGAACCACAAACGGTCGCCATCACGCTCGAAAGCAGCCAGAATGACAACATCAATATGCTCCTCGCGCAGGCGAACGCCTAAATTGTAGGCTTCATATAAATGGTCGGTATAGCTGTATTCAATGATGGGTGGCGTCGGTAAAGCATCGCGGATGCCTTCCGCCAGCGTTTGCCCATGTGGACGATTTTCGTAAATCAGGGCGACTCGCAGATCGCTTTTACCCAGCGATTCCGGGAGCGATTGTGCCACAAACTGCCCGGTCAATGCACCAAGCTGGGCGCTGGTGGGACGCGGGGAGAAGAACCATTCGCCATCCGGTTCAACCGCTTCGGTAGCTTCCCAATAAACCACACCTTTTTCTTCGGCCACTTCGCGTGCGCCTTCGTCAACCGCGACCAAACCACTGCCAACGATCACTGTGACGCCTTCTTCATCAATCAGGCGTTGGGCGGCGTTGGCGGCCTGCGTGCGGGATGCGGCTGGCGCGTATATCCATTCAATCGGGCGGCCATTCACACCCCCACACGCGTTAAAAGCCGCGCCCATCGCCTGTACACCCTGATAATCCGTCGTGTTTTCCGAGGTGAACAGTGCGCCCTCCGGGAAGATAACGCCCAGACGAATCGGATCACCTTCTGCCGGGGTGCAGTCGGCGGCTGAAATGATGGTCAGTGGTGTGATTGCCAGTACAATAAGGAGGCTGTAGACTAGGCTGCGAAAGATTTTGTTCATGGTGTTTATTCACTTGTGCGCGAGTTGATACCCTACTATAAAGGGAAATTTGTGCGCGAAGGTTGAGCATTGGGCAGGCGTTGGTTGATCGTTCAAGTCCAGTGACGCTGCCATCTGCATTTAGCTGTAGGATAAGACAAAACACCGCTTCTTCAGGGGAAAAATATGAGACGCCTCACAATCTTGGCTGTTGCTCTGGTACTGCTGATTACGGTCGGCGCGGTACTGGGACAGGGGACAAGTGATACCACACTGACATTGGAAACCGTTAGCGAAATCGGGCGCGCGCTGCCCCAGAGCATCCTGTACGAGCCGAACTTTGAACGGATCGCAATGGTGGATGCCTATGGACAGTTGGTGCTGGTGGATGCGCTGACCTACGAAACCAGGCATGTCCTGTACACATCGGGCAGTTATAACGACTTCGCCTTCAGTCATGATGGCAAGTGGTTCGCGCTGGCAATCGGAACGGATATGGAACTGTATAACGCCGAGACGGGCGAACTGGTTTCCAAACTGGATGATCCCGGTCAGGCGCTCCGCATTCACGGGCCGCTGACCTTCTCCGACGACGATAACTTGCTGCTGTTTGTGGGTACGCATCCCGCCCCGCAAGAGTTACGCCGTTTTGAAAACGATACCTCCGAAACGCCCTGGATATGGAACTTAACCGCCGCCCGCAATGAAGGCGATTCGACCTTCCCCGAACGGCGCGAGGCGTGGCAGTTCTTCGACTATCGCAACGGCTTTGTGCTGGGGCCGGAAAACCGCATCGTAGCCGCGCTGCCGGGACGATTGCATGTTCTGGATGCCTACTCGCTGGATGTGCTGTTCGAGATCGACACGGCGCGTTACGAGCAAGACCCGCTGAATGTATGGTTCAGCCTGCGCGATAATCAGATTTATGTGCTGCCTGTCTACGAAGACAAACTGCTTCAGGTCAACACCCAGCGCGGGTTGCTGGTGGAAATTCCACTCGGTACGCGGCTGACGCCCAGCGATTTAGCGGCAGTTGGCGGCATCGAACTCGGCAGCACGGCACAGGTGATTGGTGAGCCGAGTTCGCGGACTCCGGTGGGCTTGCTCAACGTCTTGCTGGGGGATGATTATAACCGCACCTACCGTTACCATCCGCTGACCATCACGCTGATTGATCTGCTGACCGTTCCGGCAGTTGGCGAAGACCGCATACAAGCGCTGTTGTTCGTGTTTGATGAGCAGGAACAATTGGGCGAATTCATGTTCTTTCAGCCCTATGACATCAATCAGATGGTGCTGAGTCCCGATGATGAGGAAGTCATCGTCCGGCGTTTTACGGATGAAGGCGAACGTATCGAACTCTACAGCATCACCGATGGAACCTATCAGGCCAGCATCACCCCGGCGCTGCGCGATTTGGGCTATTATTCACGTCGACAGAAAAACCGCATTCTGGCTTATGACCAGACCGGGACGATCATCATCAGCGATTTCCAGCGTTTCGACATCGCCAGCAAGAAAGTGTTGGCGGAGGACTTGCGCTATTCACAACGTTTTGACCGCTATTTCTTCACCTCCACCAACGACGGAATCGTGACCTTAAGCGGGAACGAGTGGCGCTTGTGGAGCATCGAAACGGGCGAGGTACTGCGGCGTGAAGCCCTGCCGCTGCGGGGTTCGATCATCGCTACTTCACCGGATGGCTACCGCTATCTGACGCAGTTTGAAAGCAACACTGCGCCCGGCGTGGAGATTTATGATGTAGGTACTGACGAGAAGCGCAGCCGGGTATTCGAGGCGCTGCGTGGGCGCTTCATCGAAAACGTCATCCCCAGCCCGGATTGGGAACACTACTTCATCATTTATTCGACCAACTTTTATGGCCCATATGCGCCCGGCAACGAAGTCGCCATCTACAGTATGGACGAAGGGCAGTTGTGGTTCATGGCGGGCGAGGATTTGCCCCCAGCCGATGGACGCAACTACGGTTGGGTGAATAATGATACCGCCTATGTATATGGCGAAGGCTATCAGGGGGATATTCCGCCGTATGTGTATGGCGCGGATTTTGCCCCGGATGGCACCCCCAACTGTCTGGTGAACAAGTACCCTGAGCAGGCGGCGGAACTGGCCGAAAGCTGGTACTACGCCACCCTGCAACTGGACGGCGCGGATGTGGCACTGCTGGCGAACCAGATTTGTTCACAGATCAGCACCACCAGCAGCAGCGCCCCTCCCGTCATTGACCCGGACGCAATCCTGTTCCCGACCGTGACACCTGTAGTCATCGCGGGCATTCCCGAATGTTTAACCCGAAAATATGCCGCCGATGCTCAGGCGTATGCCGCCGAGTGGCAGCGCATCACCGCCGGACTTTCCGCCGAGCAGATCGCGGAAATGACCGAGATCATCTGTGAAGGCATCGGCACACCACCCGCCCCCGGTTCGGGGCAAGCGGAGGCCTACAGTGCCCAGACCATGATGATCGACATCAATAATGGGCAGCGGCTGGATGGCTCGTATAATCCGCCCGCGCCTTCACGTCCGGTTGGGCCAATTCAGGATGCCTACTACCGTGCAACCTATCGTGATTTGGGAACGGTTGTCCTTAGCCCCAATAACGAATTGATCGCCGTTTCCAGTCTGCCCGGTGAATTGGTGATCTACCGTTTGGGGACGGATTACCAGACGATTCTTTCGTGGGGAACGGCCACCGCAGCGGCGCAGTATGTAGCCGATAATCGCATCGCTGTCCTGCCCACCCAGACGCCGACCTATAATCCCATCGGCACCGCCCAGCCGACCACGACGCCAACCGTCACACCGACACCGCCACCGCGCCCGACCGAACTCGTGCCACAAGAACTGCGCGGCGAAACCGATGAACTCTGCCCGGCGAATGCGCTGTACACAATGGATAATCTGCCGGAAGGCTATAACCCGGATGGCCGTCTGATTGCCCCGGTGCAGGGTGAAGCCCTGTGGCGGATCGAGCCGGAAAACGGGCAGCGCTTGCCGGATGAAACCATACCCTTGTGTGGTGGTGGATGGGATTGCAGTTTCTCGCCGGACAATAAATGGATTCTGGCGGAAACCACCAACGAAATCTTCGTCATCCGGCCTGACAGCACCGACCAGCGGTTGCTCTACGATAAATCCAAACCGCCGTACCCCGACCCGATTTACTGGACAGGGCCAAATACGCTGGAATTCGAGATTTATGGCGAAATCCCGGAGCGTCCCGGTCGATTCGATTATCTGTATCAGCGCGATATTCTGGGCGTATTCCCCGATCCAATCCCGTGGTGGCCGGGTAACGTGACCATACGTGGACTGAGCGCCGAATTGGTGAGCCGTCAACCGGGCGGTGCGCTGGCGCTGGCGCGGACGACCTTCAGCACGGGCATCAATCCCGGCTACGAGTATTACATCTACAACACCGAAACCAAAACGGCGGAATACTTCGCGCGGCTGGCAGATTACCCGGAAGAATCGTTGAGAAGCGGATGGCATCCGTTCGGGGACAGGCTGTTTTATGCCTATCCCACACCGCAGGGGCAGCCAACCATCTGGTATCAGTACAATGTGGAAACCGGACAGCACCTGCGTTTGGGGAACTACACGGGCGGCGAATGGTCAACTGAGGGGCGCTACACCGCGTATTCGACCGGGCGGCGTACCCAGCAGGTCGGCGTTTACGACAGCCTGACCGGGTTCACGCGCACCTACTGCCTGCCGGAAACGGGCGCACGCACCTACGACGGCAGCTTCTACTGGTCACCGGACAGCCGCTACATCGCCCTGCAAACCTTCCTGCCGAAAGACGAATCGCAGGAAGGTGTCGGTCAGCACACGCTGATTCTGGATGTGGAAACGGGCGCAGTGGTTGATCTGAGCGCCGGATTAGGGCCAATTACCGTTTGGATGCAAGAGCCGGGTACCTACGGGGAAGGGTAACATGATGAATACATTGAACCACCGGAATGCCAGGAACCCTATGATTCTGATGGCTTTTGTCGGATTGCTGATGTTGATCGGCCTTTTAGCCATGCCTGCCCACGCACAGGAAGCGGAAGCAACACCTGAACCGACGCCGGATACCGGGGTTTGGGTGACGACTCAGGATAATGTGGCGCTGCGGGAAGGGCCGGGGCAGGCCTTCGCGCGGGTGACAGTTGTGCCTTCCGAAACCACCCTCCCTGCTATCGGACGGACGGCGACGGGCGAATGGATTCAGGTGTATTACGACGGAAAAACCGGATGGATTGCCGCCTTCCTATTGATATGGAGCGGTGATCTGGTTGGTTTGCCTGCCGATGGCATCAATCCAGTGCCGTTTGTGCGACGGCTCGGCCCGGTGTTCACCGTAAACAATACGATGGTGATTCATAATCAGGAGAATTTTGGCCCCGGCGTGCGGGTGGATTTCCCGGCGGAGTCGGCGCGGGTGGAGATTACGGCTCGGCTCGGTGCGGGCGACTCCTACTGGCTGCAATTCTGGTACAGCGGCGCGTACTACTGGCTGGGTGACTGGAATTTACATCTGGATGTACGCGGCTCATACTTTGACGATGTGCCGGATGCCTCGTATGTGTATCCGTTTGGGCGGCTGTACGGGAAGATTCAGGCGGCTTATGACGAAAGCATCCGCAGCTACTACCGCATCCGCGATTTGTGGAACAGTTTAGCCACCGGGCAGAGCATTAGCTGTAATAATCTGCCGGGGGCGATAATCGGTTTGGAATATTCGCAGGCGGATTTGGACGCCGAAGCGGTGTTCATCCCGGCGGTGCGGGCGCTGGAAGCCGCGACCAGCAGCACCAACAGCGCGATTGACCGTTTGGCGACGGCCTGCGCGGATACCAACCGCTTTTTGACGACCGATACGGTGAACGCGGCGCTGACCGATTTGACGGACGCGCGGCGGAGCTTTGATCTGTTGGGGGTGCTGCTGCCCCCGATTGCCAACCGTGACCCAGCGCTAGGGGGGTGAAGCGAGGGATAGTTGACAGTTCACAGTTATCGGTTGCCAGAAAATCACCTCACCCCCTCGTGGCTGACAACTGCGGCAAGCTCGGTCAGCCACTCGCCCTCTCCAATTTGGAGAGGGGAGCAAGATTGCGGCGATTGCGGCGATTGCGAAAATGGGTTTGCGCGCAATGTCGCAGATGTCGTCAATGTCGTCAATGTCATACACGGATTTTGCGACATTTTATGTCGTCGTCGTCGCTGTCAGTTGCGAGTTTCCAGTTGCCAGTTGCCAGAAAATACGGGGAAGATTCGCAAATTTCGCAAGATTCGTCAGATTCGCAGATGGATTTTGTGAATCTTGCTAGTGGCGGCGATGGCGGCGGCGATGGCGATGGCGAAAGCAGATTTTATTGGCGACTGTTACAGATTGATAATATGCGAGAAATGCGGCAAATGCGGCGAAGGGTTTTGTGCAAATTTCGCATGTTTGGCGGCGATGTCATGAAGGTCTGCCGCCGCTATGTTTGCCATGTGGGAAGTTTTGGTCGTTGGTAAGGTGCAGAAC
>JAIOHM010000218.1 GCA_019912965.1 Anaerolineae bacterium
GTTTGAGTTCATTGAGGTGTTCTACAATCGTCAGCGCTTGCACTCGTCTCTGGGCTACCGCAGCCCACTGACATTTGAAACCGCTCATTTATCCTGAGGGTGTCTCTTATTCATCCTCCACCAAAACGGGTCAAGTCCAGAGGGGTTTTTTGTTGAGTTGTGAGAGACGAAGGATGAAGGGTGAGTAAAAAGACATAAAAGTGCAAAATGTGCAAAGTTGCCGTAGGGGTTGTCGGCGGGAATGAGGGAGGCTGGCATGTCGCAAATGTCATTGTCGGCGGTTGGGACGGGGAGCGCCGTAGTGTGCAGCGGCTATGAAGGGGAATGCCGCCGCGTTGGCGGGATTGTCAGTTTGCAGCGACAGCGAGGGAAAGAGGCGCTGCAATTGCAAATTAGTTGTCGGTTTACAGTTCACAGTTATCAGTTTCCAGAAAAATACGGAATAGGGGGTGGATTATCGGAGTGGCGGCGATGGCGGCGGCGATGGCGATGGCGAAACGGATTTAATGGCGACTGTTATGGGTTGGTAAGATGCGAAAAATGCGGCGAAGGGTTTTGTGCAGATTGGGCACGTTCCGCATTGGGTGAAATGGACGCAACATGTTGCGTCCCTACAGGCCACCATAGCACAAAAGTTCGTATCAGTCAATTATAAAACGGTTTGAAAGTTTGGGGATTTTGAGGGGCGCATCTGTGTATACGCCCCGTTCATGACCGAGGTTAATTCCAGCCGCGCCGCCCCTGCTGGTTGTTGCCGGGACGCCGATTCAGCGGGTGTTCCTGACCACCACTCACCAGTGCGCGGCGCGCTTTCTGCACATCACTTTCGTGCTTCAGCAGGATGGTGAGCGTGGTTTCCAGCGTCTTTTTATCCAATTGATCGGCGTTGAGCATCACCAATGCTTTTGCCCAATCAATGGTTTCGGAAACGCTGGGGCTTTTCTTCAAATCCATCTGACGCAGGCTTTGCACCACATCCACCGCCTGCTGTGCCAACCGTGCGCTGAGTTCCGGCACACGCATCCGCACAACGCTTAATTCGGCTTCATGGCTGGGATAGTCGATGAACAGGTATAAACAGCGCCGTTTGAGCGCCTCGCTCAGTTCACGGGTGTTATTGCTGGTCAGCACTACAATCGGCTTATGCCGCGCGCTGATCGTCCCCAATTCCGGCACGGACACCTGAAAATCGCTCAGGATTTCCAGCAGAAAGGCTTCAAATTCCGCGTCCGCCCGGTCGATTTCGTCGATCAGCAGCACCACCGGCTCTGGCGCGGTGATGGCCTGAAGCAGGGGACGGGCTAACAGAAATCGTTCAGAGAAGAACGCATTTTCCTCCTGTCCCAAACGATCAGCCGCTTCGGTCAGGCTACTGGCTTTGGAGAGGATTTCGCTTAATTTATCACGCAAAAGCTGCGTATACAGCATTTGCTTGGCATATTCCCATTCGTAGAGCGCCTTGCTTTCGTCCAAGCCTTCGTAACATTGGAGACGAATCAGCGGGCGTCCGGTCACTTTTGCCCACGATTTTGCCAGTTCGGTCTTGCCCACACCTGCCGGGCCTTCGGTCAAAATCGGTTTTTCCAGCTTCTCGGCCAGGAACATTACTGTTGAAATCTCATCCGTTGAAATATATTGCTGCTCACCCAGTGCCTTTGTGACCTGGCCTATATCTCTAAACATTCCGTTTTCCTCGTTGCTTTGAATTGGTAAACGAAAGGGGAGGATTTAGATAAACCCTCCCCTAGCATACACCTAATTGAACAGTGTGTCTAACAGATGCGCCTGTACTTTCGGCTAGGATGTACACTACCCTCACCCTAAATCCCTCTCCCTCAGGGCGAGGGACTTAAAGGAAACCCGGTTTGCTTCTCCTTGTACAGGAGGTAGCGCACGAGATTTTTATTTAAATTCATCTTCGCTTAACTGCTCGTCGGTCTTGCCGAAGCGTCGTTTGCGGTGGTTGTATTCCTCCAGCGCCTTATGCAGTTCATCTTTATTAAAGTCCGGCCAGTAGGTGGGGGTGACGTAGTATTCAGCATATGCGCCCTGCCAGATCAGGAAGTTGCTGATGCGGAGTTCGCCGCTGGTACGGATGATGAGATCGGGGTCGGGTAAATCACCTGTATACATGTAGCGGTTGAGCAAGTCTTCATTGATCTGCTCCACCGGGATGCCTTCACGCACGATGCGTTTCACCGCCTGTACGATTTCATCCCGTCCACCGTAATTAAACGCCACGTTCAAAATCAGGCGGTGGTTGTTTTTGGTGAAATCACAGGCATATTGAATCTTCTTTTGCAAGGCTGGAGCGATCTGGTCGAGCCGTCCGATATGCCGGATTTGAACGCCGTTCTCATTGAGTTCGCGCAGTTCCCGGTCGATCACGGTTTCCAGAATGGTCATCAACAGGCGGACTTCCAGCGGGGGACGCCGCCAGTTCTCGGTCGAGAAGGCGTAAATCGTCAGGATTTCGACGCCGAATTCCACGCAGGCACGAATGATGCGTCGCAAGTTTTCCGTCCCCTGACGATGCCCTTCCGCACGAGGTAAACCCCGCGCTTTCGCCCATCGTCCATTGCCATCCATAATAATGGCGATGTGCCTGGGGACTCGTTCCGGCACAGGCAGGGTCATCTGTTCCTCAGTATTTCGCGCAGGAGCTATCATCAGTCGGCCTTCTCTGGTTATCCGGCAGGGTGCGCCGGATGTTCAAGTGCATTTACTATTACACGCCCAACTAAAAATTTCCTCAAGAGGCGGCCTTACAACTCCATAATGTCCTTTTCTTTATGCTTACCCGCCTCTTCAATCTGGCTGACAAATTGATCGGTCAATTTCTGAACTTCGCTCTCGCCGCGCTTCAGATCATCTTCAGAGATCAGACCTTCTTTCTCGAAGTCTTTCAGGTCGTCGTTGGCCGCGCGCCGAACGTTACGGATCGCAATGCGGGCTTCTTCCATGCGTTTGTGCAGGAACTTCACCAAATCCTGCCGCCGTTCGCGGGTGAGGGGGGGCATATTCAACCGGATGACATCGCCATCGGTGTTGGGGTTGATGCCGATTTCTGATTGCTGGATGGCTTTTTCGATGGATTTGACCGCGCCCTTATCAAACGGACGGATCAGAATCTGCATCGGCTCTGGTGTGGAGATGGTCGCCAACTGTCGCAGTTCAGTATCCTGCCCATAGTATTCAATAATCATGCGGTCTACCAGCGCCGTGCTGGCACGTCCACCCCGGATGCCATGCAAATCTTCCTCGAAAACATGGAACGAGGCTTTCATTTTGCTTTTGGCTTCGTTGATAATGTCGTTAATCATGGTGTGTGAACCTTTCCTTTTAAAGAGTACTGAGTACTGAGTACTGAGTACTGAGTAAAAAGTCTACCCTGGGTAAATGCCTATAACTTTTGCTGATTTTTAACTGAGGCGCGAAGGCCTCCAATAATTCTGCTCACCTCTTGGGACTGGCTGCGCAACAGCGTGAATTCGCTCTGACTGAGATAATTCGCATCCAAAGCAACATAAAGTTGGGAACGAACCTCAGCACATGATGCTTTTGCGATGACCAGAAAATGATGAAATCCATTAGGATTCGCGCGTTCAAATCCTTCAGCAATATTGGACATAACGGAAACCGCCGCCCGCCGCATCTGATCACGTAATCCAAAGTCTTTTGCAAATCCGTCTTGTTGGGTGGCATGATAAATCACTTTTGTGAGTTCACGCGCTTTTTGCCACGCCACCAGATCTTCGAATTGTTCAACTCCCAATCGGCTGCCTCCTTGACTCAGTACTTGGTACTCAGTACTCAGCACTTTTTACTTCTTAATGCCTGACCAGCCTTCCCAACCACGTGCCTGCCACGCGGAGTAAAGCGCAATCGAGCCAGCCGTCGCTACATTCAGGCTTGCCAGATGCCCGCGCATGGGTAGCGAGAGCATCATATCGCAGGTATCGCGTACCAGCCGCCGCATCCCTTCGCCCTCGCTGCCCAGCACCAGTCCCAGCCCAATGTTCAGATCGGTTTTATCAATCGGCGCGATATTCGGATCAGCCTCCAGCCCGACCATCCAGATATTTTCTTCCTTCAGGTCTTTCATCGCATTGACCAGATTGTTCACCTGAGCAACATGCAGATATTCAACCGCCCCGGACGAAGCATTCACCACCGATGGGGTAACCGCCACACTGCGCCGTTCCTGAATCAGAATGCCATGTACGCCGACTGATTCGGCTACCCGTAACAAGACGCCCACATTTTGCGGGTCTTTGAGCAGGTCAAGAATCAGGATGAAGGGTTTTTCACCCCGCGCCTGCGCCAGACTGAGAATATCTTCCGTATCCGAATAGGGATAAGGGCTGACCCGTACAACCGTATTCTGGTGATTCGCGCCGTTGGAGAGGTCATCCAGAATCCGCCGCTGGGTGCGTTGAATCTTGACACCTTTGTTTTTCGCAAGGGTGATGATCTCCGCGATCATGCCTTTTTCTTCGATATTTTCGCCAATGAGCAGTTGTTCCACGCTCCGTTTTCCAGAGCGCAGCGTTTCCATAACTGCCCAATGCCCGTAGAGAAATTCAGCCATCCCTAATCCTTAAGCGGCTTATGCCGTTTTGTCCAGTCTTTTCGTCGAAGCATTTAGCACGGTAATCCCGACCAGTTCATCATCACGATAATGATAGACGTTTCCATCACTTTCCATAATGCTGTCATTGGCCTGCTGTGGCTTGCGAAAACTGATGTAAAGCACATCGGCTTCCACATCATAATCCGACCACATCTGGCGAACGGGTAGTGCCAGCACTTCGCCAATCAGCTCTCTTGAGATCATACAACTTCCGCGAATCAGTTCACCCGCCAGACCGTACCGTCGGCGCGGTCTTCCAGCACCACACCCAGACCTGCCAAAGCATCACGGATGCGGTCGCCTTCTGCATAATTCTTGTTCTTCCGCGCCTGTGTTCGCATATCCAGCAGTAATTGAATCAACCCGGCTTCGCGGTCGCCGTTGCTGCTGGATGTATCCACTGCGGGAATCAGGCCCAGCACATCGCCGCCCATTGTCCGGTAAGCCGCGTCGATGGCTTCGAGGGTTGATTTGCCAACCGTTTGCCCCCCGTTGAGCAGGGTGTTTACATCGCGGGTGAGTTCCTGCAAAACCGCAATGGCTTTGGGCGTATTAAAATCGTCATCCATCACGGTTGCGAAATCGGTTTTTGCCTGTTCCAGCCGTGCCGCGAAAGTATTGCCATCATCGGTAGCCGGGGCGCTGCTCATGAGGCTGCGCGTTAACCGCACTGCGCCATACAACCGTTCCCATCCGCCGGAAGCAGCCGTCAATGCATCATCGCTGTAATCCACCGGGCTGCTGTAGTGTGCGCTCAGGGCGAACATGCGAATGATTTCCGGGCGATGCTGCTTCAGGGCATCTTTAACGGTGATGAAATTGCCGAGGCTTTTGGACATTTTCACGCCATCAACCGTCAGGCTGCCGACCAGCATCCAGTAGCGGGCAAAATCCGCATCGTTGGCGCATTCGCTCTGGACGATTTCGGACTCGTTGTGCGGGAAGATATTATCCACCCCGCCGCCGTGAATATCGAAGGTTGTGCCGAGATATTTCTTGGCCATCGCGGAGCACTCGATGTGCCAACCGGGGAAACCTTCGCCCCACGGGCTTTCCCAGCGCAGAATATGTTCCGGTTCGGCTTTTTTCCACAATGCGAAGTCTTCCGGGTTGCGTTTCTCGTCACGCACGGCTTCGCGCGTTCCGGCTTCCTGTGACTCAACCTTGCGATTGGAGAGTTTGCCGTAACCCGGCGCGCTGGTCACATCAAAGTAAACGCTGCCTTCTGCGACATAGGCGTTTTCTTTTTCGATCAGGGTTTGGATCATCTTGATCTGTTCGGGGATGTGGGCGCTGGCACGCGGGGAAATATCCGGGCGCTGAACGCCGAGGGCATCCATATCCTCGAAGTAGCTGCGGGCGTAGAACTCCACAATCTGCATGGGCTTGGCCTGCAACTGGGAGGCCTTTTTCAGAATGCGATCTTCGCCTGTTTCCAGTAAATGCCCGACATCGGTGAGGTTCTGTACGTACAGCACATCGAGTCCGCTGTAACGCAGATAACGGGCGATCACATCAAACGATACATAGGTTTTGGCGTGCCCCAGATGGGCATAATCCTGCACTGTCGGGCCGCAGACATACATGCCCACACGCCCGGTTTCCAGCGGTGTGAAGTCCTGTTTTTCGCGTCCCAGTACGTTGAAAATCTTCAAAGCCATACGCGCTATTCCCCAATAAAGACCCTGTGAATTAAGGATAATTGTAGCGCAGAACGTGGGGGTAGCCTAGACGGAGCAGTATCGCCACGACCCAGTCTGATCGTGGCGATACCAATTCTGTTATGAGGGATAGAGGGGAGACTATCCCTCAAGACATACCTGGGAAAGGATTAGCCGCAGTTCACAGTAGCCTGTGGCTGGCTCTTGCCGGGATGACCAATCTGTTGATCGGCTTCCAGCGTGACGGTGCCTTCACCATTGTAGGTGATGGTCATGCTGTCAGTGCCGCTCAACTGTACGGTTCCAGTGTAAACCACCACGCCATCCACGATGATGCGATATTCAGTGGGCGCGCGCATGTTGCCATCGCCTGCTTCACCCGTGTTACGGATGGTGAACATTGCCAGATCGCCGTCGCAGGTAGCTGTTACTTGCAGGCTGGAGCAGTCCAACCGGGTCGGGTTGTTCTTCTGGCAAGCCAGTGGGTCATTAGGATCTGGTGTGCTGGTCACAGGCGGTGGTGTGACTTCGGTCGTCGGTTCAGGCGATGGAGTCACTTCGGTTGTGGGTTCTTCGGTCGGCGTGACTTCGGTCGTCGGTTCTTCAGTGGGAGTCACTTCGGTCGTCGGTTCAGGCGATGGAGTCACTTCGGTTGTGGGTTCTTCGGTCGGTGTGACTTCGGTCGTCGGTTCCTCAGTGGGTTCTTCGGTTGGGACGACGGTGCAGTCGATGGTGGAATAAGCCAGCCATTCACCCACCACAATCGTCAACGTGCCGTAACCCGCCGGATAGGTCAGCGTGACCGATTCCCAGCTCATCAACAGAACCGTACCCTGATCGATGATGACGCCGCTGGCATCGAATACGGTGTACGAGGCGGCTTCGGTCATGCTCGCGCCTTCGTTGATGACCACAAAACTCACCGAGCCATCGGCCAAACAGTAGGGATCAGCATACAGCACGGGAACTTCGGGAGTCGGTGCGCCACCGCAGTCAATGGCTGTGTAGACAATCCAGTCGCCGATAATCAGTGCTAACGGTGTACCGAATTGGCTGAAGGGATAAACCAGCGTGGTGGCTTCGCCAGCCAGCAGTAACACTGAGCCTTCGTCAACCACACCATTGGTTTCATGGACGACCTGATAGCTGACCGCTTCGGTCATGTCGGCGCCGTTGTTGCCAATGATGAAGGCAGTTGCGTCTGCCCAGCAGATGGCTTCGGCATACAACGCGGGTGGAGGAGGAGTCACTTCTTCGGTTGGCGTGACTTCTTCAGTGGGAGTCACTTCCTGAGTCGGTTCTTCGGTCGGTGTGACTTCGGTTGTCGGTTCCTCGGTGGGGGTCACTTCCACAGTGGGTTCTTCGGTGGGAGGAACGACAGTTGTCGGTTCTTCAGTGGGGGGTACTTCGGTCGTCGGGACGGGGGTCGAAGTTTCTGGAGCAGCGCAGCTCAAGGTCGTTTGGGGATGGCTGTTGCCGGGATGCCCAACCTGCTGATCGGCTTCCAATGTAACTGTGCCGCCACCGGAATAGGTGATGGTAACGCTCTGACCACCGCCTAACTGCACGGCACCGGTCTCAACGACGACGCCATCCACAATAATGCGGTACTGGGTCGCAGCGAGCATGTCGCCATTGCCAGCTTCACCAGTGTTGGTGATGGTGAACACAGCCGTGCCGCCATCGCAGACACCGGAAACCGACAGGCTGGAACAATCCAAACGAGAAGGATTGTTTTTCTGGCAGCCCAACAGTTCAGGCTCCGACACATTGGTTTGCGGCGCAGGTTCGGAAACCGGCTCTTGCTCAACGGGAACTTCAACAGGTTGTTCATCAGAACCACCGTTGCCATTGCCATTGCCGTTGCCGTTCCCATTTCCGCCGTTGCCACCACCGCCATTGCCGTTCCCGTTACCCAGAAACACGTTGGTGGTGCCCAATTGGTCGGGCTTCTCGCTGGACAGGATTGGACTGGCAATAACCAAGCTGATGACCAGCGTCAGCAGAATAAGGACTGAAAGACGTTTGCTATGATTCATCATTAATCTCCTAATGGTTTACAATTGATAAATCGTTAAGAGAGGTGAGATGTTACACGCTTTCTTCATGAATTGCGTAAATTCTGGATTTGCCCCGGCAGCGCTAGACCGAAAGTACCAGAAACCGGGTGAAGTTATAATGAAGATGCTGTTGATGCGTTGGAATTGAGGATTAGATGTCCGCAGGTCGTTCGTTCACTGCTGCCTTATTGATCTTTGTGCTGCTGGTTGCTGGCATCGCGGCTTTTACCTACAGCACTATCGTCCCAACACGTGGTCTGCGGTTCGATTTCTATCCGCATTGGGTCGGCGGGCGGACGGTGTGGAGTGGACAAACACCCTATACCCCGGATGTTACGCGGCAGATTCAATTGGGTATGTTCGGGCAGGAACTCCCGCCGGAAGCTGACCAGCAGAATTTCGCTTATCCGGCTTATACCAGCATCGCGCTTGGCCCGATAATCGCGCTGCCTGCGTCCGTTTCGGTTTCGGTGTGGATGGCTTTGCAACTGGTAGGGGTGATGCTTTCACCGCTGATCTGGTTGGCAATCCTCGGCTGGCGACCGAAGCCTTTAGTTTTAGGGCTGTTGATTCTCGGCCTGACGTTCGGCTTTCATTATCCCATTGACGCTTATATTCTCGGTCAATTCAGCGGGACGGTGCTGCTGGCGATTTCATTAGGGGTGCTGCTATTATCGCGCGGCTATGAATGGGCAGGGGGAGCAGTTCTGGCGCTGGCGACTGTACCGCCAACGGTGGGTGGGCCGATTGCATTAGGTATTCTAGGGTTATACCTGCTGCGAGGACAGTGGCGCGGGTTGGCGGCTTTCACAATTGCGCTGGCGGTCTTGGTCGGCATCAGCATTTTGCGCATCGGCTTCTGGATACCGGATTGGGTGAATGTTGTCCGCGCCTATGCGGATTATGCCCCTCCGGTCTGGCCACCGAATTTTCTACCCCTCGTACTCCGCGTTGGATTGGTTTTAGTGCTTCTCGGTGCGCTGATCTTCACAGCCTATAAAACAAAATTCTCCGTTCCCAAAATTCAGCACTTGGTACTCAGTACTCAGTACTCAGTACTACTTCTCGCCGCCTTGTTCCTCATCCCTCAGACAGGTTACTACTATCTGGTGCTGCTGATTCCAGTGATCGTGGATACGCTGCATCAGACGGAAAAACTGCCGGGTGTGGGGCGCTGGCTTATACGCTTATCATGCCTGTTGACGGTGCTGAGTCCGTGGGTGTATTTCAGCTTGCCGGGGCATAACCCGGATACGCAAAGTTTAATCCTGCCGATTCATGTGGGACTGACGTGGGTGGCGGCATTGGCATTAGCCTATCGTATAAATCCATCTGTCAAAACAACCCAAACGGCGACTTGAAAATAAAAAGACGTCCCGTAGGACGCCCTTCTCGTTGCTCATTTTGTTACTGCTTAAATCACCAGACGCATGGGGTTTTCGAGCAGGTTCTTGAGGGTCTGCAAATATTGTGCGCCTTCCGCGCCGTCGCTGATGCGATGATCGACGCTGATGGTGACTTTCATACGGTTGCCGATCCCCAATGTGCCGTCTGCCTTGACGACCGGAACTTTCCGCGCCGTGCCGACTGCAATGATGCCCGATTCCGGCGGATTGATGATGGCGCTGAAATGATCGACATCATACGGGCCGAGGTTGCTGGTGCTGAAGGTCGCCCCGGTGATGTCCTCAATTTTGACCTTGCCTTCGCGGGCGCGGGCGATTTTCTCTTTGTTCTGTACCGCCAGTGTACCCAGTGAAACCTTATCGGCGTCGTGGGCGACCACATACATCAGACCGCCGCTGGGTAAAGCCACCGCAATGCCGATGTTGATGCGCTTGTGGCGGACGATTTTTTCGCCGTAGTAGTGGGTGTTCAGATTGGGGAACTGGCGCAGCGTCAGGGCGGCGGCTTTCACCACCAGATCATTGACACTGATTTTGGCGTCGTCCGAAAGCCCTTCGTTCAACTGCTTGCGGAAGTTGAGCAGGGGTTCGACATCAATTTCGGTTGTGACGTAGAAGTGTGGAATCTGCTGCTTGCTTTCGACCGTGACCGCCACGATACGCTTTCGCATGTTGGTCACGTCGATGATTTCGACATCCGCGCCTTCGGGCAGTTTGCGCGTCGGCGCAGGGGCAATCCCCGATGCTGCCGGAGCAGATGGGGCAGCGGCAGGTGCAGCGCCGGGTGTGAAGCCTTCCACATCCTCTTTAACAATACGTCCACCTGTCCCGGTTCCCTGTACCTGGCTCAGGTCGATGCCGCGTTCTTTGGCAATTTTACGGGCGAGCGGCGAAACTTTCAGGCGGCCATCCTCGGCCACATTGGCTGGCGGAGCAACGGGCGCACCGTTGGATTTAGCGACGGCTGCTGGCGGCGCATTTGGTTCAGAAGCGCGGACGACAGGCTGTGGTGCGGGTGCTGTTGCAGCGGGCGCAGGAGCAGAAGATTCGCCTGCCGCGCCGATTGTGCCGATAACCGCACCAGCCGTTACGGTATCGCCGGGGTTGGCCTTGATTTCCAGCAGCACACCTGTTGAAGCGGCTTCCACTTCAACCGTAGCTTTATCGGCCTCCACTTCGGCAATAACTTCACCAGCATTGACTGCATCACCCGGCTTCTTGAGCCAGTTGAGCAGCGTACCATCCATCTCAATGGTGATTGGGCTAGACATTCAGCACCTCTTTCACGGCTGCCACCACTTTTTCGGCATTGGGCAGCGCCATCAATTCAATATCACGCGCGTAAGGAAGCGGCACATCCATTGCGCTCACCCGCTTCACAGGCGCATCCATATAGTCAAAGGCTTGTTCCTGAAGCTGCGCGGCAATTTCGCTGCCGAAGCTGAAGTAGGGCAGGCTTTCTTCCACCACCACGCAGTGATTGGTCTTTTTGAAACTCTCGATAACGGGTTCCATATCCAGCGGACGCAGCCAGCGCAGATCAACCACTTCGGCTTCAATGCCTTCTTTAGCCAGCACATCCGCTGCCTGAAGTGACCATTCCACACCGCGCGCATAAGTCACGAGGGTAATATCCGAACCCTGACGCTTCACATCGCTTTTGCCGATGGGCAGCACAAATTCCGGGTCATCCGGCACTAAACCGGGCTTGGAATACATAGCAATATTTTCGCTGAACAACACCGGATTATCATCGCGGATGGCAGCTTTTAACATGCCTTTCGCATCAGCGGCAGTTGCCGGGCAGGCCACATACAGACCGGGGAAGTGGGCGAAAATCGGTTCCGGCGTGTGCGAGTGGGTGGCGGTGGCCTGGTTGCCCCAACCGGAGGCAGCACGTACCACCAGGGGCACGGTGAATTGGCCGTTGAACATGTAATGAATTTTGGCGGCGTGGTTGATGATGGCATCAAGCGCCAGAAATGCGAAGTTGATGGTCATCATTTCGGCTACCGGGCGCAAGCCAGCCATCGCCGCGCCGACGGCGACACCCGCAATCGCCATTTCGCTAATCGGGGTATCGCGCACCCGTTTTGCGCCGAATTCTTCCAGCATGTTGTGGGTAACGCGATGCGTCCCCTGCCACTGGCCGACTTCTTCGCCCATCACGAACACACGCTCATCCCGGAGCATTTCTTCACGGAGCGCGCTGCGGAGTGCCTCGCGCATGGGGAGCATCTTTTCAGACATCAGAGATCAGTCTCCAGTTATCAGTTGCCAGTTGTCAGTTTTTGGTTATTGGTTTTTAGTTATGGGTTCTGATGACCGATAACTGAAAACCAAATCCCGATCCTGCACCACTGGATACATGGTTATACGTAAACGTGGCTAATCAGGTCTTCGTAGGTCGGGTCGGGACTGTTGATAGCGAATTCAACTGACTCGGCTACCACCGCATCCGACTCGCGTTCCAGCCGTTTGATTTCCGGCAGCACGTTCTTGAACTTGTCGTTCAGGTAGCGGTACAAAAGCTGGATGGGGTCTTTTTTCTCCACCCATTCCTTGAGTTCGGCTTCCAGACGTTTATCGTAGGAACGGTCAGATACACCGTGTCCTTTGTAGCGATAGGTCATGGATTCGATCAAAACCGGGCCGTTCTTGCGGGCGTATGCCACCGCTTCCGAAACGCAGTTGTAGACCGCGATCACATCCTGACCATCCACGCGCCCCATATCTTTCATGCCATAGGCAATAGCGCGTTTGTGCAGCTCGGTCTGGCCGCTGGAATCCTCGATGCGCGTACCCATGCCGACCAGATTGTTTTCGATAATCCAGACGACGGGTAAATCCCAGATTTGGGACATGTTCATTGATTCGTGGAAGTAGCCGTTGTTGGTTGCGCCGTCTCCAACAAAGGAAATAACCACATCTTCCTTGCCGTTATAACGTGATTCAAGGGCGATGCCTGCCGCCAGCGGGAGATGCCCACCAACAATAGCGTAGCCGCCCCAGAAATTGTGCTCACGGGAGGCCAGATGCATCGAGCCGCCTTTACCGCCGCTGGTGCCGGTGCGCTTGCCCATCATTTCGGCCATGATCGGTTTGGCATCTACACCGCGCGCAAGGGCGATACCGTGATCGCGGTAAGCAGTTATCACATGGTCGGAAGGGGTAAGGGCTGCCAGTGCCCCGACGCCCGTCGCTTCGTGACCGCTGTAGAGATGCAGATAAACCCCGGTGATTTTCTTTTCGCGGTAGAGTTCATCGCAGCGGGTTTCAAACTGCCGGATCAGGTACATCTGTCGATACCATTCCAGCAGGGTTTCCTTCTTGAGTGTTGCCATCCGGGTTCCTCATTACATAGCAAAGCATAGGGCAGCGCCTATGCCAGGAACAAAACGCGTTCATTGTAATCAAATGTAGCAATATTTGTAGTGTAACCCAAAGAACAAGCCGGAGGCAAACCAAATATTACCGTTTCGGCAGCAGGTTTCCGGTGTGCAGGTTAGTGTTGAAGATCAGCAATGACGACTATCCAGCCCGTAGACCATAGTCGCCATCACTGAAGAATCGATTTCCTCAGTCGCCTGCCGCACCTTCCGGGCGCGGGGCAATGCTGCCGTCAATCAGGTAAGCTGGCTCATACGATTCCGACATAAAGGGTTTATAGGTTTGAGCATGATTGACGCGCTCCTCATCCATGCTAAACTGCCAGCGGTAATAACAGGTAATGCGTACATTCGGCGCGGATTGAACCGCTTTTCGCAGCGTCCCTAAACGCTCCGGCATGATTTTGCTGCCTTTTTCGGCATTGGGTAAATGGTTGATGGCTTCGGCTAATTGAATCTGGAGTTCGTTCGTTTCGGTCACGGTCAAAAAATCAGAGGCGCAGCGTACTCCCGCATCTTCCAGCAGGTTGTACATATAACGCTTTGGATTGTTGCCATTGGCATAAACCAGCAAAATAGCCTGATCGATCCAGTCGATGATCTGCCCAACCGGAAACGGCGTATTCATAATCAGTTGTGGAATATCGGCAGTCGCCAGATTTTGTACATTTTCGATGCCTTCCTGCTGCAACCGTGCCTGCTGCCAGATGCTCAAGCCTTCAATATCGGAAAGCCGGGTTTCTTTGACGACTTCACCATTCCGGCGCAGCAGCCGCATTCGGTTCTTGGCGAATATGTTGATCCAGTCCAACCCTTGTTCCGGGAAAAAGCCGATGAAAAATACCACCACGAATATCGAGGCCATATTCAGCTCGGAGTCTATCCCGGTGGTTTTATTGAAAAATGTTCCCATCCCAACCGCGACAATGCTGCCAATAATCCATGCCAGCATGAAACGGGTCGCCGCAAAAACATACACGCTGGGCGTCAGATCGTAGGCCATAAAGCGTTTAAAGATCAGGTTGAAAGAGTAGATATAAGCGCCGAGCCACCCCCAGAACAACACCCGTCCGGCAGAAATTGCCATCGGCGGCTCTGCGCCAAAAATATCTACCACTTCCTCTAACGTGCCAACCCACAGGCCGTTTTTGATGATGAAGGGGTGCGTCATGGAATACAACACCAGAATGACCAGCGAGGCCAGTACCAGCGGCCAGAAATAAATCTGCATGTTGTATTTGTCTTTCATGCGGGTTGCGATGCGTCTGGCGGCTTCTTCATCCTGACGATAGCCGATTTGCTGAAGGGCGATTTCTACACTGCGGATGTGTTCGCTGACGCGCGTCCAGCGATAGGCCACATATGACCCCACAATCGGCGCAATTGAAACCAGCGCCTGAAAGACAAACCCCCACCATGTTGCGTCTGCGATATAGGCCGGCATGATTTCCCCCTCTTTCTGTATGGTCGTATTGCCAAATACAGATGTCAAGGTAATTGTAGAACATGTGGTAGTAAATCGGGATTACATTTTTGTTATATCACCCAGTGACGATCAGTTAATCGAGAGAGAATTTCGCATCATACAGTGAACGGATTTAACAACTGTTATCCGCGCGGCTGCCAAACCGGGTTGGCGCTTGTTCTTCCCTGATAAATGGCAGTGACCAAACCGCTGCTGGCTTCGACAACCGATACCCCGTCTGTCATAGAAGCATAGGCCAGATTGGTTCCATCGGGCGACCAGACAGGCGGGAAAACCAGTGTGAAAACGCCGCCCAACGGCACGGCGACCTGCGGGACAAGCAGGCGTCTGCCTGATCCTTCGGCGCTCATCACCATCAGGTTTCGGATGCTCACGCCACCATCCTTCTGGCTGGTTTTTGCTGTCTCCCAATAGGCGATCATTCTGCCATCCGGCGACCATGCAGGTGCATTTACCGGTGCCAGAAAATCTCCCCCCATCAGCAAACGTTTCTCGTCGCCAGCAGCATTAATTCCATAAATACCTTCGCCAAACATCGAGATAGCCATTTGCAATCCATCGGGCGACCAGTCCAGATCCAGTGCCGGATTATCCAGTGTTGGCAGGATGGTTTGGAGGGTGCTGCCATCGGAACTGATGACCGCGACCTGATCAAAGTCGGGGATGATTTCGGAAAAGGCTATCCATTTGCCATCCGGTGACCAGCGGGCGGTACGTTTGCGGGTCTGGTCAGTCGTGATGGGTTGTGCATTTTTCCCTTCAACATTAACGACCCAGATTTGATTGAAAAAATCATTTTCCTGTTCGCGCAGGAAGGATAGCTGTGTGCCATCCGGCGACCACGATAGAAAAGAATAATTGGAGTCGGGCGGCATAATCATCCAGAGGTTACTGCCATCCGCATCCACGATTTCGATTTCAGTGTTAAAGAAATCGGTTTTGAGGATGAAGGCCAAACGCGCGCCATCCGGCGACCAGACGACTTCGGTATAGGTCTTTTCACCGAAATCCTGCGTCAGATTACAGAGATTGGCGCCATCAGAATCGGCTGTATAGATGTTATCCGCGCCGAAAGCGATGCGCCCGGTTGTAAATGGGCACACGGGAATCAGGGTGTGAGCGGTGAAACCAGCCTGATCTACGATCTGTTCGGGTATCCACCCTTCCAAACCATTTGTATCCCGTACCTGCCACCAATTCAGGTTATTGACGAGCAGCGGCCCGGACAGGACATCGATCATGGTGCCAGATGGAAGACTGCCAACGGCCTCACCCTCCACATCGGCATCCGTATGAACTGTCAACCCTTCCTGCGCACGGATGAAAATGCGCGCGCGTCCGCCGATTTGCGGGGTGGCATTAACAATATTTTCTACAGGCAGGGGCGGGGCGGTTGGCGTGAGTACAATGGTTGGCCGGGCGGTTGGGCGGGGTGTATTGCTTGGGCCGGGCGTGCCGGGCGTACCGGGTGTGCCAGCAGGTGTTTCCGGTACAAGGGTAGCGATTGTCTCGGCGAGCGTTGCAGTCACTTCTGCGGGAAGGGCGGCAGCGGGTTGAAGGTAATATTCACTGCCACTACCTTCGACCGTCCAACCGTTCAGGCCGCCGTAATCCACCTGCCACCAGTTGAAGTTATCGGCGCAGACCGGGCCTGCAATAATGACGAATATCACTCCACCGGGTAATTGTCCGATGCGTTCATCAGTCGCGCTGGGGTTAGCGCGTAAGTTATTGGTCAGGCCGGGAATGACCTGCGCTTGAATGCCTACTGCAAGCCGTGTGGGAGGCGCGCCGGGACAGTCTTGCGCGCCAGCCCGCCAAGCGGCCAGCAGTATGCCTGACACAAACAGACACGCCAACAATCGCCTCTGCATGTGCAATATCCCCTCAATATATTTTATTGAGATACTACATTAGCAGAGGTTGTTTGTTACAGCAAGTATTGCTAACAATCGGTATATATGACGATCAGCTTATCGACCGATGATTCCGCGCCCCAGATTTCACCCGGTCTGCCGAGAATTTGACGGACGGCTGCATCCGGGCTGGACAGCGGATAGCTGGTAAATGTCTCGGTTTCCGGGTCGAACAGCACAATCGCATTTCCGCCAAAATCGCTCAACCACACCTTATCGCAGTCGTCCACGTAAACCGAATAGGCGGCGGGGGCATTTCCCGGCAGTTTCCATTCCTGCCATTCCTCGGTGGCTGGGTCATAAACCGCGACTTGTCCGGCATTGTATTCGCTGACCCAGATGCGCCCCTGCGAATCCGACCAGACGCGGCGCGCACCCTGACGGGCTGTAGGCGGCTCAATCGGCGTGGCTTCGCCGGTTTCGGTGTCGATCTGAGCAATATGGCTGCCCGCTAAAGAGGCATAAAATACCAGACCATCCGGGGTGCTGGTGATGCCGTATGGCCCTCTGCCGCGCGGCGACGAAAAGACTTCGACTTCCCCGGTTTCGGGATTTACAGAGCCATGATAGCCAGCTTGTCCGGTGAACCACAGGATGCCATCGGGGGCGAAAACAGCCGTGTTCAGGTTGGTGTTGGCCTGAATGGGCAGCGGGTAAAGCGTGACTTCCTCGGTTTCCGGGTCAACGCGGACGATAGCGTTCAGGCCGCTGTCGGTTATCCATGCCGCACCATCCGGGCCGACGATGACGCCGTGTGGTGACGAGCCTTCGCCTAACGGAATCAGGGTGACTTCGCCCGTCACCGGATCGAGCTTGCCCAGTTCGCCCGTGCGCTGCGAGGTGTACCAGAT
>JAIOHM010000219.1 GCA_019912965.1 Anaerolineae bacterium
CCCCGTAAACGAGGGAGGGAATCAATACCTGGGGTGCATTATTTCCTGGAATTACTGCGAAAAGGCAAAAGCTGTCGGGTCAATCCGAAAGGAGTCACCATGATTATGCAAGAAGACGCGATTGTTGATATTCCCGAAAACCGGGTCAAATTCTTCGGCACAACCGGAAAAATGCTGTTGCCATGCCCTGCAACACTCGAAGCGGTGATTCATAAAGTGCCGGAGAACAAACTGCTGACGACCGAACTGCTTCGCCAAGAATTGGCCGATCAATTTGATGTTGAAGGTGTCTGCCCCATCACCACCCAAAATTCGCTTCGAGCGCTGGCGAATGACCCAACCCGAACGGTTGCTTACTGGCGCGTTATCAATAGCAGCGGAGGGCTGTTTGCACATTTCCCCGGTGGTATGGAAGGTCATGCTGCTCATTTACAACAGGAAGGCTTCAGCATCGATAAGAACGGTAAACTGCCGAAGGTCAAACAATTCAAGCAAAGTCTGGTTCATTTCGGCTGATATAGAGCCATATCAAATTTCTCGCAGTAAAGCTCATTTTCACTCAACACTAAAGGAGACTTATACATGGTTACTGAACCAAAGTTAGATGATCGCGCGGCTTTGCCCTATGTCAGCATTCGCATTCGTGCAGCCATGCATGAATTATCAACGGTGATACCGCAGTTGCATGACGAGGTGATGGAATGGCTGCAAAAGCAAGGTTTGTCACCTTCAGGAGCGCCCTTTGTTCGCTATCGGGTCATCAATATGGCCGATAAACTGGATATTGAAATGGGTTGGCCGGTTGCCACGCCGATGACGGATGATGGTCGTATTCAGGCGGATACGCTTCCAGCGGGACGGTATGCCTCAGTTCTGTATACCGGCGATTATTCTGGTTTGATGGAAGCCAATCGGGTGCTCGTCGATTGGGCAAAAGAAAATGGCATTGCCTGGGACAGATGGGATGATGAACATGGCGATGCGTTTCGTTCCCGTTACGAATCGTACATCACCGACCCCGGAAACGAACCTGATTCATCCAAATGGGAAACCGAGGTTGCAATTAAGCTGGCGGATAACCAGTAACCCGCATTGTTCCAGCAGTAGAATCGGTACAGTGACCCGGCATACTCCGGCTGTTGGGTCACTGTTCATGTAGCTAAATCTTCTGAAGTCAGCGCCGTACTTTCGCTTCCATTCCTGTCTGTAGCGCTTAAAACATAATCTCTTTCTGGCTTTGTGCTTATCATGCCCAGAGCAGGTTGACTCTTGCCCGGTGCTGGATGGCGAAGGCTGCAATCATGCAAATTATGGAGGTAACTGATGGATCCATTCTCATACAAAGCGAATCTGGAACAGCAGGCAGGTGAGGAATTTGTCAATCTCATAGAACGCTTTCAACTCATGCCTCGTTTGCTGCGGATGCTGCACAGTCTGTTCCCAATGCGGAATCGCTCTCGTTCGGCTCAGGCAACGACCCCTGTACACCCTAAACTTGCACCCGATTGGAATGTTAACCAGCGAGACGCTTGAAGCCTGTAGTAGCCTGACTTTGCCATGCTTCTGATGTAATCCTATACTGTTTCCTGGCGCTCTATCGCCCGCTGATCCGGGATTACAAGGGGGTTGAAATGACACATCTGTATCTCATCCGTCATGGTGCTTCGATTGAAGGACTGCAAGAAAACGGCAAATATGGTGATCTTGGACTTTCGCCGGAAGGGATTCAGCAGGCTGAACAACTGCGTGACCGATTGGCGAAAACTGGCGAGATCAAGGCGGATGTATTTATTTCCAGCACCATGCGCCGCGCCCATGAAACCGCCCAAATTATCGCTTCTGCTTTGGGGCAACCGATTGTGCTGGATGAAGCATTTGAAGAGTGGCGCGGTGACGATGGCAGCTTAAGCCCGGAAGAATTTACGGCACGCTGGGAGGCGGTTCCCAGACTCCAGAAGGCTTATTATCGCTGGCACCCCGACTACGAAAATCGGCTGGAATTTACGCTGCGTGTGAATCAGACGTTAAACTGTATCGTTCAGGAGCATACCGGGAAAACCATTGTTATTGTCACCCATGGGGCATTCATCCAGCTATCGTTTGCTTTCTTTTTTGGGTATGGCGAAGCGAGTATCGAACGCGCCTCACCTGAAATCCGGCGCACCTCGATTACACACTGGCAGAAGCCTGAAGGCATGCAGATGTGGATTCTGGAACGCTCGAATGATTATCATCATTTGTTGTGAGTAAGTCCGCAAAGTTGAGTTCTCTGCTGTTCCTCAGTTACAATCAGCACAGATAAACACACTGTTGGGGTGGTGGTGAAGTCCTGCCCCAACGAACCCTTTATGTGGAGAAAAAACATGGCTACGACGGCAGAGATTGTCACCCAAAATAAGTCATTTACACTCGCCAGTTGGACAGCGCAAAACAACTGGAATCCGATCACGATGGCGCGCGGCGAAGGTGTGTACTTTTGGGATACGGACGGGAAACGTTACATCGATTGGTCATCGCAGTTGGTGAATGTCAATGTGGGGCACGGACATCCGCATGTTATTAAAGCGATTCAGGAGCATGTCGCCAGGATCAGCTATGCTTATCCCAGCATCGCTACCGAGGCGCGCGGCAGATTGGGCGAACTGCTTTCGGAAATCACTCCCGGCAAATTGAGCAAGGCATTCTTCACCAACGGCGGCACGGACGCGATTGAAAACGCGATCAAGATGGCGCGGATGGTCACGGGCAAGACCAAAATCCTGACGCGCTATCGTTCATATCATGGGGCGACGTTTGGCGCAGCCACCGCAGGCGGCGACCCGCGCCGTCATGGGCATGGCCCCGGCATCCCGGATGTGGTGCGTTTGCCCGATCCATACGCCTATCGCAGCCCGGTGTATCGTGGGCGGACACAAGAAGAAGGCGATGCCATCATGGCCGACATGGTGGAAGAAATTGTGCAGATGGAAGACCCCAAGCAGTGTGCAGCCATTTTGATCGAAGGCTACAGCGGCACCAGCGGCATCATTCAGCCGAGTGCGGTGTACTGGAATCGGTTGGGCGAAATCTGCAAGCAGTACGGCATGCTGCTGATTGTGGACGAAGTGATGAGCGGGTTCGGACGCACAGGCGAATGGTTTGGTATCGATCATTATCCGAATGTAGAACCGGACATCATCGCGGTGGCGAAGGGCATCACCAGCGGTTATGTGCCGTTGGGCGCGACGATTGCCAGCGCAGAAGTGGCGTCATATTTTGACGATCATGCGCTCTCAACCGGGTTGACCTACAGCGCGCATCCGCTGGCGATGGCGGCGGGCGTGGCAAATATTGAGGTTTACCGGAATGAAAATCTGATCGAAAACAGCCGGGAAATGGGCAAGGTACTGCGGCGCGGTCTGATGGATTTGGCGGAGAAGCACCCGATCATTGGCGAAATTCGTGGCGCAGGTTTGCATCAGGTGATTGAGCTGGTTAAGAACCGCGATACGCGCGAACCGCTGACGCCGTGGCAAGGGCCGGTCAGCGAACCGATGGCGATTGTTGCCAAGACGCTGCGTGAACAAGGTATGAGTGGATTTGTGCGCTGGAATATGGTGTTCAACTGCCCGCCGCTGATTATCAACGAGGCGCAGATTCAGGAAGGCCTAGCGATTGTTGACCATGCGCTGTCGCTGGTTGATGGGTATTACGAGGGGTAATTTGTAAATAGGTTGAGGCGGGTTGCTTAACAGTCAGCAATCCGCCTTTTGATACTATGGTGCACGAGTTACAAATATGGACTGAATAGGTTCAAATCCCATCGCAAATACTTCATCAGCGGTTAACCCCGGAAAATCGCCAGCCGGACACCAACTATTTTCGAAGGTGTCATATATAGCGGCGCTTGCATCTACATCACCACTCATGAGCAAGATTTCAAAGGGTTCACCTGCCCCGGCTTCCTCTGTCCCCAAGAAAGCACCCGATGTCCATGTTCCATTGGGTCTGTAGGAAATCGAGTTTCTTCTGTCTGGTTCGCATCCTGCCAGAATTTGTGGGTAATACATTTGGCTCAAAGGAACGACAAATACCCAAAGTTGAGTATCTTTATCCGCGCCATAAATATCAGGATTATAAGTTCCCCTTACTGTCGCCAGATGATTTGGCATGACCTGATCATCGGTAGGCGATTCGATGACGGGCAACTCATCATCCACAATAACTCCGTTCGTATCAATCGCCAATTCTCTTGCAGCAACCGCAGCCTGGGCTTCTGCCTCTGCCCGGAAAGCTGCTGAATCTTCATCATTCCCAAGTTGATCGCTGATGATGCTATCGGCAGAAAGATTGAGTGCTGTGACCAAAGCGCGGTAGGCGATTTCTTCGCATGGGGCTGAATCTTCTGATTCGAGGGTGCGCCGCCATTCCTGCAATTGGGCAACGGCTTGAAGATCATTTGGTTCTTCTGCCATTAAATCGGCATATTGCAAGTAAATGACCGCACAATCGGCTTCTTGCGCGGCAGCCGTAAAGGTCATAAGGATGATGATAAATAACACGATGCCTATTCTTCGCATGATTAATCTCCTTTTTTGATGTCTGCCAAAATTGGGTGGAGTAGTTTTGTAGAACAACCTCCTTCCATTGACACTCGTTATGGAGTGCCTAGCGCCTTTGCCGTAGCGGTTTGCTGCACCGCTTTAACCTTAGCAGCGATGGTGGCTGGATAATCAGGGGTAGAGGTTAAGTCACTCGTTGGGGTGGTCGTCGCTGTAGGGGTAGCAGACGCACCAGTAACGATTGCCTCCGCAGTGGCGGTTTGCTGCGCTTCAACCCTAGCGGCAATGGTCGCTGAATAATTGGGTGTTGGGGTTACGTTAATTGGCGGGATGGTGGTTACGCTGGCGTTTGTAGTAGGAATGGCGACGGGGATTTGGGTTATTGCCCGTTCGGTCTGCGCCCCAATGGTAACAGATGCCTCTATAGTAGCCGGATAATCAATGGTGCCGGGTAAAGTGTGCGTTGTATCTGCTTGAGGCTGTGATGAGGTTAAAAAGATCAGACCGAGTATTAAAAACCCAATCAGGAATATTGCCAAAATAATAAATGGATAAAGGCGACGTGGTGAGGGCTCAACAGTTTTGGAAGTGGTTTGAGATGGTGCGGGCGTTACTGGTGGAATAACTTTAGTTTCTTGCGTTTCGGTTATTTTTCCGGTGAGTCTGTTTACTGCCTGTATAAGCTGCTCGACGCCGATATCATAATGTTCCCCGCGAATATCGATATAGTGGGCGCTGCTCAGATTGATAGGAATACTGTGATGAGGATCACCTCTGGCAAGTAACGGAAATGCAGTCTTATCGAGTGTTTGGGCATAGGCTAATTCATTCGCAACCCATTGAGAGGTTTTTGAATCAGGGGATAGAATCACAACGATGCATCGCGCATGTTCGATGGCATTCTCGATTTGACTAACCCAATTTAAAGTCCCCGTTCCAATGCCGGGAGCAATGAGTTTATCCCACCACACGGTTATATGACGCGCGTTTAATTTGCCGACAATCTGCTCTGCAATAATCGTGTCTCTGCGGCTGTAGCTTATAAACACATCATATTTCTGTGTTGAGTCGGCATTGGTTGCATTCACCATCAGAGTCTTTTGGCATTAATTTATTTGAATTTAAACTTTACATAATTCTTACTTTAACACGTTTTTTAAATTCACCGATATATCTTTGTGTATTATGTATAATGTGAGGTGCTCGAAATATTGTTTGGGATCGAAAGGATAAAAAATGTATCGTTCAGGGGATTGTTTTATTACAACGGAAGCCGATGTCGATTCGCTGGTGTTCGACTGGGGCACGATTCATATGCTGTGTGAGGAGCGCGTCACCGGGGCAAAAAGTATCAGCTTTGGCACGGTGGTGCTGGAGCAGGGTAAGGGACACGTCCGCCATAACCACCCGGACGCGGACGAGATTATTTTCTTCGTGTCTGGCGAAGGCGACCAAATGGTGAATGATGATGTGCCGCAGCGGTGTAAAGCCGGGGCGTGCATCTGGATTCCGAAGGGCATTTACCATTCGACCATCAACCGGGGTGATGGGCCGCTGCATCTGGTGGTGGCGTATATTCCGGCGGGGTCAGAACAGGCGCTTCGCCAAGACCCAGCCGTGAAAATTATTCCACCTGACCAGCGGTAGGAACGCCGCGTTTATAGCGGGGACGACCGGCCCGGTTGTCCCCTACTTTTCATCCTGCCCTTTGTTCCAATCGCGGAAGATGTTTAGCAGTTCATCCCGCGCGGGCGGGGCGATGGCATCCTCAGACAACATTCCAGTCAGCTGGATGGTGGTACGCATCTGCTCCAAATAAGCGGTGCAGTTGCGGCATCCAGCAATATGCTTTTCAAAGCAGCTATTGTCATCCGGCGGGAGTTTGCCTTCCAGATAATCTGTCACCAATTCAACCAATTCTTTGCAGGTCAACACTTTCATTAGATCGTCAATTCCTCACTCCGCCAGATAGGTTTCCAATGCACGGCGCACACGTGACCGGGCACGGTGCAGCAGAACACGTTGATTGGTCTCACTTATTGCCAAAATATTACAGACTTCGCCAGAACTGAAACCTTCCACATCGCGCAGGCGGATCACTTCGCGCTGATTGGCGGGCAGGGCGTCGATGGCCCGCATGATTTGTTCGCGGGTTTCCAGCGAAAGCAGCCGATCTTCCGGGATGGATTCCCACGAATGCGGCGCACCGTCCGGCGACCAGTGATTGGGTGCAACTGGCGAATCCGGCGGGCGGAAACGATCAGGCGAGATGGTGGGTTCATTCTCGAACTCATCGCTGATTTCCAACGGCACATAACGACCTTCGCGTTGGGCGCGGGTTTTGGCGCGGTTGGTCAGGATGGTGAATATCCATGTTTTGAGCGACGAACGGCCTTCAAAACGGTCAAGGCCGCGCAGCACGGCAATCCATGTTTCCTGAACTACCTCCTCGGCTGTCGGCTGATCGCGCACGTAGATCATGGCGATGCGTACCATCGAGGCGGAAAGTTGATCGACCAGCGCAGTAAATGCGGCTTCATCGCCGTTTCGCAGCGCCATCACGAGTTCAGCATCAGCATTGGTGGTAGGTTGGTTCAGGGTATCCAATGGAAATCCCTCCAAAGATAATCCTTTCAAATAGTAATCCAGCGGCGAAGGGCGCGCAAGCAGGATGTAACGGGAATATTCCGCCAGCATACTAAACGGCATCGCACGTTAGTTGGAAAGGGAATGAGTATGTCTACTTCACCGCTGCCTCCGCCGCCAGATGATTACCGCTTGCTGCTGGAACATGTGCCGCAGTTGGTTTCTAAACACAACAAGGCCGGGATGTTCCTGTATGCCGCCCCGGCTTATGCGCGGTTGCTGGGTTATCCGCCAGCAGACCTGACCGAACATTCGATTTATGACCTGATTCACCCGATGGATGCCGCCATCATCCGCAATGGTTATGTGCGGGCATGGTCGCAAAATACGCCGCAAACGGTCATGTGCCGGATGCTGCGTCAGGATGGTCAGTATGTGTGGCTGGAGATGGTTTTAGTCCCGCAGCATCGTGAATCGGCGGTGCTGGTCTATGGACAGGATGTTTCGAAGGTCAAATATCTGGAAGAAGTGCTGCGGATTCTGGCACGTGGCACGGATGCGATGCGCGGTCTGGATTTCTTCCGGGCGATGGTGAGTCAGGTGGCGTCTGCCATGCGGATGCCGTTCGCCTTCATCACCGAACATACCAATAACAAGACGCATGTGCGGATGCTGGCCTTCTGGAAGGGCGAGGACTTCGGCAATCCGTTTGAGTACAGCCTGACCGGGACACCGTGTGATGAGGTCATCAATCAGGGAAAATCGTGTTACTTCCCGATTGGGGTGCAGTCGCTTTTCCCGGATGACCGTGATCTGGTAGCACTTTCGGCACAGGGTTACATCGGCGTCCCAATCACCGACTCGCAGGATCGGGTCATCGGACATCTGGCGGTGCTGGACAGAAAACAGATTGTGATTGAAGACCGGGAACTATCGATCCTGAAAATCTTCGCGCATCGGGCAGGTGTCGAACTGGAACGGATGCAGGCGGCTCGATCATCACAAGCAGTGGATTAAGATTCCGGCCACGATGTTAAGGGCATCATGGCCGGGGTTTTGTACCTGACGCGCAGGCAGATTGATTATACGACGTGAAACGCGGCTCACCACTTTTTGGGGAGAGTCGCGTTTTGCATTGGGTGTATACTCTCTGGCGGGAGGGTAAACCATGAGCCGAACTGAATATTTGACCGGGAAATTGATGACGCCGATGCATTTTAACAGCGACGATTTAGCCTTGAACCGCGCTGGTCAATTAAGCGAAAAACAGAAGCAGCGTTGGGATCATATTGCACGCGGGCAGCAGCGGTGGAACAAATGGGGAACAGTTGTGTTGGTCGGGTTTTTCGGTGTTACGCTGGGCTATCCGTTGATCGCTGACCGCGCCATCTGGAATAACCTGTATGCGGTAGGTATGGTTCTGCTTATGCTGGTGCTGATTGTTGGCGGCTACATTCTGGTGGCGATCTTTAATGCCCGGCGGATGCGGTTGGCTGGAAAAGAGATGGTGCGGCAGATTACCGGGACAGTGACCGGCATCCGAAAGCAGTATTCCCGATTTGGCACGTACTGGTATGTGGAAATGGGACGCGAAAAGGTTTACATGGAAAGCCAGCAAGTGGCGGAAGTCTTCGAGGTTGGCACGACCTATACTATGTATTATTTGGATTTCCGTCCTGCCAAACTGCCCCTTTCAGCCGAGGCGGTGGAGGATTGAATTATGGGTGAGAAGCAAAAATCCAAGTCAGAGCATTTGTTGATGGACGCAATCGAATTCGATGAGGAAGATTTAGAGTCTAATCAGCAAGGAGTTTTAAGTCAGAAACAGCAACAAGTATTTCGAGCAGAACGTAATTCTTGGGGATTGGGTGTTTTATTGGTGTTGATTCTGTCGCCAATGTTTTTCATTTTTCTTTTGAATAGCGGCGGGAGAAACCCTCACACTTTAATTGTGGTTATACCTATAGCGCTGATCGTTTTGATTCACTTTTGGTTAAAGTGGACTTCTTGGGGTAAGGATTATAGACGGAATTTAGTACATTCAGCAGAGGGGCGTGTACAACTTGATGTTTTGTCGAGAGAGAATTATCGTATTGATATTCAGAAAATGCGCTTCGAGGTTACAAAACGGGTTTTCCTAGCCTTCAAAAATAATGATCCCTATATCATCTATTATGCGCCAAGCACAAAACGAATTTTGTCGGCGGAATGGCTGAGAGAGTAAATGAATAGAGGAGTATCTCAGACACTCCTCTACGAAAAACCTTATCAAGCTGGCTGTTTTTAGATCGGCTTGAGGACGCGATCTTCACGCAGCTTTTTGCTGAAGATTTGGGCGGTCTTGTTCTCTGCCAGAATTTCCTGCACCGCTTCGCGCCATGCGGGGATTTTGATCTGCTCGATGGCGGTGGCTTCGTAGCCACTTCCCTGAAACGTCTGCACCGCTTCGGCGGAAGCTGTCGGTGGCAGGAAAATATAAGCCACTTCGCTCTGCAAATCTTTGGAGGCAGCTTCGATAGCGGTCACCAGTCCCTCGACCACCGGGCCAGAGGGTGCCTCGGCGGCGATGTAGAACTCGTCCACGCGGGTGATCAGATTTTCGACCTGCCAGCCAAGCACAGCCAGCACCTTGTCGGAAGCATCCTGCGCCAGCAGATAACTTTTCTGCCCAAAGGCCATCATAATGTCCATACGGTTGACGTTTTTAGCGGCAGCCGAATTGATGAATGAAGCAATGGCTTCCGCATTACTGGGCATCCCACGCCGGACGGTGACTTTGACACCTGACGCTGAGGCTGCGGATGGTGCTGCTGGTGCAGATGGCGGTGCAGCAGGTGCAGCGGGTTGTGCTGGTGCGGCCTGTTGAGGCTGGGCAGGCGGTGGTGCGGCGGGAGCAGCAGGTGCGGCAGGTTGTGCCGGGGGCTGCGCTGGCGCGCCCATTTTCTTCTGAATATTCACCCAGCCAGTCTGTACCTGTTTCCAGGTTTCCTCAACATTGCCATCATTTTTGATGATGAGGTTGGCACGTTTGAGTTTTTCGGCCTGTGATCCCTGTGCAGCGATGCGTTGTTTGGCATCCGCTTCGGACATTTTTCGCGGCCCGGTCAGACGCTTGAGTTGTGTATCCGGCGAGGCGTCCACAACCCAGATTTCATCAGTAGCACTGCCCAGATCGCCTTCCAGCAGTTTAATGGCCTCAATGACGATTACGCTTTGGGTAGAACGGGTGATGAGGGTGGCGATGGCCTGTCCTACAACCGGGTGAACAATAGCTTCCAGCTTTGCCAGCGCATCTGGACGGGCAAATACAATATTGCCCAGCATGGTGCGGTCGATATTCTTTTCGGCATCCAGAATGAACTGACCGAAGGTTTCGACAATTGGCTTGTAAGCCGGAGCGCCGGGTGCCATCGCGCGGTGGGTTAGACTGTCGGCGTCAATCGTATATGCTCCCAAATGCTGAAGCATCTGCCGGACGACACTCTTACCGGTGGCGATGTTTCCCGTGAGGCCAATGACGTACTTATTTGCCCAACGACTCACGGCATACCTCCCGTTGGATGATAACGGATGATGCGGAATGGATAAATGGATGGTGCATCGTTGTAATTGTAACGTGTTTCTAGCCTTTCGGTCAAACCGGAAGGCTTGAAGTTTGGATTTGGTGGAAAATCTGGAACAGGATTTGCATCTTACAGGGGGCGCGGCAGCGCTGTACCCCCTGTAAAAACAGGTGCGGGGATTTAGCCAGCAAGGGCGAAAGCGTCGATTATGGGCAGGAAGACGTGTTCATAAATGGCGTCGCGTTCGCTGCTGTTGGCAACCATCTGAATGGCAAAGGTTTTGCCGCCGCTTTCCGTCAGCGCCAAACTGGAAGGAAAGCCCATCAGTTCCAGATTATACAGTGTCCACGTCAAACCGTTGGCTTCGCGCGTGCCCGTATTTTCCGCTTCTGAACCCAACTGTGCGCTCATCCCTTGTATATAGAGTGCGGCGGGTACGGGCAGCGACAGAATTACCACCGCCGTTTGATCGGTCGGGGTTTGGCCGCGCCCGAATGTCCCCATCATCATTGCCGTCCAGCCCTCCGGCACAACCGTTGTGAAACCATCGCCTTCATAGGGGACAAAGGTGATGGCTGCTGCTTCGGTTTCCTGGCCGGGAATAACGAAATCCGGCGCGCCTACTTCTGCGAGACAGCTTGAATCCGGCTCAACCGACGGATTATCGAGGAATGAAAGGGTGATGGCTACCCCACAGGTCTGGAGGGCTGCGTCATGTCCCATACCGGGGAATTCGTAGACATAGCTGTTAGGCAGTGTTTCCGCCGCTAGATAAGCCCACTCAGGCGGTGTGATCGGGTCATATTCACCATTGAGCAGCAGCGCCGGAATATCGCTGGTGACGGGTTCGTTTTCCACCGCCCCACCCACACCCGCAGGCCATGTGTCGCAAATCGCCAGCGGATCACCGGAACGCTCGATGAAATCTGAAATTTCCGGGTAAGCATTCACGCTGGCTTCAAAGGCTTCAGCAGTGGTGAATGGGCCTTCGTCATGGCATTCCACCGAGAAGTACATGCCCCGGCTGACGAAATTGTTGGTCGCCAAAATCAGGGCGAAGTAACCCGCTAGCGTTTCGTAGTTGCCATCGCGGGCTTCAAAAATGGTTTGTGGGAGAGTCGGAATCAGGTCAGTGCTATAGAGCGCAGTGAACAGCCCGGAAATCAACTCGTCGCCGTTGATCGAAGCCTGAATGTTTTCGCCGCCGAACATATCCAGCACACTCATGGTGACGGGTTCAGCATTCCACTGGTCTACCAGATCGTAAAATACGGTTTCCAGATCGGGATAAGCCGCCGCGCAATCCGGGTCTGCCGCGCAGCCCGCGAACAGGGTATCCAATACGCGGTCGGTGCTGGCAGCCGTATCGGTCAGCAGATTGACCTGCAACGGATACAACGCGCCCATGATCGAACTACGAACGCCCGCCGGGAAGTCGCGCATCACGGTCAGCGCCAGGCGTGTACCGTAGGATGTGCCGAACAGATTTACCTGTTCGTAACCCAACGCCGCCCGTATCGCATCCACATCCGCCGCATTTTCGACGCTGTTATAAGCTGCCAGATTGATGTCGTCCCCCTGCAATTCGGCAGCACATTCCAGAAGGGCTTTTACCAGCAGGAATTGTTCATCCGCAGGCGAGAGGTTATCGCTCAGGGTGTCGCGGATGAGATCGGTGAATCCGGGGCAGTTCAGGGCGGGTTCAGAAAAGCCGGTGCCGCGCTGGTCAAAGAGAATCACATCGCGGTCTTCGACAAATGGGGCGAGTATCTGGTTAAATCCCATCCCGGAAAGCGAGAGCGAATTGCCACCCGGCCCACCTTCCAGATACATGATTGGGTCAGCGGCAGGGTTGGCGCTTTTGGCTTTGAAAACGGCCACTGCTAGCCGGATAGGAGTGCTGTCCGGGTCGGCACGATTTTCCGGCACGGAGACGTAACCGCACTCTACCGTTTGATCGGCAGGTACGAGGAATGCACAGGGTGATGCTTCAAAAGTTGGCGTAGAATCTTGCGCCAATACAGGCATAACGCCCAGTACCAGCAGCAGAATACCAACCACAATTCGGGGATAACGATTCACAACGGTTTCTCCTTCGTTCGTTTTTACAGCATAAGCCTAGCACAATTTAATCTTGACTGACATTATCGCCCGATGAGATACCACCGCTTGGAATCCTTTAACCTACGATCCCGGTACGCTTAAATTTCTTTTCGTACAATTGGAAAAACAGTGGAGACTTTCATCATGCGTACAGGCTGGATATTTTGCCTGCTGCTGGTCGTTGTTGTTCCAATTTATGCTCAATCCACACCTGCTATCGAATACTTCACCGTTGATAACGCCGCGCTCAGTTATCCGGTGGTGGAAGCGGGCACAGAAGCGGCCAATTTTAGCTGGCGGGCGGTGGGTCTGCGTCCGGGTGATGAGATGCAGATGCACGCATTGGTCGGTGGACAGTGGGCAGTCATCGGCACGGGATTTGAGCCAGAGAAAACCGATCGATTGGTGATTGCTCATCCACTGGATTTTATACCCCCGCAGTATCGTCTGTCGGTAGTCGATAATAACGGCGCGATTGTGGCCGAATCGATTATCGAATTGGGTTACGCTGCGCCGGAAGGTTTGCCGGAAATCAGTATGTTTCTGGCCTTTCCGCCCGTCGAAACCATTTCGGTCGATGCGCTTGACGAACCGTTTCATGTGCAGTGGCAGGTTCGCAACCGCTGGTTTAACAGCAATCTGATTTTTGAACAGCTTTTGCCGGATGGTACGGTTTTAAAAGCAGCGTATCCGCGACCGCTTGAATGGCAGTATGCCCATAAAGATGATTATCTGCCGCTTGTTTATCCGGGTGATTATGAGGATGTAGTGCTGCAACTGCGGGTCGTCAACCGGGAGGATGGCGCAACATTGGCACAGCGGCAGTTACGCCTGCATGTCGAAAATGATACGATCCCACAGCCGGAAGCCATTGCATTTAGCGTCACGCCGCAAACTGCAAAACCGGGTGAAGTCATTACCGTAACATGGGAAGTCGTGAACACCGACGCAGTTTTTATCGAATACCATGATGGCAATCCGAATGGAAGCTGCGCCGGGAATCTGGAAGAAGTTTATGAAATGCCGCCCAGCGGAAGTCTGGAAATCACCGCGCCGGAAGCAGCTTTTTCGGCGCTGCAACTGCGCTTATTTGCCGATTTTTACACAGGCGGTAGCCGCCACAATTGCAGTTCACGGCGCACCCCATTGGGTGACCTGCGCGTCGAATTGACGGATTATATCGGGCAGGGCGTTGAATATTTCCGGGCTGAACCTACCCATGTACGGATTGGTGATACGGTTACGGTGTCATGGTCGGTGAGTGAAGGCGAAAGTGTGACGATCAGCTATCCGATGGCTGACCCTGAGAGCAGCATGTTGGCAGGGTTGATGGCGTGGCCAACTTATGTAACCTATTCTAATTTGCCGCTTACGGGTAGCCGTGAGATCACCATTCCTGATGATGAGAGCATCCGGGATTCATTGTGGGGTTATCTGCTGCTGTACATCATCGAAGATGGGGTTATGCCACCTGCGATTGACTCCAGCCTCACGCTGATTTATGAACATTAAGCAGAACCGGGAGGGATATCGCTATGGAATCCCTCCCGGTGCATTTACTGGCAGGTGAGCCGGGTAGGGACTTTGGCCTCTGCCCAGCGGCGGTCAAATTCGGTGATATACAGTGCCGCTAAATCCGGGTCAGTGATGATAATCAGGTTTTCATCATTGGATTGGGTAGCGTTGCTGGAAATGTTGAACGAGCCGGAAATGATAGTTTGATCGTCGATGATAAAAACCTTGTGGTGCAGGATGAAGGGGTTGCCATCCTGCCGTACCTGCAACCCGGCACAGAACATGGTGCGGAGTTCGCTGGCTTCGGTTTCGCTGCCAGTCGTTTCCCAGATGCCCTGCACCGCTACACCCGCCGTCGCGCGATCCATCATGGCTTTTGCAGCATCATAATCGGTAAACGAGAAGTTCATGAAGCGGATCGAACGCTGCGCCTGACTCAAGGTGGCAATCAATGGCACCAGAACCTTGTCTTCCGGCGAGAAGTAAATCTGGATTGCTACCCCATCCTGGCTAAAACGCGGGAAAGGTGTATCGGCTGGAGAGCGCGGGCCAAAGCGCCGCTGCTCAAACATTTCGTTAAATTCCTGCTGATAATTCTGCACCGCCTGCTGGGAACGGATGGAAAGGGCGTTGTTGTTGTTACGGTAGGTATCGTTGATGGTGTAATTCCATGAACCTGTCCAGACGTAAGTGCTGTCCAGAATCATAAATTTGTTGTGCATCAAGGCGCTGCGTCCATCATCTACAACCGGGATGCCTGCCGCGACGAACTGCCCAATGGTGGTATCTCGATCATTCAGGCCGTGTTCATTATCCGTCACCATACGGATGCGTACCCCGCGCTGGTGGGCAGCCAGCACAGCTTCGGTCAGGACTACATTATTGAACTCAAAAGCGGCAATATCCAAGGTGCTGCGTACATTGTTGAGCGCGGTGACAAGCTGAGTATCAATCCCGCCTACATAAGTGGCTGGATCACGGCTGCCTGTTGGTGCGGTAAAGTATGCCTGCCAAAACCCTTTTTGCGCCCCAAAACCCAGCGGAATGCTGATGGAGGTTACGCTGCCGCTGGTCGTTACGGCGGGCGTCAAACCGGGGGCAGTGGTCGCGGGTTGGTTGGTCGTAACAGTGCTGATTTGGGTGCTGCCCGGCGCTGCTGTCGGGGTGACATTGTTATCGCCACCACCGATCAAACTGGCGAAAAATCCAGCAATGACGATCAGAACGCCAATGATGAGAGTCGCCAGTGTTTGCGTTCCAGATTGTTTTTTACGTGTTTTCTTCGCCATCGAGTGATTCTCCTTCAGCGGATGATGTGGTTTCGGTGTTCAAGGATGCAGCATTGATAGCGGCAGCGGCGGATTGCAGCAGTGCGCCGAATGTCGTTTTGGCAGGCGGTTTGTCTTCAGGAATGGGTGCATCCGGATTGTCTGGTGCGGCAGATGGTTTCAGGAGCGTCGTGAGGGCAGCGATTGTTTCGGGATTAGGGATCGCCGCATACTGCTGGGCGAAGGCTTCCAGTGCTGCGGGCGCAGCCTTGTACTGAAGCGTTTCCGCCAGCCGTGCGATTTCCGCCAATGACGCGGTTTGTTCAGCGGGCGGCCAATAGGCGCGTTTGCCGATGAAACGGTTGATTTCATTCAGCAGGCGATTGAGGTTGCTGCTGGCGGCTTCAAAGTGGGCATCGTCCCAATTCTGGGCGGCAAGGCTGGTGAATTGCGTCTCGCCCCATTTGAGCAGCACATCCGCTTCTTCGTCGATTAATTCTTCGCGGACACTGGGGTCGGCGTACATATTCTGGATGGCACGCTGCGCCTGCGCTTCGGACATCGAGCATCCTCCGGATAATGCATCAAAGATGTTACATTATCCGGTAAAACGGCACAAAATGCGAGGAATGGGGTGGATTGGCAGAATTATAAAATTATGAAGAAAATAACTTTCCAGAATTGCTATGATTTTTGTTTGGGTTTTTGTGGTTACGGGTAGGTAGATAGCTGACTCAGCAGGTGAAATTTGATGTGGGGACTACTTGGGGATTAATGAGTCGGGGCGCAGCAGTGCCGCACCCCGGAATGTGAGATTATGTTCAGCCGTCTGAACCCGCCGTGAGTTTCGCTTAGTCTGCGCCAACCTCAACAGTGGCTTCCAGACCCAGTCCCTGTGCCACGCCTCGCCCATAGGCCGGATCAGCTTTGTAGAAATGGGCGATCTGCCGTTCCTGAATCTCGGTCGGGACACCTTGCATCGCGCCCACAATATTTTCGATCAACCGTGCCTGTGCATCTGCCGGCATCAAGCGGAACAGGTTGCCCGCCTGCGTATAATCGTCATTGCCATCGCGGTGGTTGTACCGTGCACCGTCACCATCGACCGGGAACGGGGGTTCGCTGTAAGCCGGATTTTGGGCAGGCCCGCCAAAACTGTTGGGTTCATAATTCGGTGCGCCGCCGTAATTCCCGTCGTGGCGCATAAAGCCGTCCCGCTGATAGGTATGAACCTCCGCCTGTGGTTTGTTCACGGGCAGGCTTTCATGATTCACGCCCAAACGGTAGCGGTGAGCATCCGTGTAGGCCATGATGCGCCCTTGCAGCATCTTATCTGGCGAGAAGCCAACGCCGGGAACGATGTGCGCCGGAGCAAACGCGGCCTGCTCCACTTCCGCGAAGTAATTTTCAGGATTACGGTTGAGTTCCATAATGCCAACTTCAATCAGCGGATACTCGCCCTGTGGCCAGACTTTAGTCAGGTCGAACGGATTATATTGGAAGGTTTCTGCTTGTGCTTCCGTCATCACCTGAATGCAGAACCGCCATTTCGGATAATCGCCATGCTCGATGGCCTCGAACAGGTCTTGTGTCGCGTAATCTGCGTTCGAGCCTGCCAGTAGTTCCGCCGCCGAAGCCGAAAGATTCTGAATCCCCTGCATCGTCTTGAAGTGGAACTTCACCCACACCCGTTCATTCTGTGCATTGATGAGGCTGTAGGTGTGGCTGCCGAACCCATGCATAAAACGATAGCCGTCCGGTGTGCCCCGGTCACTGAACAGAATCGTTACCTGATGCAGCGACTCCGGCGATAGTGACCAGAAATCCCACATCATCGTGGGTGATTTCAGGTTGGTCAACGGGTCACGCTTCTGGGTATGGATGAAATCCGGGAATTTAAGCGGGTCACGGATGAAGAAGATCGGTGTATTGTTACCGACTAAATCCCAGTTGCCTTCTTCCGTATAAAATTTGATGGCGAACCCGCGTGGGTCACGGGCGGTATCGGCGGAACCTTTTTCGCCGCCCACCGTCGAGAAGCGCAGGAACAAATCTGTTTGTTTGCCCACCGCGCTGAAGATGGCGGCTTTGCTATAGCGGGTGATGTCATTGGTTATGGTGAGCGTGCCGTAAGCACCAGCACCCTTTGCATGGACGACCCGTTCAGGAATGCGCTCCCGGTTGAAGTGCGCCAGTTTTTCCATCAGGTGGAAATCCTGAATCAAAACTGGCCCGCGCGCGCCTGCTGTGATCGAGTTCTGGTTATCTGCTACCGGAATGCCGGAAGCTGTTGTCAGAGTCTTGCGGTTGGTATCTGTCATTGCTTTACGCTCCTTATGCTTCGGGAAACGAAACTGAGGTTGATGATAAGGCGGTTCACACATCACATCAAGAACCACCCGAATGGTTATAATCTATTCATTAAACCTATTGATTCTTGATTTTCGATTGCTTTTACCTATGATACTGCTTGGCATCATCCCTGTAAAATATGAAATACCTATCGCAGGATAGGCAAAGGCTATAACTTGGAACTTCGACAGTTGGAGTATTTTGTCGCCGTGGTGGAAACCGGCAGTTTTAGCCTTGCGGCTGAACGCTGCAATGTGGCGCAGCCCTCTCTCAGTCAGCAGATTATCAAGCTGGAAAATGAAATCGGCCAGCAGTTATTTGACCGTTTAGGGCGCAGTATCATGCTCACCGAAGTGGGCAAAGTGCTTTACCCCCGTGCGCGCGGCATTTTATCCGATGTGCAGCAGGCACAATTTGCCGTCACCGAAGGCTATGCGCCGCAGGGCGGGCATGTCGCCGTTGGCATCATCCCTACCTTAAGCCCCTACCTCTTGCAGAATACCATTCGTCACTTCAAGCAACATTACCCGGATGCCAATCTGGTCATCCATGAAGATACCACTGATGTGCTGCTCGGAAAGCTGATGAACGCCGAACTGGATGTGTGTTACATCAGCCTGCCTGTAGATCGCCAGCAGATCACCACCGAGAAACTGTTTGTGGAACCCCTGTATATCGCCATACACCATGACCATGATCTTGCGGTTGCCTCAACCATTTCCGCCGAACTGCTCAAAACCACCCCGTTCATCCAGTTGACCGATAAAAACTGCCTCAGCGACCAGCTAGAGGCATTTTGCTATGTCCAGAAAATTAACCCGCCGATTGTCTATCAGACATCCCAGATCGCCACAGCCCTCGAATTTGTCACATTAGGCATGGGCATTTCGCTGGTTCCGGCCTGCGCGGCTGCTGCCTACCCCAACAAAGACATCAAATTCCTGAGCATCGCGGAAAATCCGCCTAGCCGGGCGATTGTCGCTGCCCGCCATCGTGCCCGCGCGGTATCGCTGCTCGACAGCGGCTTTACGGGTAGCCTTGTTCAGACGTGGGATGCGTTAGCCGCCAATATCAGCCCTTCAAACCCGTCATGACGATGGCCTTGGTGAAATACCGCTGCGTGAAAAAGAACAGAATCACAACCGGGATAACCATCGCTGTCGAAACCGCCAGTTGTAAATTCCAACTCACATCCACCACATCGGCCAATCCACCGCCCACTGCTGGATGTTCTCAGGGTCGAAGCCTGAATCGTCCGGGTGACGCCCATTCGCATCTACCGTAAGCTGCTTACAGATTTCGACAAATGTATCCCGATCCCGGCCCGAACACCTTCATCCTCAGCCGTTCCGCCCCATCCACCGAACGAAACCGTTTCGTGGTTTTAGCGTTCCCGTACCCACACCAGCATTTCGCCCGGTTCACGGTTTGCCCAGAAGCAGTAAGGAATGGCTCTGAAACTGAAAGGAGTGGGTTCGTAATCCAGTTGGGATTGCGGTTGGTAAAGCCCTCCCGGCCACCTGGAAGGTTCTATCCGCACCGCATCGCCTTCAATAACGGCAATCCCGTTGAATAAATCGGGGTCAAATTGGGCAGTCAGTTGGGCGGTACGCGGGATAGCAATATTCGCCAGATGTTTCCCGTTATCCACTTCCTCTAGACAGTAAATGACCGGGCCGCGCTGGAGCGCGATGCAGCCAGCATCTTGCCGGATTTCCGGGTGGGGTGCGACGCGCTCAACGGGCATATCCAGCGAAAGCACCACTTCATCCCCGTTTGCCCATTCGCGCGCAAGGTTGGCGTAACCCCTGACCGGGTTGGCTTCCACAGCCTGACCATTCACTTCCAGACGGAAGTTATGGCACCAGCCCGGAATCCGCAGCGCCAGATTAAACCACGCCGGATGATTCACACCGACTTTGAATCGGATGTTACCATCCCAAGGATAATGAGTTTGTTGTTCGAGGCTAACCGCCGTTCCGCCAAGTTGAAATTCTGCGTGATTCTGGTTGTATAAATGAACATACAGGGTATCAGCAGTAGTGGAGTAGAAGTATGAACCAATGCTGGCAATCAACCGTGCCAGATTGGGTGGGCAGCAGGCGCAGTCGAACCATTCCGACCGTTGATAGTGGCGGTTTTCCACCACAATCCCGCTCCACCGCTCAAACGGATTCACGTTCGGATATGATGCCAGCGGATTAGCATAGAAAAAGTGGCTGCCCTCGAACGAAACACCGCTGACGAATCCGTTGTACAGCGCCCGCTCCATCACATCAATATATTTACTGTCCGGGTCAATGTTGAACATCCGCTGTGCCCAGAACACCAGTGCAATCGCCGCGCACGTTTCGGCATAAGCTGTTTCATTCGGCATATCATACGGAAATGTGAAGCCCTCGTTGGCGTGTGCTGGCCCAAGCCCGCCCGTGATATACATCTGGTGTTGAGTCAGGTCATCCCATAATGCCCGCGATACATCCCGTAACACCGGATCGCCCGTTTCCGCGACAATATCCGCCACCCCGGAATACAGATAAGCTGCCCGAACCGAATGCCCGACCGCGCTGGTTTGCTCCCGAATCGGCACATGGGCCTGGCAATAACGATACGTTTTTGCCCAGAAATTACGGGGGTCATCGCCGCGTTCGATGGTTTCAATATCGAAGTAATGCGGTGCTTGCCCGCGTTCATCCACAAAATATTTGGAAAGATTCAGGTAGCGTTGTTCACCAGTGACACGATACAGCTTGACCAGTGCCAGTTCGATTTCAGGATGACCACAGTAGCCGCGTTTTTGTCCTTCGTTCGGCCCAAATAGGGTGTCAATGTAATCAACATAGCGGCACAACACATCCAGCAGCTTGCGTTTGCCCGTCCCTTGATAATAAGCAATCGCCCCTTCGATCAAATGCCCCGCATCGTAAAGCTCATGCCAGTCGCGCAGATTTTTCCATTTATGTTGTGGCTCAACCGCCGTGAAAAAGATATTCAGATAGCCATCCGGCTGCTGTGCCTTCTCAATCAGATCAATAACCGCATCCGCCTGTGCTTCCAGTTCCGGGTCTGGGTGGGTCGCCAGGCTGTAACCCACCGCCTCTACCCATTTGCCGAAATCCGAGTCCCAAAAAATATGCGGTTTGGGTTGTCCCGGTTGCCAATCCAGCTTCCACGCGTCCAGCCGTCCGGTTATTTTCATCTGATGATAAATAGCCGGGATTGTCCGGTCACGATTGGTCGTCTGCCGTTCACCCCAGAATCCGCTGTCGATGGTCACATTTTTTAAGGAGACTGATTCAAGTGGTTGGCCGTCGTTTAGCAAAATAAAACTCTCCCTCAGACAATGAGAAAATATTTCAGAATCAGATTTTCTACTGTAGCTTGGGATGTGGGTTATTGAACAGACCCCAATTCCCTACAACAGGAAGATGATTCCGACTTTTTGGTAACTTAAAATGGATACCCTTTATTTAAAAACCTACTGTCCCATAAAGGCCCAGAATGCGGGCTTGTTTATTTCGCACGGCACGGCTATGCACCCCACCTGTGTCATCACCTCGCACGAACTCATTTTCGTAAAGCAGGGCGAACTGGATATGTGGGAAGCCGAAGGTATCACCCTGTAGCCATTGTGTCATGTGTCCAGCAACCGATTTAAACACAGGCTCAAAGCATGTTTAAGGGGCGTCGGCCATTCGCTCTCGCAGCAGCGGAAATAACAGGCCTGCAAAAAATGTTTGACATTGATAAACCGTGCATAACCTGTGGGTAGTTCGCGGTTTTCAGCCTCATCCGCAATACTTTCGATCCATGCTGCCCAGAATTCCATCGACAGCATCTCACGCGAGAGGATGCTGTCGATAACCTCCACTAACCGTTCTTCTTCCGCATGGGTATAAACCGTCGTATTAGTCACCGCACCCTGAACAGCCGAAAGAATCGCTTTCAGATCAGCTTCATCCATAACCGCAGCCAGCGCGAATTCATTCAAAGCATCAGCCGCATGAGCAGTCGCATGCGCCCAACCTTTCCCCGGCACGAAACCACGCCTGTCTTGCTCTTGAGCCATGTAATGCAGAAGACGTGTTTTACCCTCTCGAATCGTCTCATCGCTCAAAAATGGCGCGTCCCGGTGACGAATTAAAAGCAGCGGGATGACTAACGCAGAGAACGAACGTTTGAATACACCGTCACTTTCTGCTTCATCAATTCGGTACAACAGATGATCGTCGCCGAAACAGATTTGCCAGACATGCTGTAATTCATCCGGCGTAAATACCGGATTGAACTCAATCCAGCGCACCAGCGTTCCATAGATTAACGTGTCGCGCAGCTCGCTGTCGGTGCTGCCAATATGGTCGAGCATCGCCTGCACGAGAGTGAAAGGCTGCACCCCTTCGGGCACACCAAAATCATGCTCACGAATCTGTTGTAATGCTGTTTTAAGTGCCGTTGCATCCATAGTAACCCCTTCTGAGCCAAATTGTCAGTATAGCAGGTCACCCAATCGGGAACATAGGCCTGCTCCAGCTAAAAGGGTTTATCCCTATGGAACAAGCACCTTGTCAAATAGGCAGCCTTTGGTGAATATACATTTTTACCCATACATTTGTTTTCCGTTTACCCACCCAACCATTCCCCAACTGCTGCATAACCTTTTCCCGTTTACCCTCGCCTCCAAAGTTAGCCCCAACCCGCCCCAAAACGTACCAAATGGATTACCAAATGATCACCCTTTCCCGCCCAAAATCCTTTATCCTGAGTATTGGAGCTTTTGTCTTTGCTGATGGCTAACCGCTACTTGGCGGCGAACCAAACGGGGACAAACATCCCCTGACCGTGAGGTGAATTTTACTGTGAACTGATAACTGATAACTATTCAGCAAGTATTGCAGCAGCAGGCACATCCCGCATCGCCGCAATACTTTTGTCCGACAAACCCATTCCGACAACGACGACGACGACGACAATCCCATACCAAAGAGTCGCAAAATGCACAAAATCCCATTTTGAAATTGAAGAATTTGCAGAATCTTGCGAATCATTTGCGCGCAAACACCATTTCGCAATCGCAATCGCCGCAAACAACGCCCGCATTTGCTGAAAGCTAAAGGCTAACTGTCAACTGCTAACTGACCAAGTCTAACCGTTGAGCAGGTATCTATACGCAGCTATAATCCACTGCGGTATCTGTCAGATATTTATAAGTAATTATTTCGGTCTTCGGGATTACGAGTGAGGCACAGAGGGAATAATGAACAAGAAGTCTTTGACCAAACTCAGACCACCAACGATGTATGATGTTGCCAAGCTGGCTGGCGTTTCCCAACCGACTGTGTCGCGCGTACTGAACCAGAATGACACAACCGTTCAGATCAGTGATGACACTCGCCAGCGAGTGCTGGACGCGGTAGAAAGACTCGGTTACCGTCCCAATGTGATCGCCCGCAGCCTGCGCACCCAGCGCAGCCAGATGATTGCCCTCCTGATTGCGGATATTTCCAATGGCTTTTATCACCCGATGACACGCGCTATTCAGGATGTGGCGCGTCGTCATGATTACGAAGTATTGATCTCTAACAGCGATCATCTCTACCAGAACGAAAAACACTTCTGCGAAGTCGTTTCACGCCGTTCCATGGATGGGGTGATTATGGTGCCCATTCATCTCACATCCGAAGACATTGGTCATTTTATCGCCGAAACCAACATGCCAACAGCGCTGCTGGCTGACCATATCAACCACCCGGACATTGATAATGTGTATGTGAATGATGAGCGTGCCACCTATGAAGCCATTAGCTGGATGATTGAGGAACGCGGCTATACACACATTGGTTATATTGGGGTCGGTGACGATTTTCCCCCCGGCCCGCGGCGTTTCAAGGGTTTCATGCAGGCAATGGGTGAGCATAACCTGGCAGCCGATCTTCGTTTCATGTTCAATGGTGATTTCACGCGCGAAAGCGGTGTTGAAATTGCTCACAGGCTGCTTCAGGTTGGCGATCTGCCGCGTGCCCTGTTTGTTGTCAATGATTTGATGGCGATTGGAGTCATCCTGACATTGCAGGAAGCGGGTTATCGTGTGCCGGAAGATATTGCCATCATGGGGTTTGACAATATTCCGGAAGCCACCATAGTCCGTCCAACGCTGACCACCATTGCCCAGGACCCCCGCGATCTGGGACTGAAGCTGGCTGAATCCCTTTTCAGCCGGATTGAAAATCCCACACTTCCATCTCGTATTGTCGAAGGCTCCTATCAAATAATAATACGTAACTCCGCCTGATAATTTCCACTCTTCCTAAAACTTCTCTTTAACAATAAGGCGAGTAACCGCCATTCTCGTTCTCAAATTGTGCGCCATACTGCTCGCAATCCCGATTGTCCCAGCTCCATATTGATATGCGGTTATACCCAATCATTTGTTGACAACCTCTAATCTGAAAGTTAGAATACGAATAACTGTATACGTATTCATTACTAAATTAGATCAATCCACTTCTTGCTTGAAAGCGGGGCACTTTTGAACCAAATTTTCATTGATCCTACACGGTCTGTAGGCGATATTTCGCGCGATATTTTCGGCGGCTTCACCGAGCATCTTGGGCGTTGTATCTATGGCGGCATTTACGAGCCAACCTCCCCTTTTGCTGATGAAAAAGGGTTGCGGACAGATGTAATGCAGGCGCTTCGACGGTTGCAAGTACCGCTCATTCGCTATCCGGGCGGCAACTTTGTTTCCGGCTATCGCTGGATGGACGGGGTTGGGCCAAAAGCGGAACGCCCTGCCCGCGTGGATATGGCCTGGAATGCCATTGATACTAATCACTTTGGCACCAACGAATTCATCGACTTTTGCCGCAAACTCAACACCGAGCCTTACATGGTGGTCAACTGCGGTGATGGCGATATGCGCGAAGCCCGCGATTGGGTGGAATACTGCAACGGTACGCAGGATACTGCTTTAGTTAGATTGCGCCGCCAGCACGGTTATGAAGCCCCACATCAGGTAAAGTACTGGGGCATTGGCAATGAGGTAGATGGACACTGGCAAATTGGCTACAAAACGCCGGATGAGTATTCCAGGGCTTACCTCGAATTTGCCAAAGTGATGAAGTGGATTGACCCATCCATCAAGTTAATCGCCTCGGCTGCTTCCAATTGGGCAGGTGGCACGGTTGTCGAACGCACTCAACTGCTAATGGAGCAGGCCAGCAAGTTCATCGATTACCTGTCCATTCACTGGTATGTGGGCAACCCCAAAAACAACTTCAATGACTACATGGCGCTCTCCGAACTGATCGAAGAACGATTAGCCGCCTCCGAAGGTCTGATTCGGGCATTGAGTTTGCAACAGGGGATTCGTCCTATCCCGATTGCAGTTGACGAATGGAATGTCTGGTATCGGACGCACCCGGAAAATACCAACGACATCAATGGTTTGGAAGAAACTTACAACCTCGAAGATGCGCTGATGGTTGCCATCCAGTTGAATTCGTTTATTCGTCATGCCAATTCGGTGAAAATGGCGAATATCGCGCAGTTGGTGAATGCCATAGCGCCGATCTTCACCAGCCCGGAAGGCTTGGTTTTGCAGACGATCTTCTATCCATTTGAAGTCTACAGTCAGACCTGTGGAACAACCGCGCTGGATGTGTTCTGGAAGGGTGAAACCTTCAACAGCAGCAATTATGGTGATGTGCGGGTGCTGGATGTCTCTGCCACGCTGGACGAACGGCGGAATCGCTTGATGGTGTATGTGGTTAATCGCAGCCAGAGTGACGCGATGGAAACCACCATATCGCTGGGCAGCGGTTGCCACGCCGAACTGGTGCAGGCCTATGTGGTCAACGGGCCGAACATCAAGGCCGAAAACACCTTTGCCAATCCAGATCAAGTTGGTGTGTCTGAAGCAAAGTGCCAGACTGAAAAGCAGTCCACTTTTAATTACACCTTTGAACCACATTCCGTTACGGCACTGTCGTTCGCATTCTAGTGATGACCCTGCTCTGCCGCGATTCGTTTCAAAATGGGTCGCGGCTTATTTACCCTCTATCACAAAAGAGCTTATATGCAGCCCTTATCCGCCCTGGTGGGGACGAGTTATCATGACCACTTATCCTTTGAAAGATCGGGCGGCTTATCATCCGGTGGCGGTGGCGCTGTTGCATGATCTGGTTGACCATCTTACATCGGATGCCTGCCAACCCATTTTGAAAGCCTAGTCTATGAGTATCAACGGGTCATTAGCGCCTACACCGCCAATGGGGTGGAATAGCTGGGATTGTTTTGGAACCTCGGTGACTGAAATTGAAGTCCATGCCAATGCGCTGTTTATGGCTGAACATTTGCTGTCTTACGGCTGGAATTATGTGGTGGTGGATATTCAGTGGTATGAACCGGAGGCGAAAGCGGGCGGTTACCGGGCGTTTGCGCCGCTGGTGATGGATGCATATGGACGACTGCTGCCGGCTGTCAACCGCTTTCCTTCGAGTAAAGGTGAGCAGGGGTTCAAGCCGCTGGCGGATTTTATCCACAGTCTGGGTTTGAAGTTTGGGATTCATGTGATGCGGGGCATTCCTCGACAGGCGGTGGAACGCAATCTGCCGATCTGGAATTCGGATTTTCGCGCTCAGGATATTGCGGATGTGAACAGCCCATGCCCCTGGAACACGGATATGTTCGGGCTGGATATGAGCAAGCCGGGTGCACAGGATTATTATAATTCCTTGCTGGCACTTTACGCGGAATGGGAAGTCGATTTCATCAAGGCCGACGATATGCTGTTTCCGTATCACACGGAAGAAATCGCCGGATTTAGTGCTGCCATCAAACACTGTGGGCGGGCGATGGTTTTGAGCCTTTCGCCGGGGGTTGATCTGACGCTTGACCGCGCGGAACATCTGCAACGGCACTGTGAAATGTGGCGGATTTCACCGGATTTCTGGGATAAATGGGACGATTTACGGCGACAGTTTGACCTGTGCAAACAATGGTCGGGGCAGAGCGGGGCGGGACATTGGCCGGACGCGGATATGATTCCCATCGGGCACATCAGTATTCGCGGGGAGCGGGGTGAAGATCGTCATAGTTTACTCACGCGGGATGAACAGGTTACGTTGATGACTTTGTGGGCGATTTTTCGGTCGCCCTTGATGCTGGGCTGTGATCTGCCAACGAGCGATACTGAAACGATCAATTTGCTGACTAACCCGGAAGTGCTGGCGGTCAACCAATTCAGCCTCAACAACCGCGAAGCGCTGCGTGAGGGTAACGGGATTATCTGGGCGGCGGATGTTCCCGACTCGGATGACCAGTACATCGCTTTTTTCAATATCGGGGAAACTGAGACGACGATCACTCTTTCGCTGGTGGATATGGGATTTGAGCGTGAGTGCCGCGTCCGTGATTTATGGAAACGGGCTGATTTGGGTAGGTTCAGTTCTACGTTTGGCATATCCCTTCAGCCCCATGCTTCAGCTATCTTCCGGTTCAGCCAATAATTGCTTATGGAGAAAACAACACATGATTGAAACGACGCTTATGATTCGAGATGATGCGCCGATTGGGACGATTTCGCCGCGCCTTTATGGGCATTTTGCCGAGCATTTAGGGCGGTGTTGTTACGACGGATTATGGGTTGGAACGAAAAATGCGGTTGTGCCGACTTACAACGGCTTTCGTAAGGATGTGGTGGATGCATTGAAAGCCATGCCCGTTCCCCTGCTGCGCTGGCCGGGCGGGTGTTATGCCGATCACTATCACTGGCGTGACGGAATCGGCACGGCAGAGCAGCGGGCGGTGCGGTTGGGTATGTCTTGTGGGTTGCAGGTGGAGGATGATAACAGCCTCGGTACGCATGAATTTATGGCGTTATGCCGACTGCTGGGTGCTGAACCGTATTTAGCCGGGAATATGGGCAGCGGTTCGGTGCAGGAAATGTGTGATTGGGTGGAATACTGCAACACACGGGTGAATACCAATCTGGCACGGGAACGGACGGCTAATGGTTCAGCCGAGCCGTTTGATGTGGTGCTGTGGGGTGTGGGCAACGAAAACTGGGGCTGCGGCGGGAATTATGATGCTGAGTCGTATGCCAGAGAATACCGACGCTATGCGACGATGCTCCGGCATGTTGAGCCGCGCGCGCAATTGGTGGCCTGTGGGCATGATGATGCGTGGAATCTGGAATTTCTGAAAACCAATCAGCGGCATCTGGGATTGATGGATCATTTCTCGATTCACCGCTACTGGATTAACGGCGGGACAGAACTGGATTTCAGCGAAGAGCAGTATTACACCCTGCTGGCTGAGGCTGAAGCGACCGAAGATTTCGTCCGGCGCACGGCGGAATACATCCGCGAATCTTTGGGGACGAACACCCATAAAGTGGGTATCGCGCTGGATGAGTGGGGCGTCTGGCACCCGGAAGCGCGTTCGTGGGGGCCGGATAACGAACTTCACCGCAGCCCAATCACTTATGAACAGGCGGGGACGATGCGGGATGCGGTGGCTACGGCTATCGCGCTGGAAGGCTTTCATCATCAATGTGATGTGCTGGCGCTGGCGAATCTGGCGCAGATTGTTAATGTGCTTCATGCTCCGGTGATGACCGAGGGGGCGGCGATGTGGCTGACGCCGACTTACTACACGTTACAGATGCATACCCCGCATTTGGGGGCTATGGCTTTAAAGGTTGATGTAACCGAGGGCAGTTCGATGCCAGGACACGTAAATGCGGCGGTGACGGCTACGGCTTCTACAGGCCAACATGGGAAAACGGTTACACTGGTCAACCGTCATTTTAGCGAGAGTGCTTCGGTCAGGCTGGCGGCGGGGGCTGTAGGTCAAGTGGTGAACGCAATGCTGTTGGCATCCGATTCGCCGCGCGCCGTGAACAGCGCACAAGACCCGGATTGTGTAAAGCCGGTTTCGCTGGCGGTGCAGGCGGATGGTGCAGGGCAGTGGCGGCTTGAGCTTCCGGCGCATTCAATCGCTACGGTTGTTTTTGGCTAAAAGCTTTTAGCCTACAGCCTACAGCCCTTAGCCTTCAGCAAATGCGGTCAGCAGTGGCGGCGGCGGCGGCGCGGACACTGGCGGAAGTGGTTTTCGCCGCCAATAAGCCGCATCAGCCGTTAGCCTTGAGCCTTCAGCCTTTAGTCAATACAGCAGCATTTGTGTCAATTTTATGTCGCAAATGTCGCGAAAAATGTCATAGCTGAGGGGAAATGTCGTCAATGTCGTCAATGTCATTGTCAGTTATCGGTTGTCAGTTGTCAGTTGTCAGAAAATAGGGAAGTGGTTTGGGCGACAATGTATTGCGGCGATTTGGGATGTGTCTGCTGCTGCAATACTCGCTGAATAGTTGTCAGTTATCGGTTATCAGTTCACAGTAAAATTCACCTCACGCTCAAGGGATGTTTGTTCCCGTTTGGTTCGCCGCCAAGTAGCGGTTAGCCGTCAGTCATCAACAAAGACAAAAACGCCTATGTTCAGGATAAAGGATTTTGGGCGGCAAAGGGTGACCATTTGGTAATCCATTTGGTACGTTTTGGGGCGGGTTGGGGCTAACTTTGCAGGCGAGGGTAAACGGGAAAAGGTTATGCGATGGTTGGTGGATGGTTGGGCCGGTAAACGAAATTCAAACGATGGGATGGATTAGCAGGTTAGTCAACTTCACTAAATGGCGGTGAACCGATTTTGGATATAGTGTCGCTGTTGTTTTGTGCAATTCTGCTTAAAATGAGACTGGTGTTTTTTAGACACACTAGTGAACTGGTTTTATCCAAATATGGTAAAGCTAAACAAGTCGGAACTGAAAAAGCACCTCATCAGCAGCGTCCAACTCCTCAAAAAAAACCTCACCTACACCGCTTACTGCTATCTGATTTTGGCTGTGCTACTCTTCTTCCATGTTGGCGAAGTGTCATCGAAATATGACCCGACGGAGTCTGAGGCAACGGCTCCCATACCTGAACTCAGTTTCCGGGGGCGAAAGCGGGATTTACGACAGGGTTTAATCAAATCGTTTTCAAATCTGGAAAGCAAACATCCGGGGCTTACGGGGGTGCTGATGCCCTCGATACTGGAAACCCCGATCTCAGACGATGAGCTTTTGGCGTATCGAAATCTGCTCGACCAACTCCAACAAACGACCGGCATATTCTCAACGGCTGAGTCATTTTCCCATGCTTATGAATACTGGATTTCGCAATTAGCCGGGATGACCATCAAAAGCGGGGTTTCGTTTTATACGCCGCGTTCCTTAACCCACCTGCTGGTCAGCATCATGAAACCCGCTGCGGGGATGTCGATTTATGATCCAACGGCGGGAACGGGCGGGATGCTGATTGCCTGCGCGGAGTATATTCGCCAGCAGGGTGAGGGGCTGGACACGACCCATTTCTCCGGGCGCGAAAAATCCCCGGACATCTGGGCCATTTGCAAGATGAATGCTTTCGTCCACCAGATGGAAAATGTCAGCATCGAACAAGTGGACAGCCTGCAAAACGGGCAAAACCAGTTCGGTAAATTTGATCTGGTTTTGCAGCATTTGCCGCTTTCACCTGATCCTCGCAATAAAGGTCTGACTCGCCGGATGGATGCGGCTTTTCTGTGGCAGGCAGTCGATGTTTTGTCGCCATATGGACGGGCGGCAGTGCTTTCGACGGCTGCACTTTTGCGCGAAGATCATGCAGATATCTGGCGGCATATCCTCAACCGGGACTGGCTGGAAGCCGTCATTACCCTGCCGTCGAATCTGCTGCATGGCACGAATGCCGCCGCCAGTATTCTGGTGCTCAACAAGCGGAAGCCCGTCGAACATCTTTCACAGGTGCTGTTTATCCAGTTTCCCCCCAGCTATACCACACGATCACGGCATTATGAACTCCGCAGCGAGGATATTCAAAGTCTGGTTGAAACGTTTGAACACTGGGGGCGGGGTTCGGATTATGCACGGGTTGTCTCTGTCAGCCGGATAGAGGAGCAAAATTACAGCCTGAGCATCGAACGCTACCCGGATTTGGGGGAGGCTGCTGAAAGTTTTGATTTAGCTGCTGCCCTGAATCGCTATCACACCGCCATCCAAAAGCGAGAAACAGCGGTCGCACAACTGCTGCGAAGCCTTGAGGGATTACAGAAGCTGCCCAAGGATAAAAATTTTCTCACATGAATTGGGTGACACTGCGCGATGTGCTGACCATCAATCCCTCCCCGCTCACGGTTGTTGAAGCGGTGGTTTACAAACAGGCTGCACTTAAAGCCTATCCGCGCGGTCTGGTTTTAAAAGCCGTGAAAAGGGGTATGGATTTTCCCCGCAGGCAGCAAAAAATCGTCCATCGCGGGCAGTTTGTGATCTCCATCCTGCATACGCCCCGGAAACTGTGGGGCATTGTGCCGCCTGAACTGCATCAGGCGGTCATCACCTCGCGGCATCGTATTTTTGATCTTCATCCCGATCTTCATCCTGACTATTTTGCTGCCTATCTTTCGACACCATCCTTTCAACAGGCGGCTTTCGCGGCGTGCAGCAGTCAGGGCTGGTTGGTTCTGCGCCAGTTTATGAAAATCCCAATCCTGCTTTTCTCCCCGGAGGAGCAGCAGCAGATTGCTAACTTATGGCGTTACGGCAATATGGCGCTGGAACAGACGGCGGAGATGTTTTCGAGCATCGCCGCCATGAAATCCGGGGTGATGCATGATCTGTTCCAACATCCTGACGCGGCATGGGATCGGCGTACACTGGGTGACTATGCTGAAATCGGCCAGAATCCCGCGCTTAATTATGCGATGTCGCTGCTCCCACCTGACCAACTGACACTGGGGGCTGATCTGGTGTTAAAAGGCGGGGTTGGCATTATGCCTAACGGCGAACTGGATCCACTGTTTTTGTACTACTATCTCAAAAGTCAAAAGCAGATGTTATCTGCGGCGCTGCGTGAACTGCCTATCGCGCTGCCGACGCTTTATGAACAGCGCAAACTGGCGACGATTATCCAACACCATAATGAAGCGCTTATGCGCCTGCGCGCCGAGCAATCCGCACTGCGAAAACTCATTCAGGGCATTATGCATGGTATTTTCAGTGGTACGTTGAATCTGGCGGAGGCGCTGCCGGTTCTCCGAAGTCTTCGGGGATAAATACAGCAGCGGGAGACTGGTTCGCTCCCGCTGCACATTCTACTGGATTCAATTCGAGGTTTTAGTCACCCATTGCCGGGGCTGAACGTTTGGCTGTTTCGGCTTCCGCCGCTACCTCACCGGGCAGGGGGAGAATATCCGGCCAAATGCTCTGTCCATGTTCGTAGTTGTCGATGAAGTTGCCTTCCATCTCGGCTTTCGGGTTGACGCGCAGGCGACCAATCGCTTTGAGCGCGCCGAACATGACCACAGATGTCACGCCGCACCACGCAATGGTGGCAATTGAACCGATGACCTGTGTGACCAGAATGTCGGCACTGCCGCCAGCCACCAGCAATCCACCGAAACCAGCCTTCACATTGGCTGCGAAAGGCGTCAGTGTGGGTTCAGCGAACAGACCAATCGCGACGATACCCCAGACACCGCACGCCAGATGGACAGATGAAGCACCTACCGCATCGTCAATCTTGATCTTTTCCAGCAGATCACCCCACAGCAGGAGGAGGATGCCGCCGACCAGACCGACGATGATGGCTGCCCACGGGCTGATGAAGGCGCAGCCACCTGTGACCGCGACCAGACCCGCCAGCGAGCCATTCAAGCAGGCCGTCAAATCCCATTTGCCAGTACGGGCATACTGGAGGAACATGGCCGATAGTGAACCTGCACCCGCGCCCAACGTGGTGTTGAGCGTGACAATGCCGATGGTTCCCGCGACACCGACCGCGCCCAGCGTTGAGCCGGGGTTGAAGCCATACCAGCCGAACCACAGGATCATTGTACCGATCAGTGCCAGCCCCAGATTGTGCGGGGGAATGGCCTTGCCCCATACTTTGCCTTTACGCGGGCCAAGCATCGCCGCACCGACCAGCGCGATTACACCGCCAACGGTATGGACAACGTTGCTGCCTGCGAAGTCGAAGAAACCTTGCTGGAACAGCCAACCGCCGCCCCATACCCAGTGAACCACAACGGGATAAATGAGAGCAGTGACGATGGCGGTATAAATAAGATTGCCGACGAAATCCGTGCGTTCAGCCATTGCGCCAGTGGTGATGGTGCTGGCAGTTGCGGCGAACGCGAATTGGAAGAAGAACATGGTGAGTACACCGATGTTGCCGTAGAAAATGGTGTCCGCCGTATCGATGCCGGGCATGAACAGGGTCGTCCCGATCAGACCACTGCCATTATCCACACCGAAGGCCAATCCAAAGCCAATCACCCACCAGCAAATCGCGCCCAGACCGGCTTCCAGGAAGTTTTCGAGCAGCGCATTGACGGCAGCCGTGCCTCGGATCATGCCGGTTTCCAGAATGGCAAACCCCAACTGCATGAGGAATACCAGGAAACCTGTCAGCAGCACCCATACGGTATCGATGCCAATCTTGATACTGGTCAGGTCGTCAGCCGTTACAGGTGCGGCATCCTGTGCCAGCCCAACCCGTGTGCCGAGCATGGCTAAAACCAGCGTAGCAATACCCATGACCAGAAGGCGTCGCCACATCCGATTGTATTTTTTCATTACTCCCTCCAAAGAAGTATGATCCGATTGGCAGCAGTTTACTGAATTGGAAAGGGTGGTCTAACCCGAATAATTACCAAAGTTTCAGAAAGCAGGGTGTTCACAGTTTCTAAAAAATATTGCCCTGAAAATAAACGTGAAATTGTGAGGTTTAAACATGGGTCAAAGTAGACAACCGATACCCTGTTAAGCTGATTGACGGCTGCTATTTATGTAAAACCGATAGCAAAACAGGTATGGCGCTGGGGCAGAATGTCCGACTCGTTAAACTTTTTGGGCTTCCACAAGTGATTTTTCAGGAGCGGGACGCGCAAATACTTGACAAAAAGACAATAAATCGGTATTTTCATAAAATGAGAACGTTCTCATTTTGCTGAACGAGGCATTATGCGTCGGAGACCCACGATTATTGATGTTGCACAGGTGGCCGGAGTGTCAAAGGCGACTGTGGCGCGCGTGGTCAACGGCGAAACCGATTTGGTTAAAGAGTCCACCCGGCAGCATGTATTGAGCGTGATCGAGCGCATGGGTTATGAACGGAATGCGATTGCAGGCAGTCTGCGTTCCAACCGCACCTACATGATCGCGCTGTCTATCCCGGACATCACCAACCCGTTCTGGCCGGAAGTGGCGCGCGGGGTGCAGGATACGGTCGAGGCGGAAGGTTATATGGTGGTTCTGATGAACAACGACTGGAATTCCAGCCGTGAACATAACCATCTGCAACTGATGCGGAATAACCAGTTTGACGGTTTGATCGTCAATCCAACGGGACTTTCCAACACTGACCTGACGCCGCTTCATATTCCAGTGGTGGTGTTGGCTTCTGGCGAGGCTTACCCGAATTTCGATACCGTGAGCAGCGATTCGCAGCAGGCCGGACGTTTGGCGCTGGAACACCTGATTGGTTTGGGACACCATCGCATTGGGTTGATTATCGGCTCGGTGCGGCGGCCAAAATCGAGTACCCACTATGGGACGTATGTGAGTACGCTGCGACAGCATGGATTGCCTGTCGAGCCTGATCTGGTAGTGGAGACAACCTTCACCGAAGATGGCGGTTATGGGGCGATGCAGCAGTTCCTTACGCTGGCAGAGCCGCCGACTGCGGTGTTCGCGGTGAACGACATTATCGCGCTGGGGGCGATGCTGGCGGCACAACATGCGAATTTGCGTGTCCCTGACCAGCTTTCGATCATCGGCATGGACGATATTCACGCAGCGGCGACCACTTTTCCACCACTGACGACGGTTGCCAAACCCAAATATGAAATCGGCACTACAGCAGCACGTTTTTTGCTGGAACGGCTGGAAGCCAAAGCGCCAGAAGAACCACGCCGGGTACTTTTGCCCTGCACACTGATTCCGCGCAGTTCAACAGCCGCTCATCAAAATTGATAAACAAGTGCGTGTTTTTAAGAGACGGGAGTTTTAATGTCACAAAATGAGAACGTTCTCATTTCGCTGGAAGAACGGTTTTCGGGCTGCATTCTAGGGGGAGCGATTGGGGACGCGCTGGGGTCGTCTACTGAAGGACGGACGCCGCAGGAGATCGTCACACGCTTTGGCGGTCGGGTAGAAGATTTTATGCCGCCGTATGGCCCGAAACCGGATGGACGCCATAAAGGTGACGGCAATATCACCGATGACACACTGATGATTCTAGCGCTGTGCCGTGCGTATCTGGCGAAGGGTGGGCAGCTTGAAGCCCACGACATGACGACTTATCTGGTGCCGGAAATCGCGGATAAGCCGACATGGATACCGGAATTCAAGCGCACTATGCTGCTGCTGGATCGGTTGTTTTACCCTGAACGTTACCTGTTTATCAGGCTGCGGCTTGCCAGCGCCAACCCGCGCGAAGGTGGTCTGGGCAATATGGTGAACTGCGGCGCGGCGATGTATGCGGCTCCGGTTGGTTTGATGAACGCGGGCGACCCGGATTTAGCTTATCACCGGGCGATTGGGTTATTCAGCGCCCATCAATATTCATATGGCCTTGAAGCGGCAGCCGTGATGGCGGCGTGTATCGCGGAAGCTGTGCGCCCATCTGCAACGATTGAAAGTGTGGTCAATGTGGCGCTGCGGCTGGCGAAAGATGGCACGCAAAAAGCGATTGCGGCCTCGGTTGAAGCGGCACGAACCGCACCCATCGGCGACGAAACGGCCTGCCAACAGCATTTACGGGCAGCGATTGAGCCATTCGACACACTCAAGGGCGGGGTGCAGGAATTTACGCGGGGCGGTGGCTTCCCCAGCCAGACTCATTCGATTGAAGAACTACCGCTGGCGCTGGCGTATCTCGTTTTGAGCAAAGGCGATTATCGGAGCGCGGTGCTGGGCGCGATCAATTATGGGCGCGATTCGGACAGCATTGCCAGCATGGTTGGTTCGATCATTGGGGTGATGGTGGGCAAGACGGGCTTACCCGAAAAATGGGTCAGCGAAATGCCGGTTCGCAACCAGATCGACTTCGAGGCAGCGGCGCGTGATCTGCTGGCGTTATTCCGGCGGGATTATGCAGCGGCTTATGCACAGGCCGCCCGCAGGCACGAAGAACTCATGCAGGAGGCGAGGTAAACCCATGATCAGGCGCATTCCATTTTTCGCGGCGTGGGCAGAGATGGCACCCAACCGCCGCAAGGAAGCCGTAGCAGGCTACTTATTCATCTCGCCGTGGCTGATCGGTTTTCTGGTATTTTTTCTAGGGCCTATTATTGCTTCATTTGTGCTGAGTTTTACGAGCTGGAATATTGTCGGCACGCCGGAATGGGTGGGGCTGGAAAATTACAACACGATCCTGACGGCTGACCCACGTTTCGTCAAAGCGGTACAGGTGACGCTGACGTATTCGATTATTTATCTGCCGCTGGAAGTGGTCTGCGGCATCGGGTTAGCGGTGCTGATGAACCGAAAAGTAAAGGGCATCGGCATCTTCCGCACGCTGTACTACATGCCGTATGTTGTGCCACAGGTGGCGGCGGCGCTGGTGTGGGTATGGATGCTCAACACGCGTTATGGGGTGGTCAATACGTTGTTGAGTACAGTCGGCGTTGATGGCCCGAACTGGCTTGGCAGTCCCTCGTATCTGCTGTCCAGCTTTGTGATGATCGCTTTATGGGGCGTGGGCGGCAGCGCGGTTATTTATCTGGCCGGGTTACAAAATATCCCCGAAGTGTTTTACGAGGCGGCAACGGTGGACGGGGCTGGCCCGATCCAGAAATTTTTCAAAATTACACTGCCGCTGCTTTCCCCGACGATTTTCTTTCAGGTGGTGCTGGGCTTAATCGGGGTTTTCCAGACATTCACCCCGGCATTTATCGCGGCTGGCACCAGCGGCGGCCCCCTGCAAGCCGGTCTGTTTTACATGCTGTATCTCTACAACCGGGGATTCGTCACACTGCGGATGGGCTACGCCTCGGCGCTGGCATGGATTATGACGCTTTTCATCCTGTTTGTGACCGTGATTGTGCTCCGCAGTTCGCAATATTGGGTGCATTACGAAACCGATAGAAGCCGGAACAGGTAGGTAAAAATGTCTTCTTTATTAAACAGCACTCCTTTGGAAGAAAAACGGTCAATTGGTCAACCGGGGCTTGGCGTGCATCAGATACAGCGGATTGAAAAAATATTGAGCTATGCCACGCTGATCGCGGTGGCGGCGGTGTTCGTGCTGCCGCTGTACTGGATGCTGGCAACCGCGCTCAAGACGCCAGAGCAGACTTTCGCTCTGCCGCCGGAATGGATACCGAACCCGATTCAAGTTCAGAATTTCGCAGAGGTTTTCCGTGAAGTGCCATTCGGCAGGTTCATCATCAACACGTTTATTCTGGTGGCGCTCAACGTGGTTGGCGAACTCTTTGCGGTGACGCTGGTGGCCTATGGGTTCGCGCGGTTGCGCTTCCCCGGACGGAGCTTTCTGTTTCTGGTGATGCTGGCAACGCTGATGATTCCGTATCACGTTACGTTAGTGCCGCGCTTTATCCTGTTTTCCAAGCTGGGCTGGATTAACACCTATCTGCCGCTGTTCGTCCCGGCTTTTTGTGGCAGTTCCTTTCTGATTTTTCTGGTGCGGCAGTACATGATGAGTATCCCCTTCGATCTAGACGAGGCCGCTTATATTGACGGCGCGACATGGTTCGATGTTTTCTGGCGGATCATTCTTCCCCTTTCGCGTCCGGCGCTGGTGCTGGTGGTGGTTTTCACCTTCGTCGGCGTTTGGAACGACTTTTTGCAACCGCTTATTTACCTGAATGATCCGCAGTTGTTCACGGTTTCGCTCGGCTTGAGTTTCTTTCAGGGCGCGCGTGAAACCAACTGGAATTTGCTGATGGCCGGTTCGCTTCTGGCGACGATTCCACCCCTGATTCTGTTTTTCATTGCTCAACGGCAGTTGATAGGAGGCATTTCTATCGAGGGTTTGAAAGGTTAAGCAGGTCAATGACAGGGATAATTTTTCAGGAGAAGATCAAAATGAAGAAATTTCTTGTAGTCCTATTGGCAGTTTCTATTCTGCTGCCCGTACTGGCCATTCAGGCGCAGGACGCCCCGGTTGTGACGGTGACGTGGTGGGCGACCGAACGTGGGCGCGATACCGCTGCCACACGCGATCTGCACTTTGCACTGGCGCGGGCTTTTGAAGCCGAAAATCCCAATATTCTGGTTTCACTGGCACTGTATCCCAATCGTGGGTTTGGCACGCGCATCACGACGGCGATTGCGGCGGGTGAAGGGCCGGATATCTGGTATCAGTTCTATGCGCCGGATATTGCGACACAGGGTTTCCTCGAAGACCTGACGCCATACATTGAACAGTCGGATGTTGAAGATGGCTGGTTCCCCAGCGCTGCCCGCCGTGCGGTTTATCAGGATAAGTATTACGGTGTGCCGCGTGATGCGGTTTCCGGTTTCCTCGCCTACAACAAGGATATTTTCGATGCAGCAGGCGTCGCCTATCCCGAAGAGGGCTGGACAGTTGCGGATTACCGCGAAATCGCCATCCAGCTAACCAATGCTGAGAACGATGTTTATGGTTCCGGTGGCATCGAAGGCGGCGAAGGTTGTATGTTGTGGTCGCCGTTCTCGTTCAACCTGGGCGCGGAAATCACCAGCCCTGACGGACGCGATGTGGTTGGCTACATGGATACACCGGAAGCGGTCAACGCCATGAGCTGGTGTCTGGGGCTGGTCACAGAAGATCAGGTTGCATCCCCGGCTGATATGGCTGACCAATTCGGTGAAGTTACCTTCCTTTCCGGTCAGGTTGCCATGCAGTCGATTTCGGATTGGGAAATTCCGGCGATCTCGGCTCAGGATCAATTTAACTGGGGTGTCGTCGCGCCGCCGCGCTTCGACGAAAATACGGATGTCATCCCCTGGGCAGACTCGTATGTGTACTACATGTGGAACGGCAGCACCCATAAGGATGAAGCGTGGCAGTTGATGGAATGGCTGAGTGGGCCAGTCGCGCAGAAGATGGCGGCTGAAGCGGGTGTATGGTCACCGAACGGCCCGGCCATCTGGCAAGAACTGGGTTGGGATCAAGACCCGATCAAGAGCGTTTCCTACAACCAGTTGATCAACTCGGAACGCACCCCGAACTATCTGCGCAGCCAATTCTTCTTTGACTGTGCTTATGGGCCGCTGGGTGATGTACGCGTCCGCTGGATTGAAGGCGGCGAACGCGATCTGACGACCATGATGGCCGAGGCCGCACAAACCGGTCAGGCGTGTCTGGATGAAAATTACGCGCAGCTTCCTTCGCAGTAATCGTTAGTTTCAGATCGTAGGGGCGACCGGCCCGGTCGCCCTTACACTGAAAATCCGGCAATCTCTGGTCGATGTACCAATCAAGGGCGCAACATGTTGCGCTCCTACGCAGAAAATTATGTCGAATTTGTGCTGGACTTTCCCGGCAACCTACCCGGTCAGGCTGTTTATCTAAAAACTTAGGTCAATACACCTTTATGACAACACTTCCTCCTGATTACAACGCGCGTGTTTATGCAGGCTGGCTGGGCAAATGCATCGGGGTGCGCTTCGGTGCGCCAATTGAAAACTGGACTTACGAGGAAATCCGCGACAACCTCGGTGAACTGGATGGGTATCTGCGCGAGGATGCCGGGAAAATCTTCAAGCCGGATGACGACAGTTCTCTGCCGATGATTTTGATCCGGGCGTTTGAAGATCATGGTATTTCGGCGGATTTGAGCGCCGAGCAGATCGCGCATACCTGGCTGAATTATTTAGGCGACCAGCATGGGACGCTGTGGTGGGGCGGATACGGGGTTTCGACCGAGCATACCGCACATCTGAATCTGATGAAT
>JAIOHM010000220.1 GCA_019912965.1 Anaerolineae bacterium
CCCCATACAATAGGGAGGGGGCTTTAAAGACCATTGGGGGTCAGGTTGATTGGTTTTCGCATCAAAAATCTGTCTCCACCATTTAGTGTGGTGCTACCCAGATATATTTGCAAACTAATCATAGAACAAAAGGGCTAGGAAAGCAAGTTCGGGTTGGGTTAGAAAGGCGCCAAAGTTAAGGCTCTTGTGGGTGAAATTGTGGAAAAACAGGCTATTCGGATTATTTGCTTAAACCCGATTGATTGTGAACATGAGGGCAAAACGGCGATGTTCGGGTTGCAGGATAAGACGCCGACTTTGCAAGCGGGTGCATCGCGGCCTGATGGCGGGTTGGAATTCACCTGTGAAATCACGGTCAAACAAGCGGACGATAAGGTGGATTTCGCGGGGAATTATGTGCATGGTTCAAAGGGTGAACGTTTTCTGTATCTGAGTTGGGGCGTTCGGCACGAAACGGGCTGGTACTGGATTCGGCGGATCAAAATTATGCTCGGCGGCATTACGTCTGCTCAGGTTCAGATAGCGCGAAATGCTGTTTTGGCGGCGACAATTGATGTAGCGGGCAGCGGGGCACGGGCATTGTTCATTGGAGAAGGATGGCATATCGGATGAACGTAAAGCGACCGATTCTGAGCCGACACCGTTTGCCACGCCCTTACCGAATCGGTTTAACGGTTTTGTGGCTGATGCCGATTGGGTTGTTCCTGCTGACAGTGCTGTTCAGTCATGGTTTGACGCCCGCGCTATTTGATCCTCGTCTGTTGATTCCCCTTTTATTGATGGTGATTCCCGCCCTGTATGTATGGCGTGAAGGGGTGGATGTGCTGCCGGAGGGTTTGCGCGTCAATCAGCATATCCCGCGCTATCACGCTTATGCTGAACTGGACAACTGGCATTATGATTCCCGACCCGATAAACGGGTATTGATTGTTTGGGATTCCGAAAACCGCAAGGCGCTGGAATGCCGCGCAATCCTCACCGATATGCCCCGTCTGCTCCGCGCCCTGAAGGAAAATCTGCGTCCCCGCAACTGGCCGAGGTAATTACACCAAACCAATTTACCCGAACAAATGTTAGAAGTCGGTTGGCTTTGATGTGGTCTTAAATATCTCATGTTACTATTAAGCCATCGCCCGGTCAGGTGAGGATTGCTGAATGCTCGATCGAGAGCAGCTTGAACAAGCCATCGCCGCCCAGGAAGCCCTACGCGGCACATTGGGCGACGAAATTGTAGAGGCCACTATCGCCGTTTTGAAAGAGCGACTGGCATCCATCATTGCCCACAGCGGTGAACAGCGCAAACTGGTCACCATTCTGTTCGCGGATACGGTCTCGTCCACTGCCATGTCGGAAAAGCTCGATCCCGAAGATGTGCTGGAAATTATGGATGGTGCGCTGCGTTTATATACCGACGCGGTGAGCCAATTGGGCGGGACAGTCGCGCGGTTGATGGGTGACGGAATGCTCGCATTTTTCGGCGCCCCCATTGGCCGGGAAGATGATCCGCTGCGGGCGGTACGCTGCGGGTTGGCGATCACCCGTCTGGCGCAGGATTATGCCCGAACGGTAGCCGAACGCTGGGATGTAACCGGCTTCAATGTGCGCGTGGGCATCAACACCGGATTGGTGGCGCTGGGCGAAGTCGGCGGCAACAGCGGTTCGGAATGGACGGCGATGGGCGACGCCATCAATCTGGCAAGCCGTCTGGAAAGCGCTGCCCCGGTGGGCGGCGTGCTGATCTCTTACGACACCTATCGTCATGTGCGCGGGTTGTTCGAGACGCGCACGCTTGACCCTGTTCGCGTTAAAGGCAAAGCAGACCCGATTCAGGTGTATGTGGTGGAGCGCGAAAAACCACGCACCTTCCGTTCGACCACACGCGGTGTTGAAGGCATCGAAACCCACATGGTTGGGCGCGATGACGATCTGAAACGGATGCAGGTGGCCTTTAATTGGGCAGTGGATGAAAGCGAAACGCAGGTTATCACCATTGTTGGTGAGCCGGGCGTCGGCAAATCACGACTGCTGCGTGAGTTCGATCTGTGGGTAGACGAACGCCCGGAAAGCGTGACCCATTTCACCGGGCGCGCGACTGTTGAAATGAGCAATCTGCCCTATGCGCTCATGCGAAATATGTTCTCGTTCCGCTTCGATATCTGGGACAGTGACAGTGCGGCTACTGTGCGGGATAAACTGGAACGCGGCGTAGCAGAATTCATGGGCGGGGGGAGCGAACGCAAAGCTCACTATATCGGCAACCTGATCGGCTTTGACCTTTCCAGCAGTCCACATTTACAGGGTGATGACCCTGAGCAGATTATCCAGCTTGGCACTTATTACATCACCGAATTTTTCGCGGCGGTGGCCGAAACCCCGGCGGTGATCTTCCTTGATGATATTCATTGGGCAGATGATAAATCGCTTGATCTGGTCAACCATATTGTGCGCTCCCGGCGTGGTTTAAGACTGCTGGTGGTGTGCATCATGCGGCCTACTTTCTTTGAACGCCGCGCCCCCATCTGGGATGAGCGTCACGAATTCCACACCGCCATCGAACTGCGCCCCCTTTCCAAAGATGACTCGCGCCAACTGGTCGAGCAAATCCTGTGGAAAGTGGCTGATATGGATCCTGATTTGCAGGATTTGATTGTCAACACGGCAGACGGCAATCCCTTCTACGTCGAAGAACTCATCAAAATGCTGATGGATGACGGCGTGATCTGTAAAGACCCGGAATGCTGGTGGATTAACCGCGAGAAGATGACCAACATCCGCATCCCACCGACGCTGACAGGCGTACTGCAAGCCCGTCTGGATGCGCTGCCGGCTGTTGAGCGAACGGTTTTACAGCGGGCTTCAGCGGTCGGGCGCATCTTCTGGGACAGCCTGATTGGGGTGATGCACGCAGAGGAAGATACCCCGGTTGAAAATGTGCGCGAGGCTTTGACCGCACTGGAAGGCCGAGACCTGATTCGCTGGCGGGAGCAATCGGCTTTTGCCGGGACGCAGGAATATATCTTCAAGCACACCATCCTCAAGGATGTGACTTACGAGAGTGTGCTGCGCCGATTACGCCGTTCCTATCATGCCCAGATCGCGGACTGGATGGTAGAGCGCAGTGGTGATCGTGCCAGCGAATATGTCGGCCTGATTGCTGAACATTATGAAAAAGCCGGGCAAGCGCAGATGGCGATGATTTACCTGAACCGGGCGACGGAACAGGCACTGGCTATCAGCGCTTACCGCGAGGCGATCACCCTGCTGGAAAAGGCGCTGGCACTGCTGAAAGAAACCGAACTCGACGACGCGAAGGCACAGGAAGGCCAAATCCGCTTGCAGCTTGGGCAAGCGCATCGGGGTCTGAGCGCGTATGCCGAGGCTAAAGAATTTTACGAGCAGAGCCTGCTGTTATTTGTCGAGTCGCAGTTTAACGAAGGCATCGTCCGGGTGCTGTATGAACTGGGCTGGCTGGTAGGATACATCCTGCGCCAGTTTGATGACGGTGAGCAATACGTTCAGGAAAGTCTGGCGATTGCCCGCAGCATTGGAGACAAACGCGGGATTGCCTGGGCACTGAACGGCATCGGCGTGATGAATCATTGGCAGGGACGACATGCTGAAGCCATCCGTAATTATGAGGAAAGCCTGACGATTGCCCGCGAGATTGGCGATCAGGCGCGGATTTCCGGGGCGCTCAACAATCTGGGTCTGGTGAAGGGCGAACTCGGCCAATACGACGAAGCCCGACGGTATCTGGAAGAGAGTTTGGAGCTTTCCAAGCAGATTGGGCGGCGCAGCGGTTTTACCAGCGCACTCAACAATCTGGGTGGTTTGGCGCGGGCGCAGGGACGACACGAGGAAGCGCAGCAACTATTCACCGACGCGATGGCGATTCAGCATGAGATTGGTGATCGTTCCGGCGTGGCGGTGGGCATGTGGAGTCTGGGAACGCTGGCACGCATTCAGGGTGATTATGATGAGGCGCGGCGCTGTTTTAGCGAATCGCTGAATATTTCCCGCGAAATCGGCTTCCCGGCGGGCATCGGCAGCAGTCTGGAAGATCTGGCGCTGGTGGCGCGGTTACAAGGGAATTACGGTGAGTCACGCCGTTTGCTGGAAGAAAGCCTTAAAATCGCGCAGGAGTTCAATGACCAGAACGAGGTGGCGAACGCTTTACTCAATCTGGGGGCGGTGGCGCGTATTCAGGGCAAATACGACGAGGCGCGGCAGTTCCTTGAGGACAGCGTGGTGATGAATATGGACAGCGGCAACCGCAAGGGCATCGCACGGGCGTTGTTCTTTCTGGGTGATGCAGCGATGGGAATGCGAAAACTTGAGGAAGCCGGACGCTACTATCAGGATGCACTGGATATTTACCTCGAATTCGACAATCGTACCGGGATGGTGCTGGCACTGGGCGGGTTGGGGGATGTGCGGGCAGCCCTGAACGATTATGAAGGTGCGCGGGGATTGTTCCACGAAGCGTTTACGATGGCTTCCGCAATACGAGACACCCCGCTGACGTTATGGATTCTGACCGGAATTGCGGCGCTTTTGACCAAAGAAGGCGAGAAAGCACGGGCGCTGGAACTGCTGGGTCTGGTGCTGAACCATCCAGCAACGCCACAGGAAAGCCGAAGCAAAGCGAACGCAGTATTGGGCGATCTGCGCGCGGGGCTAACCCCCAACGATTACACGGCGGCACTGGAACGTGGACGGTCAATGGCGACCAACGGAACTGATGAGCGACGGGTGACGGTAGATGAAGACCGGTGGATGACGCTGCTGGCGTAGTACACATAAGTAAAGGTAGAAACATGGATAACAAGTCACTTCAGGCATTACAAGATCAACTTGAGCGTATAGAGACGGATAATGAGGCGACTCAAGCGGAAGCCGAAGCGCTGCGTGAGCATATTCAAGATGTGATCGAAGCAAAACAGAGCCGCGAAACCCTGCTGGGACGTTTGGAACAGGTGCTTATTCACTTTGAAGATGACCATCCTGATATTGCGGCGGCACTGCGAACGGTGATCGACACGTTAAGCGGGGCAGGAATTTGAAAAGCAAGTCATTGAGTGACGATTACAAAGTATTGATGGATCGATCAATTAAGAATGAACGCATTTGCTGAAGGCTAAAAACTAACGGCTGTTTTTCGGTCGCCATGCGGGATCAATATTCGCCAATCCACCCGCTGTCAGATAGCGCACATCGCCCGTCGTCACGGTGACCAGCGCGACATCCACCCGTCCACCGCGCCAGATTTCAAAGGCGATCTGTTCACCATCTGGTGACCACGTAACCCCTTTGAGGTTCACGTTGCCAACGGTCAATTGCCGGATTTCGCCATCCTCAACCAGATAAATATCGGTCACATCATCGGTTTTATCGAGGAAGGCAATATGCTCCCCATCCGGCGACCATGTTGGGAAGTAATAATCGGAAACGCCTTCTGTCACCCGTTTCAGTTCGCCCAGACAGTTACCGCCCAGATCGAAGCAGGTCATCCGGGCGCTGTACAACCGCATTCCCTGAAAACTAACGCTGGCAAACGCCAATTGGCTGCCATCCGGTGACCACGCGGGCGGCCACAATGCCATCACCGAATCCAGCAGCAAACGTTCGTTATAGGCACAGCCTTCCTCGCATTCCGGGCTGACCACATACAGGCGCGGGTTGCCATCCCGAAACGAGACGAACAGCAGCCAATTCCCATCTGGCGACCACAGCGCAGGGCTGTCCGATGAACCCGAATTATTGACAATGTAGGTTTCGCCGCTGTCGATGTGCAGCACCGCGATTTTGGGGCTGCCCAACACATATGTGCGGAAAGCAATCCGCGTCCCATCCGGCGACCATGCCGGAGCGCTGTAGGGGACATAACGCGGGGCATAGGGGGTAAGTGTTCCATCCTCCACATCCATGACAAACAGTTCATCGTAGCCGCTGCGGGTGGAGATAAACGCCAAAATTTCTCCATCCGGTGACCAGGCAGGTGAATAATTTTCGCCCTCGTGGTGGGTCAGCCGTTTCGCCAACGTCCGTTCCACATCCATCAGGTAAATATCCTGACCGAACAGCGCGTCCCGCCGGGTATAGACCAGTTCCGCACTCTCTGGCAGCAAATGACCAATGCCCGCCGCCAGCAATACGCCAACCACCAGCACGATATACAGCGCAGCGCCAGCGGTTATTATGCCGGGATAAGTTCGTCTTAAGGTCGCCATACCGGATCAAGATCGTAATTAATCGGTTGGGTTAAATCGTGGATATTCCCACTTTGCACATCAAGGATCGCAATATTTGAACGTAAAGGCATCATTTCGCCCTGCCGTGTAAAAACAATTTGCTGACTATCGGGCGACCAACTCAGTTCTTGACTGTAGAGCATAACATCGAAGGTTCGGATTTCCTGTGTGTCAACATCGTTTATGTAGAGCCATATATCATCAAATGAACGTTCCCCAACCAGCGCAATCGAGCGACCATCCGGTGACCAACTTAACCAGAATACCCTGCGATAATCCGTTGGAAATGTAACCGGATCGCCTAAACAAGTTGGGTCGTTCAAATCCCCACAATAAATCGCTCGTATTTGAAGATAAACGCCAGATTGTCCCCGTCCTGTAACAGCAACATATTTTCTATCTGGAGACCAACCCGGCTTGGGGGAAGCCATCATCACATCAACAGGGATGTTCAGATAGGGTTGGCAGTCGTCCGGGGTGTTCAGACAGTCCATTTTTATCGAAAAAACCTGCTCCTGATTCATGAATAACAGCCAGTTGCCATCTGGTGACCAACTAACCTCGATTGTGTCAACCTCAGCCACCACTTTCATCATGCCTGTATCCGGTTCTACCACCAGAATGCTGTTCTTTCCCGAATCCAGATAACCTGAGAAAGCTACCCAGCGGCCATCGGGTGACCATACTGGAACGCTAATCATTGAGTAGGGAAAGTTCACGCTCTTACCCGTTGGGAAATCCGCTACCACCAGTGTGGGAAGTGCATACTGGCTTTCAGCCCGTTGGAAAGCAAGACGGGTTCCATCTGGCGACCATAAAGGAAAGCGTTCCGTGCCCTCGTCTACCGCTGTAAGTGGATGCTGAAGATTCAGCTCAACATCCATCACATAAATCCGTCGTTCGTTCACCCACGCTGAATAAGCAATGACTTGGCTGTCTTTTTGCTGCCCCAAAGCAATCGACGCGGATAGCAGGCTAAATCCGCATAACCAGAACAGCATCATAACCCGCACAAGCAGCCTGAGCATTCCTATACCTGCGGCATCTCAATCTGCCCATCAGTGACCTGCCACACCGTCGCCCGTTCCACGAAAACCGCCGGAAAAATATCCATCTCGGTGGTGGTCAGCAGGGTTTGAGTCGCGCCATCGATGCGTTCCAGCAGATACGCCCGCCGCTGGGCATCCAGTTCGGCGATCACCTCATCCAGCAGCAGAATCGGCCATTCGCCAATCCGGTCGCGCATCCAGTTGAGTTCCGCCAGCTTGAGCGCCATCACGGCAGTACGCGCCTGTCCCCGGCTACCATATAAGCCCGCATCGCGCCCATTGATGTTCAGGCGCAGTTCATCGCGGTGTGGGCCACACAGCGTCATCCCCCGGTCAATCGAGTCAGCCTGTTCGGTTCGCAGGCGGTCGGCAAACTGCGGCGCGATCTGCTCCGGATTCATTTCGCGGTTTAAATCCAGCCCCAGCATATTGAATGAAAGCTGTCCATTGCCCTCGGCTGTTGGCAAAAAGCTCGGTTGATAGGCCAGCGTCAGCGCCTCGCGCCGTCCGGTCAAATCCAGATGTGCCCCCTGTGCATTAACTTCCAATTCGCGTAAAAATTTCTGCCGTCCGGCGATCAACACACTGCCAGAAGTTACCAACTGCTCATCCCAATAAGCCAGTTCACCGGGGCTGGCCTGCTTATCCGCAATCCGCCGGAGCAAGGCATTACGCTGGGGCAGGATTTTTTCGTAGGTATTGAGCGCCTGCACATAATCCGCATCCACCTGCGTCAGTGTGTCATCCATAAAGCGCCGCCGTTCGGAGGGCGATCCTTCGATCAGTGACAGGTCTTGCGGCAGGAACAGCACCACCGCAATCATGCCGACCATATCCATCACCCGCTTTTCCGCCCCGTTGATGCGGATGCTCTTTTTGAAGCGCTGCAAACCGTCTGCTGTGCGTTCCAGCACCAGCGCCATTTCGATGCGGTTATAAGCCCCATGCCGCGCCTTCACGTCCGCTGCCAAACGCGCGAACGGAATCGGATCATCTTCGACGCGCCAGTGAATCAGTTGGCGGTCACTGGTGGTATACGGCGAACGCGAAGTCGCCAGATAGTAGATGGCTTCCAACAGGCTGGTTTTACCCTGAGCATTCGCGCCGTGCAGCACCACCGGGCGGTTCTGCGGCAGGCTGACTTCCAGACGGGCATAATTGCGAAAATTGGTCAGTGACAGGTGTTCGATATGCATAGACGTGAGTCATTCCGTAGATGAGGGTATAGTATAGTTCCCTTTCCAATGCCCTTGTATGGACACCGGCGGGTCTGTTTTATGCAGGCTGAACCCGCACGGGATGAACTACTGCACCCCCTATCCCGTTGCTGAAAGCGTTCGGGATTACTTTTCTCAGGATGTTGTACGCACCGTTTACATCGGCATTTATCACGCGACCATCGCTGGCACGAAACAAACCACGCTTTATACGCCTGCCCAAGTACTGCTCATGCTTACAAATCGATTCGCCATCCAAGAAACTACACTTGCTGGTGTAGCTTTCTTCGGTGACAAGTACCACAATGCCGACCAATTCCGCCTTGTAGATGAGCATCTCTATGAAGCGAGCGTGCGGGATTTGAACAAAGTTCTGGTTGGTACGCTTGCCCAACTCAATCCCTTGTTTCCACCCATCATTCTTGCCGATGACGAGTACACCTAAACCCATCAGCCTCATGAAGTCGATGATGTGTCTGCTGGCTTGGTGCAAGTAGGTATCCACGCGGCAGTTGCGTTTGTGAGTGAGATGCTGGATGCGTTTGGACGTGTATCGTCCCGCAGTGAGTGCCGACTTCAGCCGAGCCAGTTCCTTGTTGTACCAGTGATTGATGCTTTTGAGCGGCTTCCCATTAACCAGAAGCGGCACAAAGCCGGGCTGGTTTGAAGCTAGAGCCGCCAGATTATCAACCCCTAAGTCAATACTCAACACATAGTCTGGATACACATCGGCAGGCTGCGGTAAAACACTATAGATAACCTCCACCACATAATGATGACTGCGCGGCACAATCCGCACTTGGTCAATCTCATGCTGCCCGGTTTTGATGCGAACGGGCATCCCAGATGGTTCGATAAAACCCTGCGTCAGCGCCTTCTTGCTGATCGCCTGCACCGTGTACACTAGAACGTTTCGCCCCTTGCTCTTATCCTTGTACTTCGGCAGGCGTGGCTTACCCTGAAACTTCTCCGCGTGTGCCTTCCATTCTGCCAAAGCCGCAAAGTATGCCTGCCAGTCGTGATCGACTTGCTTCAACACTTGCTGAACGACTTTCAAGGGAAGCTGCTGGTCGGGGAGCAAGTCACGCTGTTTGAACCGTTTCTCGATGGCGTTGTAGTTCAGGTAGCCTTGACCAGCAATGTACGCTTGACGCACAAGGTAGTTGGCAGCATTGTAGATATTCTTCGAGAACCATGCAGCTTCGTCAATGACTTGCCAGCGCGGATCATTCTGGTTAATGAGATGGCGCTCAACTAACTGCATCATCTTCATCCCGTTTCAATTCGGCGGTAATGCGTTCCGTGTTGGCATAGTCGCTCAGTTTCATGTCCTTATTATACCCATTTGGATATCATAAGACACAAAACCAACCAACGTTTACAATACTGAATCAGGCATCTAAATCGGAATTTTTATTGATGACTTTGGCACTTACTTTTCAAATTACCACCTATGCACTGGCGCTATGGCTGGGTTTGTATCTGCTGGCGCGTGACCCGCGTAAACCGGTTTTGCGGCTGACCGGATTGGGTTTGATCGCCTATGCGCTGGGCATCGGCTTGAATCATCTGACGGTCTACGCCCTGCTGCCAACACTGGTTAATGACCTCAGCGGATGGCTGCTATTTCTGCCTGCGCTATGCTGGTTTGGTGCGGCGGTTTATCTTCTGCCGGAAGCTCACCGTCTGCGCGAGCAACTGACCGGGGTTGCGCTGTATGGTTTGCCTGTGCTGGCGATTCTGCTGCTGTTACTGGCGCTGAATCAAAGTCTGGTCGCCAGCGCGGTCTACACTATCGCGGTTGGTATCATCGCCTGTTTGATGCTGGTGGCGCTGCTGGTGGTGACATGGAGCTTCCGCATGGCACGGCGCAAACGCTTGTGGGGTGTGCTGCTGGTGATTGATTTGTTCCTGACGTTGAGCATCAGTTTGCTGCTGTTCCCACTGGACTTTATTCCGCGCGATGTGGCGGTGCTGGCGGTGGGACTCGATTTGTTTCTACTGGGACTGGCAATCGCGCTGCTGGATGCTTTTGATGAAGGCGAAACGCTGCTACCAGATATGCTGCAATCCGCAATCCGTTCGGGATTCGCGGCGCTGGTGTTTGGTGGACAAATCGCGCTGATGATGGGCATTATGGGTGGTATCTCACTGCCGATGGTACTGCTCCTCTACACGACGATTGCCGCCGCATTGATATTGCAAATATTTTCCGGCGGCCTTCAATCCGCCGTTGACCGTTTGGCATTTACGCAACAACTCCGGCAGGCACGGGCGGATTTGCGCACAGCCGCAGAGGTTTTGCCACGCATGAATCCCGAAGTGGATTTCGCCGCGCTGGATGACGAACAGTTCGCCAAACTGACGCGCCGCGCGTTGAGCCATATGAACGATTTAGGACGGCTTTCCGCCTCGCCGCTAACCCATCTGCCGCTGATTGACTCACGCCTTGCTATGCGGGGCGAATCCGCCAGCACGCTCGAACGCGCTGCTGAACTCAAAGCCGTGCTGACGGAAAGCATCGTCCGGCTGAAGCCACGCGGCAAAGGGGATTATGGAACAAGCGACGAGTGGCGGCATTACAACGCGCTGTACTTTCCGTATGTGCAGGGCATCAAACTTCTGAGCCGGGACGGATACGTTGATGATGCAGACGGGAAAGCTGTTCTGGAATGGTTCCGTGCCAGTGTGCCAGAACGGACGCTGCACAACTGGCAAAACGCCGCCGCCCGCATCATCGCCCGCGATTTACGCGACCAGATCACTGCTGGTTAGGACTACCTTAAAGTGTGGATAAGGATTTTTACCCTCATCCCCCAGCCCCTTCCGCATCCGCGTCAGGGCGAAGGGGAGCAAATACAATTTTGGCGCAACTTTTACCTAAAATTGACCATCCGCCGCTAGTGAATCAACTGCGTGAGGCCGCTGGAAAAGGATAAGGCTTCGCGCCGTTCTGTTGGCAAACCGATCATGCTGGGTACAGTTCCTTTGGGCTGGAGGATGCTCCCCGCAACCTGATAATCAACTTTCCCCAACGGCATCACCTGAAAACGCGAGAGCAGCATCGCCAAAACAATCCGCATTTCCAGCGAGGCAAAAGTCGCGCCAATGCACATCCGTGCGCCCGCGCTGAAGGGCAGATATTCATAGGGCGACACATCTAATGCTGCCCAACGTTCCGGCTGAAATTGGTCGGGGTTGGCATAAATTTCCGGCAGGCGGTGGGTGATGTAGTGACTGAGCAGCACGGCACTGTCTTTCGCCAAGTTGTATCCGCCGAGTTCAAACGGTTCGCTGCCCACCCGTACGGTGTAGACCACAGGCGGGAGCAATCGCATACTTTCCTTGATGGTGTAGTCCAGCAAGGGAAGCGCATAGGCTTGCTCGGTGGTCGGCGCAGCACCGCCCAATGTGCTTTTCAATTCTTCCACCAACGCCATGCGGAGGGCAGGATAACGCGCCAGCAAAATCAACGTCCAGCCGAGTGCGTTCACCGTCGTCTCATGCCCGGCGACGAACAGAATCGCCAGATGCCCGATCAATTCGGTATCGGTCAGGCGCGTGCCGTCTTCGTCATGGGCTTGAATCAGCACCGAAAGCACATCGTTTCCGGGTGTTCCCGCTGCCCGTTTCTGGTTGATGACCGCCAGCAGTTCGCGTTCAAGCTGTTCGGAGAGGCGGTTTAATTGGCGGCGAAGGGGTGGGAACAGCACATTCGGGGCAGAATTGCTCATGCGCGTCCAACCGTAAATCAGGTTTCCAAGTTGTTCATCCTGCGTCGGATCGTCCAGCCCGAACAGCGTGTGGCTGACGATTCGCAGGACAAGCTGGCGGATTTCGGGCATGAGATCAATCTGCTTACCCACTTGCCAACCTTCCAACATCTTTTCGGTATACCCGACCATCACATCGCGGTAGGTGCTGACGGCCTGTTTATGAAAGGCGGGCATCATCAAACGGCGCTGCTGCTTATGGCGTTCGCCATTCATCGACACTAAACCGGAGGTCAAGCGGGTTAAGGCACTATCGCCCAACATCGACAGGCTTGGGCTGTGAAACAAGGCCGGATTGCCCAAAACGGTCTTGTTAAATTCCGGCCCAAAGGCCAACACTGTGCCTTGTTTCCCATTTTGAAAACGGGTCATCGCGCTGAAATCGCCAAAACGGCGGTGATAATCCTCAAGTAACGCTAACGGTTGGGTACTGAGTCGCAGGATATTGGCAGCGTGGGTGATGAACGGAATCCGGCGCGGCCCCGGCAGGGTGGATGGTGCAAGGGTTTGCATGGTGGTGGTCGTCATGATTGAGTTCTCCTTTTCTCAGAAATGGTTTGGAAATTGCCAGCGCAGGGGCGTAACATGTTACGTCCCTACATAAATGCCTTTGACATAACGCTACAGGTTGTCCTTAGGGCAGAGTCAAGCACCTCTTGACCTTGCCCCAAGGACAGGGTTTACACTGGTGGAAGGTATTCAGAGAACGACAGTTTTAGGTGTGAGAATATGCTATTTACCCCACCCCCAACCCCTCCCCGCACG
>JAIOHM010000221.1 GCA_019912965.1 Anaerolineae bacterium
GATATGGGCTTTGGGATATGCCCGCCGCAAGGCTTTGAGCGCAGCAGTCGCCAGCACCACATCACCGATGCAGCAGGGCAAAATCAGTAGCATTCGGCGCGGGGCGGCTGGTGGTGGCCGGGTTGGAAACAGGTTGCTGAGGAGTGTATAGATATTCATGCCAAGCATTGTAGTGGATTTAGCCCATCCCCTGCTAATCCAGTCCGTTAAAAAGGCTACTGTTTATGTAGGCTGAAGATGTGTTAGACTCTTTTTATAGCCGTTTGCATTTCCAAACTGAATCACCAGATGACCAAAGAAATCTTTCATCATATCTTTTTGAGCTACAGCCGCCGCGATACACCCTTTATGCAGCAGGTGCGAGATGCGCTCCTCACCAACGCGCTCCAAGTCTGGACGGATGAAAATCTGGAGCCGGGCAGCCGCGCATGGGAAACAGCTATCGCCCGCGCCATTCGTGCGGCAGGCTGTCTGGTGGTGATTCTGACGCCGGATTCGGAGCAATCCGAATGGGTGGGACGCGAGTTGGCGTATGCGGAAACGCTGAACGTGCGTATTTTCCCGATTCTGGCGCGCGGCGATGAACGCGACGCTGTCCCCTTCCGGCTGATTTCTCACCAGTGGATCGATGCCCGCACGGATTATGAACGTGCATTACGCACCCTGATCGCTAGCGTTAAACACTATACGCAGGATTTCGCGGTTGTTCCGCGCGCGATGGATAGACCAACCGGCGTGACTGGAACGCTGCACCCGCCGCTGCATCCAACTGAACCGCCCGCTGATGTGGCGGTCGAAGTTAAACCGTTGTGGATGTTCCAGACGAGTGGCGAAGTGCGCGGCAGTCCGGTGGTTTTTAATAACGGGGTGTTCTTCGGCTCATCCGACCGCCAACTGTATGCCCTGCAACTCAAGACCGGGAAACCTGTGTGGAGGTTCACCACCAAAGGGGCAATCACCGGATCGCCGCTGGTGTCTGAATCACGGCAGCAAATTCTGTTCGGCGCGGAGGATAGTTTTTTCTATGCCCTCGACTGCCGCAGTGGAAAAGCCACATGGTCGTTTCTGGCAAACAGCCCGATTCAGGGCACACCTGCCATCGCGCTTGATCGGGTTTTCTTCGGCAGCGATGATGGCAACCTGTACGCGCTGGCGCTGGCGAACGGGCGTTTGCAACGGTCGTACCCAACATTTTCTCCGGTACGTACCCGCCCGCTAATTACCGATGATCTGGTGATTTTTGGGCTGGAAAATGGCGAATTACAGGCGATGGAACTTTCCGGCACGCGCAAATGGAACTATCGTACACGCGGGCGCATCTTCGCCTCTCCTACGAGTAACGCAGACCACAGTGCCTGTTATTTCGGCTCGACGGATGGTTATGCTTATGGGCTGGATACCAAGATGGGCTGGGTATTATGGCGCTTCCGCACCGGGGGGAGCATCATTTCGTCACCGCTGTTCAGCGAAGGAACGCTGTATTTCGGCTCTGGCGATGGCAAAGTGTATGCGCTGACTGCCGCTAACGGCACCCAGAAGTGGGAGTTCAAGACGAGCAAAGCGGTTTCCGCCGCTCCGGTGCTGTGGCATAACCGGCTGTATATTGGCAGCACGGATGGCACATTCTACTGTCTGGACGCACGCACTGGTAAAGAAATCTGGCATTATGCCATTGGTGCTCCAGTGCTGGGCGCAGCGTGTATCGCCGGGGAAACAGTGCTGGTGGGCGCAACCGACGGCACACTTTATGCCCTGCAAGCCTAAACCACAATTCCACACCTGACAAACAGCACCTGATTATGGTGATGTTTATCCGTAACGATCTCCTTTATCCAGTCGTATGAATTAACAGAGACGAAGTAAGGAGATTGATTAATGTCCACCATGCAAGAGATGGTTCAGGATTTTCTGGCTCAAAAGCGTATCGCCGTTGCTGGCGTTTCGCGCAATACGAGCGAAACCGCCAATATGGTTTACAAAAAACTTCAGGACACGGGGCATGAAGTTTATGCCATCAACCCGAACGCGGAAAGCATAAACGGGCAACCGTGTTACCCGGATGTCAAATCCACGCCGTTTCCCGTAGATGCGGTCATGATTGTCACCAAACCAGAAGTCACCGACAAGATTGTGCATGACTGTGCCGAAGCGGGCATCAAGCGGGTATGGATGCACTGCTCGGTTATGCACGGGGTTCGCAGCACATCCGATTCGGCTGTGAAGTTCTGCAACGACAATGGCATCACGGTTATCCCGGCTGGCTGCCCGTTCATGTACTGCGAACCTGTGGACATCTTCCATAAGGGGATGCGGTGGTGGATGAATATGCGCGGCTCGCTGCCGAAGTAAAGCACCCGATAACGTTAAAAAGCCGTACCGCTGTGGTGCGGCTTTTTCAATATTTGAATTACTTTACGTAGTAGTACAACTCGCCGGGTTGCAGGTATTTATAGGCCTGACGGGGTGCATAACGCTGCAAGGCGGCGATTATGTTTGCCATCGGGATGGCGTTATTGGGGTACAGATCATTGTGTCCGATGATGAGCGTTTCCCAACCAATTTGATTTGAGAGCAGTGCCGCTTCTTCCGGCTGCAAATTACCGACTGCGCCCACCTCGGTTTCCCGATACCAATCCCGCCCGTTGATGGGCAGCATGGCAACATCCGGTTTGGGCAATCCCTTGAGCATATCCACATAACCGGGATGGATGATGGTATCGCCCGCGTGATAGAAAACCACACCGTTCCATTCAATCCAATAACCGAACCAGCGATAGCCCTTCCTGACATCGTGTTCGCGGTCATAGTGAGCCGAAGGGATAGCTGTCAGCCGGATGCTGGTTCCGGGCAGGGTTATCGGCTCCAAGCCTTTGGGGATGATGATACGGTCAGGGTCAATATCAACATCGGTCATGATATCGACACTCCATCCTGTAGCGATAAAGCGGGCTTCGGGCGAGGCAATGGCTGCCGGGCCAACGGTCATTGGGTCGAGATGATCGAGATGTTCATGAGATGACAGATAGTAAGTTACATTGGTGACTAACTCTGGCGCGAGGGGGGTGGGATAGGCGCGCGCCCACCACTCGCCAAATCGTTCGCGCACAACATCGCTCAAACAGGGGTCAATATAGATGGTGGCATCCGGCCCTTTAATGGCGACGCCCATCTGCCCCAATCCCCAGATGGCAAGGCTGTTGGGCAAAATCGGTGTGCGTTCCATCTGGGCGATGAGGTCATTTCCGGTCGGCATAAAGATTGCTCCCAAGTATTGTTTGGCTAAAAATCTGACACGTCAGTCTAACTTTACAGTCGTTAAGTCCACCGCTGGCCCGTCGGTACAGATCAGGCAGGGTTCCGAACCGCGCAGGGGAATCATACAGGCGTGACATGCTCCGACTCCGCAGGGCTGTATCGGCTGGAAAACGCCGAACAGATAGGTCTTGGGGATTTCAGCACGCAGTTCACGGAAAATCTTCCACACATGGGCGAAGTGCCCCAACTCATCATCGGCTTTCACAGCGACGAAAATCTGGTCAGCCCAGCCTACGGTCATCACACGATTCGGCCAATTCAGTTCGGTATCCGCGTGCAGCACTTCGGCTTCCGGCGGCAGATGGCTGGTGGGATACTGCGCCGCTTCACCCGCCAGCACCAACGTCACACTAATGCCGTTACCGATCAGCGCCGGAATGGACATGACCAGCGGTGTGGGGGCGGTATCGTAGGCCACCAGCAGCACATTCCGCAGCGTCCGTTTGTAGCGGAATGGTTCGCCTACCAAGCCTATGAGTGAAACAATCTGTCCCGGTTCGTAGCGGATACTGCCGGGGCGCTCTATCACAATGCTGTTGGGGCTAACGGCGACGGGCCACCAGTGTTCACGCAAATAGGGATCCCAGCGTTCTGGCAGCATTCGTGCCAAAAAGGAATGCCCCGGTTTGATTTCAGTTATAAAATCTTCTACAGCCAAATGTAACCGCTGATAGTATTCGTTGAGGCGGGTGATGCGCTCGATGACAGCCTGGGTTTCTTTCATGGTGGTCTGGTTGTTGGTTGTTGGTTATCGGTTTCCAGAGAAATTTTACAGTGAAACGCGCGAATGGGATACTTACAAACGGTTTACTAACCCATTCGTTGGGAAAACGTTGGTCTACAGCCCCGGCAGCCGCGCCCTCGGCTACTTGCGCGCTATATAACACCATGATACAGTACGTTAAATAATTGTAACCCCCCGGTTAGAGAATGTTTAAAACCGGGCAGCAGAAAGACAAAGGATGACATGGCCGAAAAAATTCTGGTCATCGACGACGAAGAAACGACAGTGCAATTGATCGCCATCCTTCTGGAACGGCGTGGCTACGAAGTCATCAAAGCATTTCGGGCAGAGGACGGTTTGCGGAAGGCTTACCGTCACCAACCTGATCTGGTGTTACTGGACATTATGATGCCGGATATGGACGGCTGGGAAGTCTGCCGCCGCCTGCGCGAAATGTCGGATGTGCCGATTATCTTCCTGACGGCGCGCGGTGAGGTGCGGGATGTGGTGCGCGGTCTCGAAATGGGCGCGGACGATTATATTGTTAAACCCTATGAAAATGATGAACTGGTGGCACGTGTGCGGGCGCATCTGCGGCGTTCGCCCCGCCCCAACATCAGCGAGGAACTGGTATTCAACGGCGGCGATTTCCGCGTCAACTTCATGAACCGCGAGGTTTGGGTGCGGAATGAAATCAAGCACCTGACGCCCAAAGAGTTCAATCTGCTGGGCGTGCTGGTACGCAACGCCGGACGGGTAGTGACACGCACGGAACTGGTTACGGAAGCATGGGGCGAAGAATACGGCGATGCTATCGACAGCCTGAAGCTGTATGTGCATTATCTGCGTCAAAAGCTGGAAATTGACCCCGACCGCCCGGAATATATTATGACACTGCGCGGCGTGGGTTACCGCTTCGTCAACCGTTAAAGGTTATCGTCAGCGATTTTTCAAACAGAGAACGCTTTGCGAGGTTCTCTGTTTTTATTCCCAAGCGTAAAAGGCAATGTCCTGCTCAATCGTTTTACCGCCCACCTGATGAATGAGCGACAGTGTCTGGGCGCGGTGGTCAGTGCCATGATTCAGCAGATGCGCCAGCGCTTCCCACAAAACCATCTGCCGCTGTGTGTGATCGCTGATGCTCTCGAATTCTACATGTTTAGTGAGGTCTTCATCTTTCAACACGCTCACATAGGCACGCCATTCGGTTTCGATGAAATCCCAACGGGCGCGAATCAAATCACGGGTTGGGTATTCGCTGGCGGGCGCAAGGCGGGCAACCGAATTACCGAGTACGCGCGTCAGCCACAACCATTCGGCTTCCATCGTATGCACAATTTGCTCATGCACCGAACCCACCGAATAATCTGATGGACGGGTGAACTGCTCCTCGCTCAACTGCACGACACAATTCCACACGCGGCGGTGTGCCCAGTAGTTATAATCAAACAAGCGGCGAAAGTATTGGGCATTCATGGGAATTTCCTATCGACGTAATCGGGATAGCAAAATTATGGCTAAAGGCAGCAGCATCGCCGCGTCGGTCGGTGTATTGATGGGCTGTGCAGGTGTCAACTGCTGTGCCAGCGGTGCAGGCACAAAGATCAACACGAATATGACCAGCGTAAAAATCGCCAACCCGCGACGGCGGCTATCCAGTGGCGTAATCATATCCAAAGGTGTGGCGTACACCCGGCCAAAAAACAGCAGCAGCAGCACCCAGATGAACCACGTATTGGCAATCACCGCCAGCAGTGCCATCCCAATGAGCAGCGGGTAATACAGCCGCCGCGCCTTTTCCCCAATCAGTGAATACAACACATGTCCGCCGTCTAGCTGCCCAATCGGAATCAGGTTGAGCGCCGTGACCAGCAAACCCGTCCAGCCCGCCCACAGCAGTTGGCTGCAATCCACACACACATCCATCTGACCATCTGGCAAAAAGCGCCCAAAGGTGATGGTTTTCGCCAGCGCATAAACGATTGAGTCGCCCTCGTAAACGCCCAATCCGCTGATGGGAATAACGCGCGTGCTTGCCAACCCAATCAGGAGAATGGGAATAGCGAAAATCAGTCCCGCTAATGGCCCTGCCGCGCCTACGTCGAACAGCATTTTGCGGTTCTTCATCGGCTGGCGCAGTTGAATGAACGCGCCCATTGTGCCAAACATACTGATGAACGGCAGCGGAATGAAATACGGCAGCGTCACCGCGAGTTTATGCCGACGCGCGGCGAAATAATGACCGAGTTCGTGCGCGCCCAGAATGAGCAAAATGCTGATGGCATACGGCAAGCCGCGCCACAATTCCGGGAATGGATTGTTCACAATGCGTTCGGCTTCGATGATGCTGGTGCTAGCGATTTCGTTGGCGGCCAGATTTGTGCCTACCAGCAAAACGCTGAACAATGTGGCGACAAACAGCGCCGCATTCGGCCACCACGGGCGCGGCTGTGGATTGATACGTCCGGTCAAAACATGGATGGTGTGCGGGCGTAACGGATCAGCGGGCTGGTTGGTTTCAAACGGGGTGGCGCGAAAGATGGGTAGGTGATTCAGCTTCGCCAGTTCCGCATCCAGTTGATCGTAAGCCCCTTCTGAGTCGGTCAGCAGTGTGCCTTCAAACGAGGCCACCATATGACTTTCCAGCGCCAGACCGGGTGCAGCGGGCGCATCTTCATCCGACTGACGCGGTTCGACAAAGGCTTCTTTTTCGATGTTCATCACGCTGGCGACCATCTGACGAAGCTGATTTTGCAGCATCTCGGCTTTGGAGACGGGCGGCTGCACAGCGCGCACTATAGGGCGGTCTTCGCGCGTCGAGGCAATTTCGTTAAGCATAGTTATCCTGTAGAGTTACCATCCAGTCCCATCAGCGTTAATTATACCTTACCCCGGCAGCGGAGCACTGATGATCTGCCAGGCATCGCCGCCGGGAAGCAGTTGCACCACAGTGCCATCGGCGCTGTTGGCGTACAAACTTTGTTCGCCATCCGCCCCGGTGACGGATTGCACAAAACCATCGTAGTTGGTTTCCGCTGCCAGCCCCAAACCAAGACGGTTGCGCACGGTGTCATTGCCGCGCCAGATAAAGCCGAGGATGCGAATCGGCTGCACAAATCCCGGCGGTGGGACGAAACTTTCTTCCAATTCAGGGTGTACTGCCGGATCAAAACGGTTTTCCAGCGCGATCCATGCGGGCGCAAGGTTGTCGTTGAACAGCACATAAACCGTATTCCGCGATTCGATGTAAAACATCCGCCCGCGCTCAAAGGCTTCTTCAATTAACGCCGTCGGTTCAGATGGCCCATCCGGGCAGGCCTCTGGCGCAGGTTGGAAGAACCAGGGATCAGGGCACGATAACGGAATAGTCAGCGTTTGCTCGGTTATCAGGTCGCCTGTTCCGGCACTGAGCAGGAAAGTGGCTTCACCCCGGTCACGGCGACGAGTAGGCACAGTCAGATTGCCATCCGGCGGCACATTCCATAAATCACCGCGTACCCCCGCCGCATCCAGCCGATAAATCACCGCGCCGCGCGCCCCACGTACCGACCAGAACAATGTTAATGAATCGCCGGGGGCAACCGCGACCACATCCGAGGTGAAAAATTCGATGCGCGGCGCATTGGGATTGATGACGCGGGTGGGTGTCATCAAGGCGGCAACAACCGTAGTCGTCGCACCAAAAATCGAGGTGGGGGTTGGGCCACCTTCTTCGCCTGTTGGAGTAGCCGTCGGCGTGGCGTTGAAATCCGGTGTGCGGCTGGCAGTTGGTGTGAAGGTCGGTGTATCGGTCGGGCGCTGGGTGGGAATAACCTGACGGGCGGATGCACCACAGGCGCTAATCAGTAAAACAGTGACGAGTAACGTGTAACGAGTAATGCGCTTAGAGAATTGAGGATGGCAAATTTTGAGTATTGGCATGAGCTGATATACATCATTTTCAGGGCATAGTTGCGACCCCGATTGTAGCACAAAGCACCGTCAGCGATGATGCCTGTAGATACGGTAAGCAGTCAATAGGGCTGCACTCCAGTTCACGCCGAGGTCAAAAAGGGAGGCGCTGCGGTCTGGAACAATAGATTGCAGCACTTCGGTCGTCAGGCCAAGCACGCAGGCGAACAGCACAGCAGCAATCAATGTCCAGGGCAAAGGGGCGGGCGGACACAGCCCCCACCAGATGGTCACAACCAGCAGCGAGAAGCCCACGATATGTCCGGTGGTCAGCAGGATTTCCCAAGCGAGGTTAAATTCCTTGGGGGCGACCGGGCCGACAACCGGCTGCGAACTGGATTGCAGCAACACCAACGTGAGCAGGGCGGCATAAGCGACTGCGCCTATTGCCCGTACCCAGTGCGGCAGTTCCAATGCAATGCGAGAGTAGGTGTTGAATTGGTGTTTTAAAGTCGTCATCATGGGCGCCATAATAACACACCGCCGACAGGCTGAACCCGGCGATCACCCCACGCACGCCCCATTCTTGGTTTGTCACAAGGCATGTGGCACAAGCCCGTATTTTATGTGAAACTGCTCTCATTGGCATCCAGCTAAAAAAGGATTGCAGCGTGAGAAAACGGTGGATGGGTCTGGCAACTGGGGTATTGATGGCAGGGATTGTATTGGCGATTGGGCTGCTTTCCCGCCCGGAATTAGCGCCATCAGTTGATGTGCCCTGCGAGCCTGTGCCGGGGGATTTACTGCCGCTGGTGCGCGAGTTGGTGCATGATTACCGTGATCCGTGTGCCGAATTCTACTGGATGCCAGAGCCGACCGACGAATTCCATAACCTGATTAAGCTCAACAACTTCGGTTTACACGCGCCGGATTATCAACTGGAAAAGCCATCGGGTGTTTTCCGCATCCTGATCGTGGGCGATTCGTTCCCACAGGGAATGCAGGTGAAATGGGAAGCAGCATTTCCAAATTTGCTGAACGCCCTCGCCCCGCAGAAATCCGTCGAAGTGATTAACCTGAGCGTGGATGCTTACGGCACGGATCGGGAACTGCTGCTATATGCCCTGCTCGGCTGGCAGTTTCAACCGGATGTGGTGATTCTGGCGCTGTACCCCGGCAATGATATTCAGGATAACCAGATTGATCTGGAACAGCGGCGCTACGGCTACCGTTTAAACCGCCCATTTTTTACGCTGGATGATGGCCTTTTACGGCTGCACAACAGCCCAGTATTTGATCCATCGCTTTATCCTGATGCCCCCGTTTATCAATGGCTGATGGAATTGCAGGCTGACGAGTCGCCTGCACCGCCAGAAAATCCGCCTTTACGTCCGGCAGTGGTGAGCCAACCGCCCAATTATCAGATTGAATATCCGGTGGAAATCGGTCTGTATTTGCCGGAAGATGCCCATTGGGCGGAGGCATGGGCGCTGACCGAGGCATTGATTTTGCAGTTTCGGGCGGTCGTCGCGTTACAGAATATTCCGTTCGGGGCAATTATCATTCCAGACCGACGGGCGGTGCATAACGAAGATTGGGCAGTGACGGCTGCGGATTATGCGGCAGTATTGCCTGAACTAGCCGATGCTGATCCGAGGGCAGCAAGCACACGACTGGAAACCTTTCTGGCTGAAAAGGGTATCCCGGCGCTCAATCTGACCGATAATTTGCGTTCATGGATACAGGCCAACCCCGGCGAACGTTTATACTACCCCATTGACGGTCACTTCAATGCACAGGGACACACGGTTGTAGCAGAAGCAATCGCACCATGGTTAGCAGATTTAGGTAATTAGGGCGAAAGCAGTTCTTTGTAAACCGCGACGGTTGCGGCGGCGACCTGTGCATGAGTGAAGCGTTCCAAAACGCGCTTGCGTCCAGCCGTGGCGATTTGCTGACACAGATTTATATCGGTTTGCAATTTGCACAGCGCAGCCTTGAGCGCTTCGACATCTCCTTCAGGCACAATCAATCCAGCATCACCAACAATATCAGGAATCGCGCCGCTGTCCGATCCGATGACCGGAACGCCCGCCGCCATCGCTTCGATGATGACGCGGCCAAACTGTTCTTTCCAGTTGGGGCGGGTGAGCGAGGGAATCACCAGTGCATCTAATTGTTGATACTGCGCTGGCATATCGGTAGAGGCGACCCATTCGACCCATTCGATGCGATCTGCGATATTCAGATTCGCGGCCTGAGCATGGAGTGCGTGGCGCATGGGGCCGCTGCCGATAATCCGTAATCGCCATTCACCGGATAACCGCGCGACCGCTTCCAGCAGGAGATGAACCCCTTTTTCTTCGACGAGGCGACCGACATACCCGATCTGAAGGACTGAGAGATGGTCATTGGTTATTGGTTGTTGGTTGTTGGTTGATTCTAAAGACGGACTGGAAACTGGAAACTGCAAACTGGAAACTTCTACTGGCTTAAAAAGTTCTGTATCGACGCCGAATTGAGGAACGACGGCGAGTCGCCCTGTATAACCTTTAGCGCGCCAGACGGACGCAGCGCTTTCTGTGCCAACCAGCGCATAATCCACGTTGTTGAGCAGCCAGCGTTCACCCCATGAAAACGGCGGCGGATACTGCCGGACAATATTTTGCCACGAGAAAAACAGCGTTTTTGCCCCGGCGCGGCGGGCATGAAACAAGGCTTGCCACGCCGCTGCGTTATAAGGTTCTTCGTCAATATGGACGATTTGGGGACGGAAATCGCGTATCCACTGACCGAGGCCGGGATAAAAATGCAGATGAAAGTTGCCGTTGAGGGCAATCGGCACAACCTGAAGCTGATAACCTTCGGTATAGACACGTTCGAGCCGGGTTTCGCCGCGTTCGTCCTTCCATGAAGGCGGGACGAGAGTCAACAGATCGACGCCGAGGCGGGCGATTTCCTCAAGTTTGCGCTGATAAATGCCAACGATGCAGGCTTTGGAGATCATCAGGACGCGCGGACGTTCTGATGGATGTAACGAATCGAGAGGTTGCATGAATGACCTGATGGTTAGGGTTCCCGTCAAGAAACCACCATCATACCCACAAAACCGCACGAGAGACTAAAAACCAACCAACAACAACCTAAAAACTATTCCAACACAGCACGGACAGGCGCGAGAATGCCATTCGCGTCGGCTTTGGCGAGTTCGTCCAGCAGGCGGCGATTCCATGCGAGGACACCGACTGCATCACAATTGGCACGGGCATCACGATAGGTGTCAATAGCTTGTGGGATACGGACAGGATCGCCACAAACGGCTAAACCCGCTAATGCTAAACCGCTTGTATATTTTGCCTCATACAATTCCGCCGTTTTTGCCAGCATGGTATCCGCCCCAACAAGGGCGCGTTCAAAAGCAGCACAGGCATCGGCAAGCGATCCAAGTCGCGTCAGAACCAACCCATGCAATGCTTCCGTTTCGCTGCTATCGGGTGTTTCGTAGGTCAAGGCTTTGCGGATAACCTCTAAAGCGGTGTTCAATTGTTCTCTATAAAGGTGTGTAAGAGCAAGTGTCGTGCGCCATTCCTGCTGTTCTCTTGACATACCGATTTCATCAGCAATGATGACGGCGGTTTGGCAATGGGTTTGCGCTTCGTGGTATTGTCCAAGTGCCAGATAGGTATCACCCAATCCATTCAACCGATAGCCTTCACTGCTGCGTGCGCCAATTTCGCGGACAATTTTTAGGCCCTGTAAGTGATTGTCTAGTGCCTTGTCATATTGCCCCACCTCTCTATAACACAATCCCAAATTGCCTAGATTTATACTCTCGCCGCGACGGTCGCCGATGTCGCGTTTAATGACCAATGCCTGCTCATAATAGTCGATGGCACGCCGCACTTCCCCCAATGAGTAGTAGGCGTTCCCCAGATTGCCCAGATCAGTCCCCTCGCCGCGACGATCGCCGATTTCCCGCTGTATGACCAACGCCTGCTCATAATAGGCAATGGCACGCCGCACCTCCCCCAAGTCGCTGTAGGCTAAACCCAGATTGCCCAGAACCGCGCTTTCGCCCCATTTGTCGTCTGCTTCTCGATGGATGAGTAGGGCTTGTTCGTAATATCTAATTGATCGTTTAGTTTGCCCCAAGCACCAGCAGGCCAAGCCCATCATATTCAGATTATCGGCAGTCAGTTCTTTATCCTCAATCTTCCCTAACAATTGTTCGCGTAAAGGCAGCATACGCTTGCTGTGTCCCCAGAGCATCAGGTAATGGAAGTCGATGTTCCTCAGCAGGCGGGCAGCACTATCGTAATCACCCGCTTTGACACGGTGTTCAAATTCGGCCAGTTGGGGGGCGAGGTCGTCGATGGTTTTCCATGATTCCATCGGGGCGCGAAGCTGGACGTAGTAATTGCCCGCGCGGCGCTCTAGTGACTCGCGGTTGTAATCGTCGACCAATCCAGCGGGAATCTGGTTGTAATTCACCTCTTTATCGAGGGGATGCAGAACCAATTCGCCCGTATTGCGCTTGACGGTCACATATTTGCCACGCGCCAGACGGCGCACGATAGTCGGCACATCAATTTCGTCCGCGTAGGGTTCGAGCAAAAAGCGGACGGCGGCCTCGCGTACCGGACGGCCATACACGGCCAAAGCCTGCATCACGCGGCGGGCGTCGGCATCCAGACGGGACTGCGCCTCGCGCACCAGCGCCTCGGTCACTTCCGAACGCCACAAGTCAGCATTCGCCAGCAGTTTTTCGGCGGTCAGCAGCGGGTCGCGGTCAAGGATTCCGGCGACGGCTTCCAACGCGCGGGGATAGCCATGTGTTTTGGCGGCGATGGTTTTGAGCAGATTTTCGTCGGCGTCTTTTAGCCCCATGTCGCCGTCAGCGTCGAGGGCTTTCAGCAGTTCAACCGAATCATGTTCGGGTAAACCTTCATCTAATGGCACCACTTTCTCGAAGCGGCGGGCGTCGTTAGCCGGGTTCAGCGGTTCGCGGCTGGTGATGAGCAATCGCGCGCCGTGCTGCTGCCGCAGGAAGGCATCCACAAAGGCTTTCAGTTCGGCGTCGGTGAGGTGTCCCTCGGCATCCAGCAAATCTTCCAGATTATCCAGCAGGATGATGCATTTGTGCTGCCCATAATGGTCAATGAGCGTCTGGATGCGGGCGTTGAGGTCAGTCTGGTGCTGCTTCCACGCCTGTTCCAGCGCGGTTTCGGTCTCGCCGCCCAGCATCTTGGCGCTGGCGGTGTAAATCTGCTCGAAGCCAATCCCCAATCCGACGCGGGTGCTGAGGTAGACCACACCATGCACACGGGCATAATCTTTTTCCAGTTCATGCAGCACCTTGCAGGCTAAAGCCGTTTTGCCCGCGCCGCCCCTGCCATAAATGCTGACGACCCGGACGCCGTTATCGTCCAACAGGGTGTTGATGATTTCGGCAAATTGGGTGTCGCGGTCGCGGAAGGTTTCGCTGACACCCTGCGGGGCGCTGCCCACCACCCGGCGGCGAGTCAGGGCACGGTCAAATTCGGCCTGTTTGAGCAGCCGTTCGCGTTCGAGGTCGATCATGGCCTGCGTGGTCTGACGGTTTTCGGCTTTGACGGCTTCCGGTTCGCGGAGGGCGCGTTCCTTGTAGGCGATTTGCTCGGCCAATTCGTCGATTTCTTTTCGCAAACGGGGGGCTTGTGAATCATCGGCGCGTTCGAGGGCGCGTTTGAGTTCGGTCTGGCGGTCTTTGAGTTCGTCAATCTGTCCAGCGGGGCTTTGCATGTGCTGCAACCGCTGGCGTAAACGCGCCATCGCCGGGTCAAACTCGCCGTCAAATTTCAGGTATTGTCGCCGTGCCAAGCGGAAGGGAATTTCGGTATCATCAAAATCGGTCAGTTTCAACGGCAGGACGGCCTTTTTGAAGCTGAGGGCGCGCGTCCATTCATCGTGGCAGACTTCGGATTCGATGCTGCCGGGGGTCATCACGAAGATCAGCGCCCAGCATTCACGGATGCCTTTATCAATTTCGTCATCCCAATGATTCCCCGGCTGAATATCGCGGATGTCCAGCCAAGCGGTAAAACCGTCAATTTCCAATTGGTCATGCAGTTTTCCGGCGAAGTCTTTTCCATCCGCACGGGCGTAGGAGATGAAGATGTGTTCCGGCATGACGTTCCCCCTGTGGCAGCGATCATTCGTATGTCATTATACTGCAAATGGAGAGATGACTCGACCAATAAAACAATTCACCTGCCGGATACGTATAGGCAAATGAGCAAATTCAAATAAGGAGTTTTTTGAGATGGTCGAATTTTCGCCGCTTTCACCGGAGTTCCAGGCTAATCCTTATCCGGTTTACGATATGCTGCGCGTCAATGCCCCGGTATTTTTCTGGGATCAGTGGGGCATCTGGTTTTTGACGCGCTATGAAGACTGTGCCGCGCTGCTCAAGGATGCGCGTTTGGCGCACGAAATCCAGAATGTGATGAGCCGCGAAGAACTGGGTTTGCCGCCGGAACCCCCCGCCGAATATCAACCCTATATGGAGATGGTGCGCGGTTGGATGTTGTTCCGTGATCCGCCGACGCATACCCGTTTGCGGATGCTGGTGCATAAAGCCTTCACGCCGCGTATGGTCGAAAATCTGCGCGGGCGGGCACAGGCCATCACGGATCGTCTGCTGGATGCGGTTCAAGATAAAAAGCAGATGGACATCATTCAGGATTTGGCGGTGCCACTGCCCGTGACGGTCATCGCGGAAATGCTGGGTGTGCCGACAGATGAACAGGATTTGTTTCGGGGATGGTCGCGCGATCTGGCGGGGACGCTGGAATTGACCGATTCGCCGGAGGTTTATGAACGCGGGACGGCGGCGACGGTGGCGTTTTCGGCCTATCTGCGTGATCTGGCGAATGCACGGCGTAAACATCCGCAAGACGATTTGATGAGCGCGCTGGTGGCCGCCGAAGAAGCGGGCGATAAACTGACTGAGCAAGAATTGATTGCTACTTGTATTCTGCTGCTGGTGGCGGGGCATGAAACCACCACCAACCTGATCGGCAACGGAATGCTGGCGCTGCTGCGTCATCCTGAGCAACTGGAAAAATTGCGTAACGACCCCGTACTCATCAAACCCGCGATTGAGGAAGTGCTGCGCTACGACAGCCCGGTACAGATGACTTCGCGTATGGTGATGACCGATATGGAATTTCAGGGACAGCATTTGCGGAAAGGTTCGCAGGTCAGCTTTATGCTCGGCGCGGCTAACCGTGACCCGGAACAGTTCGCCAATCCTGACCAACTGGACATCAGCCGCGAGTCGAATCCACATCTGGCCTTTAGCAACGGAATTCATTACTGTTTGGGCGCGCCGTTAGCCCGTCTGGAAGGGCAGATCGCCATCAGCACTTTGCTCAAACGGCTGCCGAAAATGGGTTTGCTGGACGATGCACCACCTTACCGCCCAACTTACGTGCTGCGCGGTTTAAAGGCACTGCCCATCAGCGTTTAGCCTTCTCCTGCTGCCCTGCCCATCCATCCGACGGGCGGGGCATTTTCGAATATTTCCAAAATACGGCACAATCTACAGCATTCATGGTGAGGATATGCCGTGTTCAAGTTGAGCATCAGACTGCTGGGGTTGATGACACTGTTTGCCGGATTGGCGCTGGGTGTGGGGCGGGCTTTACCCAGCGAACAGGTGGCGTATATGATGCAGAGCATTACCCGCCTGTACATGATGGATATGCGGTTGGGCTTGGGCTTCTACATGGGGACGGGCAGCTATCCGGTGTGGTCGCCGGACTGCCAATGGATTGCCTACACCGAGGATTCGGGAATTACCTCCGACATCTATGTGAAAGATTTCCTGCGGCGCACGGTTCGCAATCTGACGCCGGATAGTCAGGTGGATATGATTCCGGTCTGGTCGCCGGACAGCACCCGCTTGCTGTTCAACTCTGAACGGGATGACAACCGCGAAATTTATCTGGCGGATTTAAGCTGCCTGAGAACTGACCCCCTATGCCGGATTCCGACCACCAACCTGACCAATAATCCGGCGCTGGATGTGGGCGCGGCGTGGTCACCAGATGGCACAACGATTGCATTTTTCTCGTCGCGGGATGGCTCGTCGGAATTGTATCTGATGGATGCAGACGGCGGGAATGTGCGCCGCCTGACCAACGATGACCACACTGATCTGGGCAATATCATCTGGTCGCCGGATGGCAAACAGATCGTTTACGTTTCGGTGCTGCGGAATGGGGATTGGGACATTTTCAGCATCGACGCAGCAGGGGGAACCCCACGTAACCTGACGCAAGCGCTGGGGCAGGATCAGGAACCGCGCTGGTCGCCGGATGGCAAACAGATTGCGTTCCTCTCGCTGCGAGATAGCAACTTCGAGATTTACCTGATGAACGCTGATGGCAGCAATACACGCAATCTGACCCAGCATCCATCGGGAGATTTAGCGCCCGTGTGGTCGCCGGATAACCAATCGATTCTATTTCACTCCAATCGGAGCACACGCTTCAGCAACAAGATTTACCAGATACAGATTGAAAGCGGCATTACCCGCCGCCTGACTGATAATAATAATGGTTCGTTCGCGTATGCCAACTGGTGCCAATAATGGTCAGCCAGTGGTCTTCATGCCTGCCGAAATACCATTGATGGTGTTCAGCGCCGCCCGCAAGATGGCTTTGTATTCGTCATGATTCGGCTGTATTTGGCGAAGCTGCTTGAGCAAATCCACCTGAATAAAATTCAACGGGTCTACATACGGATTACGCCGTTCAATCGACCGCTGCATAACAGGCGACTGATACAAGAGCGAGGGTTGTTCGATAACCTCGCAGACCATCTTGCATGAGCGCAGATAGGCCTGTTTCATTTCGCTAAAAATGCTCTCACGCAGGGCTTCATCGCTGACCAGCGAGGCGTACAGTTCAGCAATCCCCATATCCGCCTTCGCCAAATCCAACTGCACATTTTCCATTAGCGCGCGGAAGAATGTCCATTCTTGATACATCTGACGCAAAAGCGCCATCCGGTCAGGCTGTTCGGAACAGAACATCGCCAACGCATAGCCAACACCATACCAACTGGGGATGATGGCGCGGCTTTGCATCCATGAGAATACCCACGGAATCGCCCGCACATCCTGAAAGCTGCCGCCCGGTTTGCGCTTGGCGGGGCGCGAACTGATGGGCAGATTCGCCAGTTCGTTGATGGGTGTAGCCTGCTGCCAGTATTCCGCGAAACCCGGTGTTTCATAGACGAATTTGCGGTAAGCCATACGTCCGGCTTCAGCCAGATAATCCATCGCCTGACGCCATTCGGGACGCAGTTCCCCGGCAGGCGGCGCACCCCGCACCAACAGTACAGCGTTCAAAACATGATGCAGATGGCGGCGGGCAATATCGGCATTGCTGTAGCGGTAGGCAATCACTTCGCCCTGCTCGGTGATTTTGATCGCACCATGAATCGACCCCGGCGGCTGCGAAAGAATAGCCTGATTGGTTGGGCCACCGCCGCGCCCAATGCTGCCACCCCGACCATGAAACAATTCCAGCGTCACACCCTGCGACGCACAGGTTTCGGCCAGCGTCTCCTGTGCCGTATAGAGATTCCAGTTGGAGGCCAGATAACCACCATCTTTGCCGCTGTCGCTGTAACCAATCATAATCTGCTGACGACTGCCACGCGCGGCCAGATGTTTGCGATATTCGGGATTAGCGAACAGCACCGTCATCACGGCTGGCGCGGCCTGTAAATCGTCAATAGTTTCAAACAGCGGCACAAGGTCTATATCTTTTTCGATGCCCACTTCGCGCGCCAGCAGCAGCATCGCCAGAATATCGCTGGGCTGCTGGCTCATACTGGCGATGAAAGTATCAATGGCTACTGTGCCATATTGTTTATGCACACGGGCGATCATACGCCAGGTGGCGATGATTTTGTTGGTGGCCTCGCTGAAATGGGGTTCGATGGGGAAAAATGGACGTGGGTTAGCGATTTCCATCGTCAGAAGGGTTTGTTTGTCGGCTTCCGAAAGTCCCTTGTAACTTTCCGTCCGTCCGTAATGCCGGAACATTTCGTCCAGCGCATTGGCGTGCAGGCGCGAATCTTCGCGTATTTCCAGCGGCACGAGATGTAAACCAAACAGGCGCACTTTTTCCATCAACCGCCGCAGCGCACCGCCCGCCGTATTTCGCCCTTTGTTGCGCTTCAGGCTGGTTTCGATCAACTTGAGATCGTCGTAAAGTTCCAGTGTTTCTTCATATTCGGCGCGTTCCAGTTTGCCGCGTATCAGGTTCATCTGCTGACGGTAAAGCTCGGTGGGGAACCGTTCATCCAGACCGCCCGCACCTACTACTGCCTCGTGCAAATCCTCAGAAACCGGTACTTCATCGGCTGAATGCGTTAGATGTTCACTGAGGAAATCAATCTCTTCCAGATAAGCATTCCGCACGGCTGCCCGCAGGGTTTGCAGCGTTTGCAGGGTCACTTCCGGCGATACATTGGGGTTGCCATCCCGGTCGCCGCCAATCCACGAGGCGAAACGTAGCAGCGGCGGCAGTTCCGACCAATCCTCATTTGGGTAATGAGTCTGCAAAGCTTCCCGCAGATCGGCATAGACATCCACCATCACATCCATAATGACCGAGGTGATGAAGTACAGGCCGAAGTCCACTTCGTCGGCTACTGTTGCCCGCGAAGCACGGGTTGGCCGCGTTTGCCAGAGTTCCTCAATTTCCTCGGTAATCTGTGCTTCCAATGCTCTGGACTCGCGCGGCAGCAGGGTTTGACGATCTCGAATCGACATCATCTGTGCAATATGCCGCAGTTTGATTAAAACCTCTTTGCGCTTGGCTTCGGATGGGTGGGCAGTCAAGACCAACCGGACACTGATTTCGTTCATGATGGTACGGATTCGAGCAGCATCAACCCCGGCGGCCTTCAGAGCACTCACAGCAGCCTCGGCGGAATCGTCCACGCGCCCGGTTAATTCCCGCTGGCGCAGGGCACGGATGCGCTGCAAATCCTCGGCAATATTGATGAGCTGAAAATAATTGGAAAATGCCTTAATCAAAACCCGCTTGGCGTCCAGATCGACATCCGCAATCAGCTTTGTGAGTCGTTCGGCTGCACCGGGTTCGTCGTTACGGCGGGCTTTGGCAGCGGCGCGCACATCCTCCACCAGATTGAAAGCATCATCACCATGCTGTTCACGGATGACTGCGCCGAGCAAATTACCCAGCAGACGAATATCGTTGCTGAGAGGGTTGGTAAGTTCGCGGGTAGCGGGTTTTTCGATGGTGGGTCGGCTGCTCATGGCGTGTCCTGATTCGTGCAAATTGTCCGAATAGGAACGCTAGTGTAACGCAGCGGCGGGGCAAAACAAAAATCCTGGGACAGCCGAGTGCTGCCCCAGTAGCAAAAAGGTTCAGCGGATTATGCGTGTGCCATCCGGGCTTCAATCTGCCGTTTGGCAGCCTGCACAGCGGCCAGATGACCAACAGGGTAGGACAGGCTTACTGTGTGACCCTGATGATTAATGATTGAAAACTGAATGTGATGATCGTTGGTGAACCGGGATGCATACAGCCGGACTTCCTTGATGTCAGCGATGGGAATAATCTTCTCCCGCTGAATCAAGCGCGAAAGAAAATCAGTGTATTGGATGACCACGCGATCCGTATAGACGATCATTTCGTGGTTGGCAGCAGTGACAACCTTGAGGGAATCTCCCTCCTGCGGAATCGTGTTGGTGACCATAAAGGTGTTCCTTTCACACCGTTCGGTTAATCTCACTGTAGCGGTTATAATCGCCCGCGTAATGTGCCGTCTGACACCTTTTGTTTATGTAAGCTGTCATGTAAGGAGCAAAGCACCATGCCCCTCATCCGTACCCCCGACGAACGCTTTGCCGATCTTCCCGGCTGGCCGTATGCGCCACAGTATGTCGAGGTGAATGGAGCGCGGATTCACTATGTTGAAACCGGAACGGGCGATCCGATTCTGTGCCTGCATGGCGAACCGACATGGAGCTACCTGTATCGCAAAATGCTCCCGGCACTTTCGACAGTTGGGCGGGCGGTAGCGATGGATATGGTTGGCTTTGGGCGGTCGGATAAATTCAGCGAATTGAGCGAATACTCCTTCCAGATGCATCACGATATGATCGCGGGGTTCATCATAGCGCTGGATTTGCAAAACATTACGCTGGTGTGTCAGGATTGGGGCGGCATCCTCGGCCTGCCGATTGCCACCGAAATGCCGGAACACTTCGCGCGGCTGGTGATTATGAACACCGGACTCACAGGCGGCGACCATCCGATGACCGAGGGCTTTATGCGCTGGCGGGCATTCGCCGAACGTACCGGACGGGCGATTGAACCGGGGCAGTTAATAGAAATAAGCAGCGCTTCCGGCCCATTAGCGCCAGAAGTGAAAGCGGCTTATGATGCGCCCTTCCCGGATGAGTATTATAAAGCAGGTGTAGCTGCTTTCCCGCTGTTGATTCCGCTAAAACCGGATGCCCCCGGCGCTGCGGAAAGCCGGGCTGCACGCGAAAAACTGCGCGAATGGCACAAGCCCGCGTTAGTGATGTTTTCCGACAGCGACCCGGTGACAGGTGGTGTAGACCATTTCTTCCGCCAACTCATCCCCAGCGCCAGTGAACAGCCAGAAATCACCATTCAAAACGCTGGACATTTTTTGCAGGAAGAACAAGGCGAGGTGATCGCGGAGCATATCGTGACTTTCATCCAACGAACACCGATTTAGAGTTTGCCCGCACTGATCTGGCGCAGATAGGCTTGCACCCCCAGCACCAGCGAAACCGTTGGCAGCCACGCCAATCCGTAGGCGGTGAAGGCCAGCGCGATAATCGACAATTGATAAACCTCGCCGAGTTGGATGCGCGGCAGACTGTACGCAAAAATGCCCGCAGCGAGGAACAATCCGGCGGCGATCAGCAAACGCCACCTACCGATTGGCACAACCGGAATATGCCCATCCAGCAGCGTGTTGCCTTTCGTCCGCCCACGAAACCATAAAATCGCCCACGACAGGATTAGCAGCAGCACAATCAGCACCCCTGCACCGCCATCAATCACGCCCTGCGCTAGGCGGATGATGAACAGAATCGCCAGCGTGACCACCACCATGCTCCAGCCGCGCGGCGACAAACGCAAATCGTCCTGTGTTAATCCGGCACTCGTGCGCCCTGCATAAAACAATGCCGCGCCGATCAACCCCAATCCGGCGATGCCATAAAGCAGCATGGTCAATAATGAGACTTCGCTCAGACCGTTATCCTGCGGCCACCAGCGTACCCACATCCCCCATGCCGCGCCGACCACCACGCACCCGATCAATAGAGAACGCCGCCGTTCGCCCCCGGTCAGCGCCAGAAACAAGCCGATCATTTCCGCGCCCAACAATGCATGTGCGCCCATCACCCGTGTGACCAGTGTCCGCGGCAGTTCATCCAATGTGGAAGCCGGATTGATGACCAGCGACGCGCTCAAGCTGTATACCCCCGCCAGCACCAACGCCCCAAACAAATCGCGCGGGCGGTAGCGCACGGTGAAATCCAGCAGCACCGAACTTAAAACCAGATAGCCCGGAATCAACAGCATCCATTCGACCAGCGGACGCCCAACCGGGTCAGTCCACACCAACACTTCCGAGCCGAACGCCAATGCCAACGCCAGCAAAAACCGAACTGAGAGTACACGCTTTGAATTGCTTTTTACTGAAAATTGAGAACTGAGAACTGATGACTCGATGGATTGGTTCATGAGTGGCCTGATTATGATGGGCTAAAGGGGATAACCTAAAGCGATTGTATATGCGATTGTACGGCGGAAGCAAAACGTTTTAGCGACCGCTTAATTCATACCGTAGAACTTACCCCACAATACCACTATAATCGTCCGCGCCTTTGAAACAGCGAATGTAAGGTTATAACGATGCTTCCAACTGTCACCCATGATTTACAACGCACCTCGCCCGAACGGCAGGGCATCGCTTCTGCTGCTGTGCTTCAGTTTGTCGAAGCACTGGAAAGTCAGATTCACGAAATCCACAGCTTCATGCTGCTGCGGCATGGCAGCGTCATCGCTGAGGGGTGGTGGTCACCTTATGGGCGCGAACATCCCCACCTATTGTTTTCCCTCAGCAAGAGCTTTACCTCAACGGCTGTCGGTCTGGCCATAGCCGAGGGATATTTCTCCATCGACGATCCAGTCCTATCCTTCTTTCCAGACGAAACGCCCGCCGGAGAGAGTGAATTGCTGGCGGGGATGTGTGTGCGGCATTTGCTGTCGATGTCCACAGGTCAGGCTGAAGATACATGGTCATACGTGGTTGATCGACCGGATGGCAACTGGATCAAAGGCTTCTTCAGTGTGCCTGTTGTACATACGCCGGGAACCCACTTTTTGTATAACACGGGCGCAACTTATATGCTGTCTGCCATCGTGCAGAAAACGACTGGCATGAAGCTGGTCGATTATTTAACCCCGCGCCTGTTTGAGCCGCTGGGCATCGAAAAAGCCGCTTGGAGCGAATCGCCGCAGGGAATTACAGCGGGCGGAATTGGCCTGAGTCTCAAAACGGAAGATGTCGCCCGGTTTGGTCAACTCTATCTGCAAAAAGGCAGATGGCAGGGTAACCAACTGCTGCCTGAAGCATGGATTGATGAAGCCACAACTTTCCAAATCTCGAATGCCGACGGCGCACAACCCGATTGGTCGCAGGGCTACGGTTATCAATTCTGGCGCTGCCGTCATGGCGCTTACCGGGGAGACGGCGTGTTTGGTCAGTATTGTATCGTCATGCCGGAACAGGATGCCGTTCTTGCCATCACCAGCGGCATGGACGTATTTGATATGCAGCAGCCATTGAATCTGGTTTGGGAGATTCTGCTTCCCGCAATGCAGCCAGACGCGCTTCCCGACGATGCCGCAGATCAAGACAGGCTGACAAAGAAATTATCCAGCCTGGCAATGATGCCTGTGCAGGGGAAGCCAGAATCGCCTGTTTCGTCACAGATTTCCGGTCGAAGTTACGCGGTCGATGCCAATGATCTGAAGATTGAAACCATCGCCCTGAATTTTACCGAGTCCGGCTGCGTCATAAGCATCAAAACAGCCGCGAATGAAGAGACGATTCCCTGTGGTTATGGGGAATGGCAGCTGGGGCAAACTGCCCTGTTCAACCAACCCCTGTTGTTTGACAACACGCCAATCACGGCCAGCGGCGCGTGGAGGGACGCAGACACCTTTACGATGATCGTCCGACTTTATCAAACGCCGTTCTTCCATACGCTTGTTTATCATTTCGTCGGGGATGAGATGATGGTCGAAGTGTCGATCAATGTATCGCTGGAATCTTTGAAACCGCTGCTTTTGACGGCACATGCTGTATAGAAGGTGAATACATGACCCACATCACCATTCTCTATACCGCCAATCTGCGCGGCAATCTGGAACTGCTGCCCCGCTTGCAGACCTTCATCCGGCAGCTAAAGGCGCAGCCGATTGACGAAGGCGATGATGTGCTGATTTGCGCCGTTCAACCTGTGCCCACCCGGACGATTTTGCTGGATTTGGGGAATGCTTGTGCACCGGAAAGCTGGCATTGTGCAGCGACAGGCGGGCGTTCGGTGCTGATCGGCCTCGATGCGATGGGCTACCATGCCGCCAACATAGCCGAGGCGCTCACGGATGAATCCCGCGAACGACTAAAAGCCAATTTGCTCGGCTTGGCGCTGGTCGATGCCGATCATGACCAACTTGAGAATGATATTTTGCTAACCTGTAGGGGAGGGTCTAAGACCCTCCCGCAGAGCCTGGTGATCGTGTTATCGCCCGCCGAAACCACCCATCTCGATAACCACATTTTGCACCTCAAAAATGTGCAGGCCGGACAGGTCGGCAGCGTACAGCTACAAATGGTGGCGGGTCAGCCGCGTTTGGTCGGTCATGGGATTCACGATATACCGCCCAACACACCGCCGGATGCGACCATCGCCGGAGCAGTCGATTTTATTCTGAGCGAAGCCCACCAATTCCAGAAAAAACACTCGTAGGGCGAATCAAGGTATCCGCCCTAATTGAATTTAGCGGAACCCAGGTGGCACAACATTGGGATCGTATTCCACCACAATGTCTTGATTGGTTCCCTCGCACGACCAGAAAGTCTTGGTATCCATGCCGGAAAGATCACGAATGTTGGAAACATCCGGCGCATCATCGCTCATCTTAAATTCCGGGTCGCTCAGCATTTCTTCCGGCGAAATCCGCCCAAACACGCGCGTCACATAACCATAATCCGTGAACAACTTTTGCACCAATGGATCGCTGGTGGCGTTTACCAACGCAGAAGTCGGCGCGGCATATTCGGTGATGAACGCCCGCCCTTGATACAAATCCACCGTTTGATCAACCAGTTGCAGATAATTCGTGCCGTCGCTGCTGCCGAAGTTATAGCGCAGATCATCATTCTCAATCACCGGATGCGCGTAATTGGTCGGCAAAGCCTGCGTATCGCCAAAAATCCAGGTAATGATGCTCATGTTGGGGTTGGCAGCCACCGCCGTCAGCCGCAGCGGAATCATCGGCTCGGTGCCTTCATAGGTCATCGTGATAGGCTGAATATCCTGCACACCCTGTTCCGGCTGGAGCTTCATTGCCAGAAATACCATGCCCTCGTCGGTGTACAGCTTAATCAGCGGCTCCATCTGCTCGGTGATGCGGTAGTCATTGGTTCGCAGCCAGATCACCAGTTCAGTCGGGTCAGGGCTGGTGATGACGTCATAAGCATACGGGCCAGCCGTGCCAGATGCCAACACTTCCACCGAGCCGCCGACTGCCCCATCTTCTGCCGAAGCCGCCATCGGCATCGGAATCATGGCGCAGTCCGGCATCAACGGCGGAATAAAAACGGGCGAGGTCAGCAGGCTCAGTTCGTCAAAAGTAGCGATTTCGGCCACATCCACTGCTGGCACAGACGGCACAGGCACGACCCACGAAAAATCCGGCGCTTCCCCGGTGTAGTTGATCTGCACATAGGCCGTAATCGTGCTGTCGTCGTTGACCGTAAAAATAATGCGTTCGGCTTGCTGGTCAACCGGAATATTTTGGCAGAACAAACCGCCGCAGGCTGCAACCGGTACAGCCAGCACCAGCAGCGTCCCCATCAACATCAGCATCCCTACTCTCAAATGGCGCATAAAAACCTCCTGTTTATATCGCTATGCTTGCAGACGGCAACAACAGCGATTTTGTTCCCTAAATCTCTGTGTCCTCTGCGTTCTCGGTGGTTCAATTCTTCTTTCTTGGCGGTTAATTTCACCCGCTCAAGGCCTGCACCATCTGTCGAAAGGCGGTTTTGTAATCACCAGTGAAGTCGAAGCGTGGGCTGCGCCGGATCGGGTCAGGTGGATCAACCGGGGCAAGCTGGGCGATGACAATGCGTTTGCCCTTCTCGCGGAAGAACTTCCAAGCGGACTCAACACTTGCAGCCGTCAAGGACGCGGCAGAAAGCACATACACCATGCGCGAACATTCTTTCAGCGCCGGATGAACACCGCCCGCCCAATGAGTTTCATCTTCCGTGTGCAGCCATACTGCGATGCCCACTTTTTGCAAATCATCAGCCACCTGTTCAGCCAGCGCCGCATCCGATTCCGCATAAGCGATATAAGCCGTATCCTGTGCCAGTTTGCCGCGCACACTGCCGCCCACCTGCACCGTTGCCGGACGTTCACCGCTGTGCATCGCCGTCCGCCCCATGCGGAAAACCGTTCCGCCGCAGGTTGGGCATTCGCCGCGCATCGCCGGGATTCCGCGCCGTGTCCATACCGCCTGCGGATTTTCCATCTCTATCGTATCGCGGCAGCGCACACAGTAGGCTTCAATCGCTTCTGCATCGTCGTCGTAATATTCCTCGCGTTTATCCACGCTCTCGTTCCTTCCGCCCTTTTACATCACATGAATTAGCGGCAGCACGTCATCTCGTGCAACGGATTTTAGCGTTCGTCCCGCTTTCGTCGGTTTTACCCGATACCCAATGTATGATGGGACTAACGGCGCGCTAATTCGTATCTGAGTGTACACCCCGTCGATTTCTGCCGCGAATGACACCGTGACATCCGGGTCATCAGCATCATAAAAACTATGGGCGCTCATCGGCATCAACCGCAGTGAACGGCCTGCCGTCAGTTCAATTTGATTATCCGGGGTCAACTTCATCGTCACGGTTGCGCCGTCAATATCATAGCTTCCTAAACAGCGCCGGATGCTTTCACGGTTGGGCATAAACGGGCGGCGGTGTATCACCGGTAAATCTAAAACCTGGCGGGCAATATCCAGCGTTGCGCCGCGCACGTTGGTTTCTTCCAGATTGGAGAGCAAAATAATGCTCAGATCATCTTCTGGGAAGCGCGCGAAAAATGACCGAAAGCCAAATTCAATTCCCGTATCACAGATGACCGGATGCTCACTATAACTTGTTGCAATCCATGCATAACCATACGCGGCGGGGTTTCCATCGGGCATGGTGCGGGGAATGCTTAAGGCTGCCATGCTCTCCGGCTTCAGCAGTTGGTGCTGCCACAATGCCCGATCCCAAATCACCAAATCGTTGATGGAAGAACCCAACCCGGTTGCTGCATACATTTGGCTGTAGCTGAAATAAGGTGCATTTTTAAGCCCCTTGGGGGTCAGGTTATAACCGCTGGCACGGCAGGGGGTGATGATTTGAGGGTTAAATGGCCCGGTATGGTGCATCCCTAACGGCGCGAAAAACTGCTTTTCCATGTAGGTATGGTAAGCTGTCCCCGTAACTTTTTCGATCACCATGCCCAGCAAAAAATAATTTGAGTCGCAATAGCGATTTTTCGAACCGGGGCGGAAGAGAAACGGATGCGGCGCAAATGCGCCCATCATCTGATGCGTGGACATATCAACATGGGCAGTGCTTCGCCAATTTGGCAGCAGGCTGTAACACTGAATGCCTGAGGCATGGTTCAACAAATCCTCAAGTTTCACAACATGCCCGCTGGTCGGGAACTCTGGCAAATAGTAGCTGATGGGTGCCTGAAGATCGAGCTTTCCATCTTCTGCCAGTTTCAGAATACCAACCGCCGTAAAAGTCATCGTCAGGTTGCCGATCAGAAATACGGTATCGCCGCTGACGGGTATGTCCCATTCCAAATTAGCCGCCCCATACCCTTTGACCGCTAACGGTTCGCCATTTTTAATCACGGCAACGGCTGCCCCGGTTGGCGAGTCTTTTAAGGTTGTTTTGATGATGTGGTCAATTTGAGCGATCAACCTGTATTCCTTATGTATATCACCCACCTTACATCATATGAATGGGCGGCAGTGAAAGCACCTCAATCGGGGCGATCATCTCGCGTGTATCCCGTTTTTCTGCGAACTTGCCTTTGGGCTTTTCCTGTCGCAGCACGGTTGTCCGCACCCGGAATGGCAGTTCAACTTCCAGACGTGTGAAAACCCCATTTTGTTCCTGACTGAAGGTGAGCAGCACATCCGGGTTATCTGGCGAATAAAAAGAGGTTCGGTTCAGGGGTAGCAAACGGAATTGATCGCCAATATTGACGGCAATCTGTCCATTTTGCGCGAACTCGATGTCCAGCGCGAAACCATCCGCCCCATAACGTCCGACACATTTACGCAGCCCTTCAACCGTCAGGCCATAGGGTCGGCGCTGAACCGTTGGAGTGTTCAGGAAATGACGAGCGATCAACGAGGTCATGCTGGTGACATTAAAATCAGACCGATTCGCCAGAATGATGACGGTTAAATCCGCATCCAGAAAGCGTGCCACAATCGTCTTGAAGCCAAAAATGCCAAAGCTGCCGCCCATATGCCAGGCAACCTTTTGCCCATGAAAATCATGCAGCGCCCAGCCCATGCCGTAATCGTAGGTTAAACCATCCTCAGTTTGGGCTGGTGTATGCATCTGCGCGGTCATTTCCGGGGAAAGCAGCGTATGTTCGCGCAAGGCTTTATCAAAGCGAATGATGTCGTTTAAGGATGAACCCAATGCACCGTTGGCGTAGGCGTGATCCATATTCAGATAAGCACCGTTAAGGAGTCCATCCGGTCGCAGGTCATAACCGCTGGCACGCTTGGGGATAACCTTCTCATGATGCAGGTAGTAGGTCTGTTTCATCCCCAGTGGAGCAAAAACGTACTGTCGCATGAAGTCGATATAGGACATTTCCATCAACTGTTCGATCACCAGACCGATCAGAAAATGATTGGAATTGCTGAATCGGAAGCGTGACCCCGGCTTGAAGTCGAATGGTTTTAGGCCAAATTCCTCGGCAATTTGTGTTGGGGTCATGTCGCGGCGGAGACGGGCAAAGACATCTGGCACTTCGGTATAGCTGTGAATACCGGAAGTTTGTGTCATCAGATGGCGCAGCGTGACATGATGCCCGCTGGTTGGATAATTCGGGAGATATTTCGTAAGCGCGTCATCAAGATGGAGCTTCCCCTGTTCGACCAGCATCAAAAACCCCACACTGGTGAAGGGTATGGTCAAACCACCCAGACGAAAGACCGTATCCGGGTCAACCGGAATACCCCATTCGATGTTCGCCAGTCCATAAGTCTTGCTGTGGATTACGTCACCGCGCTGGACGACGGCTACGGCTGCGCCAGTCGATAGTCCCTTTAATTCAGCCTCAATAATGTCGTCAATGTTCAGAGCCAACCTGCGTTCCTCACGATAACTACCAACCCAAAAGTACCACGACTTTCCAGACAAACCAAAAAGCGGTAGGTGGTTCTACCGCTTACTCGTTTCAGGCATCCCGGAGGACACGCCTGTAAAATGGATTTGGAATGCGTCGGCCTATACCGCCTGGCCGCCGACTTCAACCTTCACGCCCGGCCCCATCGTCGAGGTGATGACCAGACGGCGAATGAACGCGCCTTTCACCGATGAGGGGCGATTGCGCTGGACGGCATCCAGAACAGCCTGCACATTTTCGGTCAGTTTTTGAACGTCGAAACTGGCCTTGCCTGCGGGGACGTGCAGATTGCCCGTCTTGTCATTACGGAATTCAACGCGACCCGCTTTCAATTCCTGAATCGCGCGTTCCAGATCGTCCGACTGCACAACGGTGCCTGCCTTCGGGTTCGGCATCAAACCGCGCGGGCCGAGGATACGCGCCACGCGACCGACACGCGCCATCATAGAAGGAACAGCCAGCGCCGCGTCGAACTCCATCCAGTTTTCATTCTGGATGCGCGAAATCGTGGCGTCATCACCGATCACATCCGCGCCAGCGGCTTCAGCTTTGCGGGCATCGTCGCCTTCTGCGAACACGATCACGCGCACAGTCTTGCCCAACCCGTTCGGCAGCAGCACCGTGCTGCGTACCTGCTGGTCGCTGTGGCGTGGGTCAATGCCCAGACGGAAGTGCATTTCAACAGTTTCGTCGAATTTGGCGGTTGCCAGTTGCTTGACCAACGCAACCGCGTCGGCCAGAGGATACTGCTTGTCATTATCAACCTGCTTGACAGCAGCATTAAAACGTTTGCCGTGTGCCATTCTGCATATCTCCTGTGGTACGAGTGGGCTTTACGCCCTCCCACGAAATAGTTTGCGGTTATCGGTTTCCAGATTCTTGAGGCATTCGCATTTAACTGAAAACTGATAACTGGTAATTACTCTACGATTTCCACACCCATATTGCGGGCGGTGCCTTCGATCTGGCGCATAATCGCTTCCAAATCTTTGGTGTTCATATCGGGGCGCTTGATTTCAGCAATTTCGCGCACCTGCTTGCGGTTCAGCGAACCGGCTTTGGTGGTGAGCGCGTTGGCTGAACCCTTATCGATTCCGGCGGCCTTCTTAATCAGGAAGGAGGTCGGCGGACTCTTGAGGATAAACTTGAACGAGCCATCGCTGAAAATGGTGATTTCCGCCGGAATAATTTCGCCCATGCGGTTGCTGGTACGGGCGTTATATTCCTTGCAGAAACCCATCAGGTTGATGCCGTGCTGCGCCAGCGCCGGGCCGATGGGGGGCGCGGGGTTGGCCTTGCCAGCGTTGATTGCCAGCGTGACGATTGCTTTGATTTTCTTTGCCATGAGTTCCTCGGTTTACAGTTATCAGTTTATAGTTATCAGTTGCATTTGACCGACAACTGATAACTGATGACGTATTAGACTTTTTCCACTTCCAGAAAGTCCAGCTCCACCGGGGTATCACGCCCGAAGAAGTTGACCATCACGCGCACTTTGGATTTATCCATGTCGATGGCGGCGACCGTACCGATAAAGTCGTTGAACGGCCCTTCGATGATACGGACTTTTTGACCGACCTTGTATGTCAGGCGCGGTTTCGGCGCTTCCTGTGCCATACGGTCAATAATCTGGCGGACTTCTTCCGGGCGTAGCGGCGTGGGATCATTTCCCATCCCCACGAACCCGGTCACGCCGGGGGTGTTGCGGACGACATACCACGAATCTTCGTCCATCTTCATTTCGACGAGGATGTAACCCGGAAAAACGCGGCGTTCAACCGTGCGGCGCTTGCCTTCTTTGACTTCGATTTCTTCTTCCGTTGGGACGATGACATCGAAAATCTTGTCCCGCATTCCCATCGTCTCGATACGTTGTTCGATGGCATGGCGCACTTTGTTTTCGTAGCCGGAATAGCAGTGAACAACATACCACTGCTTGCCCGCATCGCCCTTATCCGTCAGATCATCAAGAATAGGGGGCAGGTCATCATCACCATCGCCATCGGCTTCGGGCGCGGTCGTCTTCTTGGAATTATCCAGATAGACTGGTTCGGGATCGTAATCGTCTTCGTCCCGGTAATCCGCATCGTTAAACATCGCGGCGGGTCTCCTCAATCACTTGTTTACCTAGAAACTGGTGGTGCGTCGGTTGCTGCGCCGCACATAAATCGCAAAGATCACCACCGTAATAATCAACGCCACGAAGAAAATGGCCGAACTACCCGGTTGCAGACCCGCATTGATGAAAGCGCTGAACAGCAAACTGATGACGCCCAGCGTAATCGAGGACAGAATCATCACCACCAGCACAATCCCCGTCAGGCGGCGGGTTTCTTCGCGCGTCGGCCAGGCCACTTTCTGGACTTCCGAACGGACGCCTGCTATGTATTCCAGCAGACCGTTTATCCGGCGGGTGATGAAGTTGCCTTCAGCTTTGGCTTCTTCGATTTCTTGTAATGCGCGACGGCTGGGTGTGGCACGGCCTTTGCGTTCGCTGATGCCGCGACCACTGCTGTCGTCCCCATCTTCTTCTTCATCTTCAATCTGATCATCGTCGGCTTCAATGCTTTCGACGGGTGATGCTTCCGCAGCCTGACGCCGAAGCTCACGGCGGCGCTTCCGCTTATCGTCTAGTGTGTCTCCGGCTGACATGCTTGCTTCTCCTAAAAAACCTTCTTAAATTCAGACCCACATAACAAAACACCGCAGCAGGGGCGGTGTCTCGTAGAAAACAGCAGGGGAGCCAAGAATCGAACTCGGAACCTACGGATTTGGAGGCCGTTGCTCTGCCAATTGAGCTACTCCCCTATAAAAACACCTACTTGGTTTCGCGGTAAAGAACGTGACGCCGCACCAGCGGGTCGTACTTCTTTAACTCCATGCGCGCCGTATCATTGCGGCGGTTCTTGAATGTGTAATACATGTGTCCACTCTCGCTGCTGCGGAGCTTCACTAGAACACGATTACCTTTTTTCGCCATCTTATTACCTCATTTATTAGTGGATGAAGCCTTTGATGGGGATTGAACCCATGACCTCATTCTTACCAAGAATGCGCTCTACCACTGAGCTACAAAGGCGTTAGCAGATTGTTTACGTCGCAATCTCAGTGGGCCGGGCAGGACTCGAACCTGCGAAGGCTTCCGCCAGGAAATTTACAGTCTCCCCCCTTTGCCGCTCGGGACACCGACCCATGTTTATATGTTTTGTTAAATTATCAAAACACAAGCCGCAGATGGGACTTGAACCCATAACCTATACTTTACAAGAGTATTGCTCTGCCATTGAGCTACTGCGGCATAATATCAGCTTTACTAATAGGTTTTGCCTTCGCTATAACGTTTGCGCCGCATTTGTTGGCGAGCGCTGTTTTTGCCAGCGTTAGCACCTTTGTATGTATCAGTTTGTGAGTGACAATTTGGACAGAGCACCCGTAGATTATCCAAATTGTTGTTATCTGCGTTACCGTCTATATGGTCGAGCTCCAGTCTGATTGGAGCTTCCATCCACTCGCTTATGCCGCAGATTCCACACTGATACCCTAGTAGCCGAATTACAATTACCTTACGAGTGCGATCAGTTTTTGCTTCCTCAAGAGTGACTCTTGGGGATATCATGTATTTCTTAGCGCAATCTGGGCAATATTTTCTATCGCTCAGTCTTTCCTTACCGCATTCACAGTAACGGATTTTTCGAGGGTTTCTGACTATCCCTCGATTATTGTACTTCGCACTACACGAACTATTGCAAAACTTGGCCCGTCGCCTTTCGAAAGGCAGCTTTTTGCCACATTCAGGGCAGAGTTTAGGGTTTGCTTCGTAGCTTTCTCTCGTATATTGAGATCGTTCTTCGTTGTTCATACCCTAATTCGCTAACCTTGCAGGCATTATATCATGCCCAACATGCGTGCTTCAAGACGCTCTTTCTGGCTCAGTCAGCGATGGGCATTGTAGCCGAGGGGAGTGGGGTTGTCAATATCGCGCCGTGACCGTAGGATAGTAACAAATTAAAAGCAACCAATCGCACTGGTTCTCAATGCTATCCTGCTGTATTTCGCTTAACTCCCCTCTCCGGTACGGGGAGGGGTAAGAGAGAAACAGGCATATCATATAAGGTTAAGGGAAAGTCGAAAGACACCTTGAAAACAAACGCTCTGCGAATCCGCTGTGTTCTCTGTCTCGCTGTGGTTCAAATCTTTCTCGCCGCCTGCACCGGACAGCGCGGGCAGGAGGTCGCCGATTTGCCGACTCTGGCCGCCATCGACCCGCTGGCAACCGCCCAAATTCTGACGCAAAATGCTCCGCCCCCCGGCTTTGAAACCGGAGTCGCCTTCCCGGAAGTTGACGCCAATCTGGGCGCACTGGCGGGTGGCCGTTATAGCGTCTATCTGGAATTTGAAGGGGTCTTCAGCCGGACGACCCGCGCCACCAGTGCCACGACCACTGCCGAAGTCGCGTTTGCTCAGGTGGGTTCGACCCGCCATGTTCAGGTGCAGACAGCGGGTGAACTGCTCGGCAGGCCGGATAATACCTTTGAAGCTGTGCGCCTCGGCCCGGATGCCTATCTCGTGCAGAACGGATTGTGCATCGCGGGTGGCGCAGACGCTTCAACCGCCGCCAATCTGGGCGCGGGCGCACTCGTCGGTGGCGTAAAGCAAGCCGTTCCCGCCGGAATAAAAGCCACCCTCAACGGCGAAGAAGCCTTCAAATACACCTTCTCCACTGCCGATTTGAATCTGCCCAACATCCGTTTAGGGGCTGAAGGATTAATGGAATCCACAGGCGGCGAACTCTGGGTTGCCCCGGCGCATAATACCGTCGTACGGTTTTACCTCAATCTCGAAGTCACCAACGCCATCATCTTTGATCGTCAGCTTCCAGTCACCGGGCAGGTCATCATCCGTTATGATCTCTATGATATTGGCGTCGCACCCAACATCACCGTCCCATTCGGCTGTTAAGCAATTTTGAGTAAAGCATTTCCAAGTCCCTTGAAGCAAAACCGAGTTGTGTTTTCAAGTCCCTCGCCCTGAGGGAGAGGGATTTAGGGTGAGGGTTTACCAGAAAGAACACCTATGCGCCTTTACACCATGCCATTCATGCTTGCCGCCCTACTCTTATCCGGCTGCAACCTCGCCTTCAATCCGCCGCCGCCAACCACGCTCCCCACCTTCACCGCCGAATCTGAATCGGTCAATACGCTGGAGCCAAGCCGCACGCCTTTCGGCACAACCGCCCAGCCGCCGACCCTGTTACCGCCGCCGCTGCCGACCAGCAATCTCCCAACTGCCATTCCATTAGGCACTGCTGGCACACCCACCGTGAATGCTGCTTTGGCTGACCAGCGTTATGAACTACAAGTCCGCCCCAACCACACCATTGGCGTGAATTACACCATCACCATGACACGCGGCACGGTAACACTCGTTTTGCAGGGAACAGATGGCCTCGTGTGGCAGCAAACCTTCACCACCGCCGAAACCGGACGCGCTGAAGTCCCCATCAAGCAGGGCGGCATGTACGAAGTGTTAGCCACCATCGAAAACTTCGACGGCAACTTCAATATCTCGTGGGATCAAAAACCAACTTAACCACATTTTCAAACCGTTTTATAATCGACACATACGAACTTCCGTGCTATTATTATCTGTACAGGCGATCGGCCTGGTCGCCCTTGTACCATCCCAAAATGCGAAATTTGCACAAAAATCTTCGTCGCATTTTTCGCTTTTGCCGCATTTTTCGCATCTTACAAACCCATAACACGCGCCATCAAAATCACTTCCGCCGCCACCATTTGCGCGCAAACCTATTTTCGCAATCGCAATCGCCGCAAACCTTATGTTGTGGGATCAAAACTCAAGGAAGATTTACTCAACCCTGTACGCCCACTCGTAACTGTAAGCCGGGTCAGGATTCAGCAATGCACCAATTGATGATCCAACCTGTATGCGAATAAGATGTAAACCACGTTCAAGATGAGGAGTAAAAACAAAACACCACTCCTCACGCATGTCTTCAGTCACCAATCCACAACTGGCGATACCATACATTGAACTGGAAATGCGCTTACCATTTACAAAAATCCGTGTCCACTTTTTGACATCATCTCCTGTTCCCATATTCGGTCTGATCTGAACAGCTAAAGTGATATTTTCAGATGATGAATAAACCCCGCCAGCAAAAGGATAGATAGTCAGCCACGGTGGGTTTGGCGAAAGATCTTGCATCAAATATTCTGCTGTAGGAATCAAATGAGGTTCAAGCGAGGATTGCAATTGCCCGCCCCATGCCCATTCTGTAAACAATAGCAAAAAGAACAGAATCAGAATGGGCAAGCCGAGCAAAACGAGACAAGTATAGACTAGCTTTTTTCGCACCATATTATCCACTCTTACAAGAAAACGAGTGGGCGCTACAGCACATTCGCCAAGACCATCACCGCCATACTGTATTTGCTGAAAGCTAACGGCTAATGGCTGATGGCTAAAAGCTGATTACTGCATTGAATCCAGAATCTGCTGCCGCATCCGGTCGTATTCTTCCTGACTGATGAGGTTATTCTGCCGTGCGGTTTCCAACTGGCGCAGTTTCGCCGCCAGATCACCTGCGCTGGAAGCCGGCTTGCTCGTGCTGGACTGCCCCAGAAACGATGCCAGATCATCAGTCGAACTAATTGGTTGACCGCTGACCCGCACCCCGGTCGGGACACCCACTGGCACAGCTACCGTGCGGCTGCGTGACCCACCGCTCACCAGCACCACGATAAACCCGATGAACGCGATCAGACCACCCAATCCGCACAAGCCGACAAACAGCAAACTGCCGCCCAATGCCGGGAATATCGTGCTGATCTCGCCAAAGACATTTTCGACAAATTCGCCAGTCACTTCGCGGCGCTGTCCCTCGCTGTTTTCACAGAAATACCGGACACTGCTCCCATAACCCTGTCCCGGTGTGAACTCGGAAGCGCCCCGTTCTTCGACCAGTGTCTCGCCTTCATTGCACAGATTTTGAGTGCTGGCTTCGATGCTCTCCAGATTCGGCGGCACAAAATTGCTCATGGATGACGAAATGCCGATAACACCGACAACGATGAGGATAATCCCCACGAATAACATCAAGCGCCCCATAATCATTCTCCTGCTGCTGTGGTTTAAAAGCAGTATAGTTCAAAGTCGCGGCAAGCACTGTCAATTTGGTGTTCCCACCGGAATTCGCTACACTGACTCGGCAGTTTTGTAGCTACAGTTGGAGATGAATCATGAGCACAGCGGATGAAAACCGATCCAGCGCCGAAATCGAATATGCCTCCCTGCGCGAAGAAGTTTTAAAGCGCATCGAATCCCGCCAGCAAACCATCTCGGTCGCCCTGACGTTGGCCGGGGCTTTTCTGGGGCTGGGATGGAACGCAGGTGCAGTAGTCATTTTGTTGTATCCGCTGATCGCTCTGCTGCTGGCGGTGGGTTGGGCACAAAATGAAGTATTCATCAAACAGATCAACGCCTACATCCGCGATAATCTGGAAGGGCAGCAGACCGGATTGGGCTTTCAACAATACACCAGCCAGCGCATGACAGAATTACGGGTGTTCGGCTGGCCGCTGGAAATTCTGGCAATTGGCGGCATCTTCATCCTGACGCAGTTGATGGCCGTTGGCTTAGGCACCTATCAGATGCGCTCCAGCTCGATTGAGTGGATTCTGCTGCTGCTGGATATTGGCGCAATTATCGCCCTCGGCGGGCTGCTGGATTATGTACGGCGGAGAAGTCTGGTTTGAAGCACATTATCGTCGCCTCCACCAATCCGGTAAAAATCACAGCCGCGCGGTTGGGCTTCCTGCAAATGTTCCCCGATGAAACCTTTGCGGCAAGGGGCGTATCCGTCCCCAGCGGCGTCAGTCACCAGCCCATGACCGATGAAGAAACGCTGGAAGGGGCGCTCATCCGTACCCGCAATGCACAGCAAGCCAACCCCGACGCCGATTATTATGTGGGCATCGAAGGCGGTGTCGAAGAAAAGCATGGCGAATTATTAGCCTTTGCCTGGATTGTGGTTCAAGCGGGCGATCAAACCGGATTAGGACGAACCGGTGCATTCGTCCTCCCGCGCGAGATTGCCGCACTGGTGCGGCAGGGCGTCGAACTTGGCGAAGCGGATGACCGCGTTTTCGGGCGCAGCAATTCCAAGCAGCAAAATGGTGCGGTAGGCATCCTGACCGGGGATGTAATCGACCGTACCACTTACTATGTTCATGCCGTTGCGCTGGCCTTAATCCCTTTCAAAAACCCACAGTTGAGCTTCTAGATATCAGGCAGTATCCAGACTGCGGGTGTATCCTTCTTTATGTAATCTGTAAACCACATAGGACACATCATGAAGTCTCGTTGGGGCATTATTTTCATGTTATTGGGCGCGGTTGCTGGGCTGGTGATTCTAGGGTTGGCCGGGATAGGCGCTGTATCGCTCCTCCGCCGCGCAAATGTCACCGCACCACAAGCCGCGCCACGTCTGGGCATTGTGCTGCCACCCGGTTTCGCAGCCGATGTTTATGCTGAACCAGACGGTGCGGAACTGCCCAGCGTCGTCACCTTCGGCCCGGATGGCGCGCTCTACTTACTGACGGTGCCGGGGAAAATCTTCCGCATTGAAGATAAAGACAGCAACCAGACAGGCGAAGCCGTAACCCTGCTTTACGACAATGCCGATGGGACGCTGGTGCAGGCAGTTGGCTTGGCTTTCTACGAGGACAAAATCTATATCTCCGACAGCGGCAGAATCAGCACACTTGAAGATTCCGATGGTGACGGCAAACTGGATAAACTGACGCCGATTGTGGAAGGTCTGCCCTCGCTGCAATTCCCCGACCATTCCAACAACGGAATTGTCTTTGGGCCAGACGGTAAATTATATGTTGGTGTAGGCGCGACCAGCGATCACAGCCCGCCCAAAGACCCGCTGGAAGCCTCGGTTTTACGCATGAACCCCGATGGCAGCGAATTGGAAGTCTTCGCCACTGGCTTCCGTAACCCTTACGATCTGGCCTTTTCGCCGGATGGGGCATTATTCACTGCCGATAATAACCCCAGCGAGATGGATGCCACCATGCGCTACCTGCCGCCCGAAGAATTGATCTTTGTGCAGCAGGGGAAGGATTATGGCTTCCCGCGTTCTTATGGCAATGCGGTTGTTGATGGCAGCACCCCACCCATAACCGAATTTTTCGCCTCGGTTGGCAGCTCCGGTGTAACTTATTATGCTTCAGATGCCTTCCCACCCGAATGGCGCAATGGGGTTTATGTGGCGCAGTGGGGCACAGGCGCGAACGTGGCTTTGGATCGCGGCCTCACCAATGGGCAGTCCGTCGTATTCACCCCCCTTGAACGCACCGAAGATGGCAATTATCGGGGCGATTGGAAACCGTTTGTGGTCTTCGATACCGATGAGGGCTTGCGTCCGGTCGATGTAACCGTTGGGGCGGATGGCGCGCTCTACATGCTGGAATTCACCTTTTCTACTATCTACCGGGTTCATTACACGGGTGAAGTCACTGGTTCAACCCCAACCCCTGTCGTACAGATCAATACCGAACCGATACCGGAATTCGCGCAGACCGTGATCGATCAGGGCGCAGCCTTATTCCAGCAAGGCGTGGAAGGCGCGCCGCCCTGCATGACCTGTCATCTGGATGGTGGACGTATCGGGCTTGGCCCAACGCTGGCTGGTTTGCGTGATGTGGCGACAGCACGGATTCCCGGCTTGAGCGCGGTGGAGTATGTGCGGCAGTCGATTCTAAATCCGAATGCGTACATCGTTCCCGGCTTCAACGCAGGCTACATGTTCCAAAGTTACAGCCAATCCTTGAGCGCGGAACAGATCGATTCGCTGATCGCTTACATCCTGACGCTGGAAGCCGAATAACCAACGATTGACCCACGATTAACAACCGCTCCGACCATTGGCGGTGGCATCTCCCGATCAAAGGCGCATATCATCCGCATATTCGCCTTTGCAAGGGAGGTGCCGATATGGATTTCGGCCTGTTCAACCGCATTATCGATTGGGTTAATGTTGAACCGACGATCAGCCTGTTGATGATTATCACGGCGCTGGTGCTGTTCGGGACGGCTTTAACCCAAACGCAGGATCATTCGGGTGCATTCTGGCCGTGGCTGCGCCGCATCATCGAAGCCTCGATTGGGGCGCTGATGTTCCTCGGTCTGTCATGGGGATTTCGTTCCGTCCTCAACACCAACAACAGCAATTTCAATGCCACACATGGGAGCCTGAGCAGCATCAGCCTGCAAAGCGCCCAATCTATCTGGGGCAGACCACATATCCAGCGCGAGTTGGGTTATGCCCATTACACCGAAGTCACGGTGCAGGAAGAAATTCCGCGCGAAAACCCGGATGATCCGCCGCTGTACAGGGATGTGATAGAGCGCCAGTTCGTTCCCCAAAACAGCGTGGTACGCTTTCGTGGAACAGTGGATTTGCAACTGAGCGAACGCGAAAAAGGCTACGCGCTGTACAACGGCTACACCATCCAGATGCGCTTGGAATACGATGTGCTGAATGACTCGGATTTTGTGACTGAAGCGGGGTTTGATTTTCCGCTCTCGCCGGGGCAAACCCTGTATGAAGATTTCTTGATTACGGTGGGTGGCGAGGACATCAGCCAACAACTTCGCTTCTCGCCCGATTTGGTGCAGTGGATCAGCGATTTCCAGCCGCATCAGCAGCGCAAAATCGAAATCTCGTATGCCTCGCGTGGGATGGAAACCTTCTACTATCAAATTCCGTCGCAGCGGGAAATCAAGGATTTTGTGCTAACGCTGACGGTTGATCGTTTACCCGTTTCGCTGGTGAATTATCCAGACGGCGCGCTCACGCCCAAAAGTGTCGAACCAACCGCTGATGAGCGTGGATCGGTACTGATCTGGGAACTGGACAAAGCCATTACAGTCGCTGGGATGGGCGTCGCCCTACCACAGCCGGAACAACCGGGCGCGGAAGTCCTGCGCGTCTTGCTCAACAGCCCGTATGCGCTAACCCTGTTGGTGACCATGCTGGCGCTGACCATGCTGCTGCGCGGACAGTCCGTTCACTTCCTCACGCTGGCACTGTTGGCCGGGGCGTACTGCGTTCAGTTTTTGATTATGGCGGCTGTGAGCGATTATGCATTCGGCTTCTGGGGATCACTGATTGTCGGCGCGGTGGTAACAGGTACGCTGACTTACTTCCTGTTCCGGGGGTATACCTCGCGCCTGCTGCGGATTTTGATGTTTGGATTGGTGGCTTTCTTCACCATTGTCTATCCGCTGTCCGGCCTGCTGATCGACACCTCGATACGCAATGCTTTTGACAATCTGGTGCAGGTGGGGATGATCGTCTATCTGTTTGGGCTGGCGCTGATAGCACAATTGGAGCGCAGTAAGCCAGTCGAGCAATCGAAAATCGCTTAAAGATTTTGCTGTGTGGGGAGGTGTGCCTCCCCACATTACATCCTGCTCATTATCATGGGCAGCGTTTGAATTAGCTGGATTGCTCCCCTGATCCATTAGAAAACCCGAACTTGACATTCTGAACTTTTGTTCCATAATTAGAACATATGGGTGGTTGTTGGTTGTATTTTTGCGTCCTCGCAAACAGTGTCACCCATTGATCGTCCGACAACTACGACGACAATCCAGATTCGTTAGATTCACAAAAAGGCCGTGCGAATCTTGCGAAGTTGAAGAATCTGACGAATTTTGCGAATCAAGGGGTGACATGAATTCACAAAACCACGTCGCTGATCTCTACCACCAACTTTTAAATGCCTGGAATCGCCAGAATGCTGCCGATTTCGCCGCCCTCTTTGATGCTGTAGCGATTGTCATTGGTTTCGATGGCAGCCAGATGAACGGACGCGCTGAGATCGAATCTACCCTCAGCCAGATTTTTGCCGACCATCCCACCGCCATTTATGTGGCCAAAATCCGCGATATACGCTTGCTCACGCCCGAAGTAGCAGTTCTTCACGCTGTCGTCGGCATGGTGCCGCGCGGGCAGCACGAACTCAATCCAAAGGTCAATGCCCACCAAACCCTCGTCGCTGTCCAATCGGCTGGTCAATGGCGCATTGCTCAGTTTCAAAATACCCCGGCGCAGTTTCACGGTCGCCCGGATCTTGCCGAAGCGCTCACCAACGAACTTCGTGAGTTACTTTCCACCGTCCTTCCAATCAATTACTAAAAACGAAAAGACCCAAATCATGCCCAACATCCGCTTTACCACCCACCTCCAGCGGTTCTTCCCTGAACTTAAACAGGGTGTTTCTATCGAAGGTGCGACGGTTGCCCAGGTCGTCGCTGCCCTCGACCGGACGTACCCCGGCATGGCCGACTATATCGTGGATGAACATGGCAAACTCCGCCAGCATGTCAACATTTTTGTCGATGAAAACCTCATCACCGACCGCCAATCACTAACAGACCCTGTAACCGAACGGACTCAGGTCTTTATTTTTCAGGCGCTTTCCGGGGGCTAGGCATGATTCAGGCGGGCAAAAGGCTTGCACTTCAAAGGCAATATGATGGGTCGCCGCGCTGCCTCACCTTCACTAATGGCGACGGCAACTGGTTTCAATTGACGAACCCAAACGAATAGGGAGATATGATGACTGAATCAAACACACTTCTTTTAGGAACGAATAAAGGCTTATTGACCTTCTGCAAGGATGCTGATGGTTGGCACTTGGCGCAGGAAGCCCATCGCGCCATCCCGGTATCCTATGCCGCCGCTGACCCGCGCACAGGTGTGCAGTGGGCCTGCCTCGATCATGGGCATTGGGGGCGCAAGCTGCATCGCTCGAAGGATGGCGGCACAAATTGGGAAGAAGTCCCGTCCCCATATTACCCGGAGGGCGCAGAGCTAAAAGCCGAAACACCTGCGACCGTCAGCTATTTATGGTGCATCACCCCCGGCGGCCTCGACCAGCCCAATCGCCTCTATGTGGGTACGGAACCCGGCGGTTTATTCCAGAGCGATGACGGCGGTCAAAGTTTCCAATTGGTTGAATCGCTGTGGAATCACCCCTCGCGCCCCGATAACTGGTTCGGCGGTGGTCGTGATCTTCCCGGACTGTGTTCCATCGCTGTAGACCCGCGGGACAGCCAGCACATCATAATTGGCGTCAGCGTCGGCGGCATTTATGAAACCCGCGACGGCGGCAAAACATGGGAAGGACGTAATAAAGGATTACTCGCCAAATATCTGCCGAATCCGCATGTCGAATACGGGCATGACCCGCATTTCATGGTCATGTCACCCTCTAATCCGGATGTCCTCTGGCAGCAAAATCATTGTGGCGTTTTTCGCAGCACCGATTCAGGCAAAAATTGGGTCGAGATTTCACAACCGGGTGGCCCGGTTTATTTCGGTTTTGCCATCGCGGTCGATGCGCAGGATGAAAATGTCGCGTGGGTCGTCCCCGCAGTCAGTGACGAATACCGTGTGGCAGTCGATCAGGCGTTATGTGTCTGTCGCACGGATGACGGCGGCAAAACATGGACAGCTTTCCGTGAGGGTTTACCGCAGCGTGGTTGTTATGATCTGGTTTACCGTCACGCGCTGGACATCAATGGCGATCATCTCGCTTTTGGTACAACCACTGGCAACCTGTTTATCTCGGATGATCGGGGCGAAAGCTGGACGAGCCTGAGCAGCACGCTACCACCAATTTTATCCGTCCGTTTCGCTTAAAAATCCGGGTTGTTCAAATCCTCTAAAAAGCATCGGGGCGATGGTGATGATCGCCCCGACTGCAAAAAAATCTATTTTCAATAACCCTCGGCATTATTTCAGGAAGTCCATCTAATCCCTTATCCTCTGGGAAAGCATAAGGGAGGAGGTAGCTTACTGGTCACACGTTACGACCCCACCCGCTTCTTATCCCGCAGGTTCTTGAGCTTGTAACCCAGATTGGCTTTCATCTTTGTCGGATAACCCGCAACATTGGAATGCCCATTCCCGTTAGCAGGTTTACGGCTCTCCGCCTCCACCGCCCAGTTACGGTATTCCCCATTCTCATTGGAGTGCCCATTCCCGTTTCCGTTCGTCACCCCTTTGGAGTGTCCATTCCCATTGCCGTTGGAATGTCCATTGCCATTGGAACTATGCCCGTTCCCATCGCCGTTCCCGTTGGAATGCCCATTGCCGTTCCCGCTGGCTGGCTTGGAATAATCTTCTCCCTCAATCTGCCAACTGTGAGGCTGGCTGATTGGGCCGGATTCGTCGAAAGGATCGCTCTCAAATGTGTCTAGCACAAACGTAACCAAAACCGGGTACCGATAGTTTGAATAATCACGAGCCGTTGGTGGACATTTGATATCAAAAGTGTCGTGGCCGGGACATCCCGGCTTGCCGCAGTAGTACATGCTCATGCCCCGTTCCCTTTCCTGATAATTTAGTGATAATTGCGTTAGAAAAACCTATAAATTCAGCATAAAGAACTTGTAAAAACTACACCACCCCCGGTTTCTGGGGGGAATCTAACGTAACCTTACTAACCGTTTTAACGTAACCCCCATATTTGTGGGTAGAAAAAAACAGAAACTTGCACTAATGTTCTAAATAGTAAGATAATAGCTTGCGGAAAAATTACAATGACACAACTAAACCTGTATGAACCACCAAAACCTGATCCCAAAGATACAACTCACAGTATTGTTATGAGTCTTGTCTCAATCGGAATGTTCGATGCTCCCGGAATAATTCAAAAATTGTTACCCCCTCCGATAGAAAAACGTCGAAACGAGTGGTTCCAAAGAATAGCTGATGGGTTAAATGAACTTCAGAACAAGGTCGATGGCTTTTCAATTGAGAATTTGACGGAAAATCAGGCATTTATTAGCACCCTGATTGAATTAACATTCATGGCTGTCGCGTCACACGAACAAGAACGACTTGACGCTTTACGAAATGCTGCGCTTAATATGGCTCTACCTCATGCACCTGAAGATATACGGCGAAAAATGTTCATTGAATGGTTAGAGGAAATGACACCTTGGCACTGGAAAATATTAAACGTCTTTTATGTCAATAATCTATCCGGTCTCATTCTCGATCTTGATGACCAAGATTGGATCATAAACCTCCATCTTGGGAAATTAGGCATACTCATCCAAGAAATGTATCCAGAAATGATGGGTAATGATCTCATTTGTACTCAGATCATAAAATATTTACATAATCGAGGACTTATTGGAAACAAGTTTCCCGATTTTGGATTGGCAACAAAACTGGATCATGCACCACAAATCTCCAGCTTAGGAAAAGAATTTCTGAGATTTATCACATCGCCTCTTGAACAATCTTAGACAGATTGAGTCAAAATCAACTGTCTACACTCTCTATATTATCTTCGATAAATTCTTCCCCATCTTCCCTCTGTGTCTTGGCGATTGAAATTCCTTTTCCAAATCCGAACACGAACCTTAACCGCGTAGTATTCCCTACATATCCAGATTACAATGGAGGGAATCGTTCGATGTTGGCCGAAAAGCAAACCCCTATGACTGATTTTACGCCTCAGCCGTACTGTGTTGTCGAGTCGCCTGAACAGATTAAAGCCTTCACCGATCCCTTGCGCGTTCGTGTCCTCGGCATTCTGCGCCGCCGCGCTGCCACCAACCAGCAGATAGCTGATGAACTGGGCGAAACCCATGCCAAAGTGCTGTATCACATCCGCTTTTTGCTGAGTGCTGGACTCATCAAATTGGTGGAAACACAGGTAAAAGGCGGAAATGTCGAAAAATACTACCGTGCCGTTGCCCAAATCTTCGACATCCGTCCAGCACCCGGCGATGTTCAGCGGGATGTAGCGCTCATTAAACCCGTGCTTGACCGCATCCGCGCTGAAATGCTCGCCAGCGTGATGTTGTTCCCATCAGAAGTCGCCTACTTCCACAACCGCACGGCCCACCTGACGCCCGAACAACTGGAAGCATTCAATAAACGCCTGCTTGACCTGATTGCCGAATACTGGCAGCCGGAACAATCCGATAATCCCAATGCCGTAGAAGTACGCTTGGGCGCTTTTATGTACCGTGACCCCGGCGACCTGATGCACGAATGACCGTAGCCCAATCGCCGCCTTCGCGTCTTGGTCTGCCCATCCAAATCCCCTACAATATGTTTAAGCACAAGGTTGTGGGATCAAAAACCGTTTGTAGAAAAAATGATGTACTGCTCTCAAAAGGAGATTTTGGAATGCAAAAATGGTTGGTGCTGCTGCTGATCGTGCTGCTGGGTATGCTGCCCGCTGCTGCCCAGGATGAAACCATACAAATCACCTGGCCGCCTCCGGTGTATGTGGTGGCCGGAACTGTCGAGGTGCGCGGCACAGTCAACCCACCCGATTTGCAAGCCTATTTTCTGGAAGCCGCCGACTACAATGCTGCTCAACCTGTTTGGCTGCCCATCACCCTCCCCACGACCAGCGCCGTTGTGGATGGTGTCATCGCCTCGTGGCAAACCGGGCTGCTCCCAGATGGTGTCTATCAACTGCGACTGAACGTCCAGCGGCGTGCGGGCGAGAATATTTTCGCGGTCGTCGGCCCAATACGAATTGCCAACACGCTCGAAATCCCCGAAGGCGAAACGGTTATCACGCAGCCTCCGATTGTGGTATCTCCCACCGAAGAAGCCATCGTCAGTGCCGAACCTACGCTTGTTCCCCGCCCAAATCCGACCAATCAACTGCCGATTCCGGTTGGTGGACATGTAACCTATTTTACCGATCCCACCATTGACCTCATGACCAACGCCGGAATGACATGGGTCAAATGGCAGATTCCTTACCTGCTGAACGATACCAATCTTATCAACGTTGCCCGCGACCGCATCAACTGGTCACACGCAGCCGGATTCAACGTCCTCCTAAGCATCACGGGCGAAGTGAGCGAACTGCGCGATCTGGGCGACGAATACTACCCGCGTTATGCCGAATTTTTGGGGCAAATCGCCGCCATGAATCCCGACGCCATCGAGGTCTGGAACGAAATGAACATCGACCGCGAATGGCCGAGCGGACGTATCTCCGCCCGCGCTTACGTCGAAATGCTGCGTCAGGCTTACGAATCCATCAAAGCCGTCGATCCACAGGTGATGGTGATTACCGGTGCGCCTGCGCCGACCGGTTTCTTCGGTGGGTGCGGCACACAGGGCTGTGATGATGGTGATTACTACTTCAACATGGCTAATGCTGGCGCGGCGCAGTATGCCGATTGTATTGGGGTTCACTACAACGAGGGTATTCTGCCGCCACAGCAGCAGGGTGGCGACCCGCGTGATACCTACCCAACGCGCTATTTTACGCTCATGACCAACCGTGCCGCACTGCCGTTCCGGGGCAGCGATATTCCGCTGTGTTTCACCGAACTGGGTTATCTCTCGCCGGAAGGTTACGGCCCGCTGCCGGGGAATTTTGCATGGGCGACCAGCACCAGCGTCGAGGAACAGGCTACATGGCTGCGCGATGCCATCACCATCGCCTCTGAATATCAGTCCAAACGCATCGCCATGATAATCGTTTTCAATGTCGATTTTGATCGTTACGATCAGGAAGACCCACAGGCCGGATATGCCATCATCCGTCCCGATGGTTCTTGCCCCGCCTGCGATTCAATCGGTTCGCTCATTACCGGACGCGGGTGAGAGCAAATAGGACAAAAGTACGCGCATCTTTCTCCCCCAATTTCGGGGGTGGTAACTACCGTTTTAACATTGAATGACCTACACTGAGGCTAGAGTGTTTGGCTTCATTCAATACGGACGAGTGATATGACTCGCTTCTTCATCAGCTACGACCGCGATGACCGCCCCCTCACCCGCCAGTTGGCCGCTCAACTGCGCCGGGTGTATGGCTTTGATGATGTCTGGTTCGACGAAAACATCTACGGCGGCGCGGATTGGTGGCAGGAAATCCGTAAGCAAATCGCTTCCTGCGATATTTTCATCTTCCTGCTTTCGGATGAATCGGCCACATCGCCTTACTGCGAAAAAGAGCGCGCTGAGGCCGAACGACTGAAGAAGGAAATTCTCCCGGTACGCATCGCCCCGGTGAAGGAAATCCCGCCGCAGTTCCGTCAAATCCAGTATGTGGATATGTCGGAAGGCAAAATCACGGTCGAAAACTTTACCGAACTCAACGCCGCTATCCGCCAGATTGCCAAGCGTATGGCAAGCGATACCATGCAGGTGAGGGCAGTCCCCAACCAGCGCACATCGCGCCTGATATGGGTACTGCTCCCCGTCAGTTTGTTGGCGGTGCTGGTATTAGGATTGGTCATCAGCGCGCCGCAGCGTCCGTTTCAGGGCGAAATCACCTACACTTCCGGGCGCACCACCACGGTGGGTTTGTTCGCGGAACAGGGCGGTTTCCCCGGTGTGTTGAGCAATCTGCTAGGGCAGAATCCACGTCAGATTCCCGGTCAATTCGCTGCCGACTCAAACTTCTCATGGAGGCACGATGGCAGCCGTTTGGCCTTCGCAGCCCAGACGGAAGGCATAAGCCAGTTGTTCACCATGAACGCCGATGGGGGCGATATACAGCTTCTCAGTGACAATCCAACCGCCGACGACTTTAATCCAGCCTGGTCACCAGATGGATCACGAATCGTGTTCACCTCCGAACGCGATGGGAATCAGGAAATTTATGTAATCGACGCGGCAGGCGGCACAGCGGTGAATCTCACCAACAATCCCGCCTCGGATGATTCATTCGCCGTCTGGTCGCCGGATGGCACACAGCTTGTTTTCGCCTCCAACCGGGATGGCGATTGGGATTTGTACCTGATGAACGCTGATGGCAGCGATCTCATCCTGCTCACCGAAAATGATGTTGACGATCAAGCCCCAGTCTGGTCGCCGGATGGTACGCAGCTTGCTTATCAATCCAACCGGGTACGGAAGCTGGGGCCGGGTAATGTACCGGGTAGCGGTGGCAGCACGACTGCCCGCAATTGGGATATTTACATTCTGGTGCTGGATGGTGGTGGCTCGTTCGCCGTAACGCGCAGTCCGGCGGCAGATCAACGCCCAACATGGTCGCCCGATGGCGCGCAGATTGCTTTTATCTCCGACCGGAACGGGGATAACGATATTTATCTGAAGAATCTGTCTGATCGCAACCGGGACATTCTGCTGATCGACGAGGTAGAAGGGGTTCCATTCCCGGCATGGCGCTCATAAACAACCCCTCAATTCAGGGGATTGCGACAGGCATCGCGTAGTATAAAGTTGTAGGGACAGGCTGTGTTCGTGTCCTAATGTGAGGTACTTGATGAACATCCAGAATCAGTGGCGCAGATCATTTGTAGGTTTAATGCTGTTCTGCCTGCTGTTGATGACAGGCGCAGCCCAGGCTCAGGATGATGCAGGCATCATAGTCTTCATGTCCGACCGGGACGGCGATTGGGAGATTTACGCCATGCTCCCGGATGGTTCTCGCCTGACACAATTGACCGACAACACGGATGGCGATTATTACCCTGCCGTTTCCCCGGATGGCACGCTCATCGTTTATGCCTCAAATAACGATGGTGAGCGCGATCTGTATTTAATGGATGCCAGTGGCAATGTCCTGACTCAGCTTACCGCCAACAGCGCCGACGACATCAACCCGGCCTGGTCACCAGATGGCACACAGATTATCTATGCTTCAGATGCCGATGGTGATTTTGATATTTACAGCATCGACCTGAATACGGGTACCTCCATCCAACTGACGGATAACGACACCAATGATTGGTCGCCTGTTTATTCACCGGACGGAACGCAGATTGCCTTTGCCTCTGACCGTGCGGGCGATTTTGAAGTCTACGTGATGAACGCTGATGGCATCCGCGCCCGTAACCTGACCGATAATCCCAATGATGACAGCACCCCGGCCTGGTCACCAGATGGCACACAGATTGCCTTCGCCTCTGACCGCGATGGTGATCTGGATATTTTCGTGATGTCCGCCGATGGCAGTGCCGCCCAACCTTTGACTGATAATGATTCCGACGATCAATATCCATCCTGGGGGCCAGAAGGCGCGCAAATCGCCTACATTGCCAACGAAAGTGGCGATAACAAAATTTATGTGATGGATTCTGATGGCAGCAATCCCGCCCCTATCACCTCTAATTCTGGCGAAGATTGGTCACCCTGGTGGTGGTGGCAAGGAACAGCCTCATGATTTCATAAAGATAATCCGAAAAATGTAAAAGGTGCTCTATCAGGCCTGTATCGAGCGCCTTTCTGGCTCTGCCCAATCTGCACCTCTACCCACATCACCCCTAACAATATAGTTCCATTGACCCATGCAGATAAGGACTTTCTAGCCTAAGATTCTTACAATGTCAGGTTATTAAATTATATGTAGAATCTAACCTTTGATTAGTTTTTTGCAAGGTTTAGCGACCTAACATTGGATAATAGTGGGGGTAAAGCTCTCCCTTAAAATAGTGAATAGTACCTGAGTCGAGTAACATTCGCGGTTTATTATCGGTATAGTTATGAAGAAACGTAAATGAAACCGGATGGATGAAAGCAATGGCGAAAGACCTGATGCGGGATAAAGTAGTGCTGGTGACCGGTGCCACCGATGGCATTGGCAAGGCTGCCGCGTTGGAGTTAGCGCGTATGGGCGCTCATGTCGTTGTAGTAGGCCGCAGCCGCCCCAAAACCGAAGCCACCCTGAGCGAAATTTATAAAAAATCGGGCAGTACAGCGCTGGATATGCTGCTGGCTGATCTGGCATCCATAAATGATGTTCGCCGGATCGTGGGTGAATTTCAGGAACGTTATCATCGTTTGGATGTTTTGCTGAATAATGCGGGCGGCATCTTCGCCCAGCGTCAGCTTTCTGTTGATGGCTACGAAATGACCTTTGCCCTCAACCATTTAAGTTATTTCTTGCCGACCAATTTGCTGCTGGGCTTGCTCAAAGCCAGTGCCCCGTCGCGCATCATCAATGTAGCTTCGGATGTCCATCGTTTCAGCCCCATCAATTTTAACGATCTGCAAAATGAAACCAGCTACGGCATCGGTGGCTTCCGGGCTTACGGGCAGTCCAAGCTGATGAATGTGATGTTCACTTACGAACTGGCACGGCGGCTGGAAGGTACAGGTGTCACCGCCAATGCGCTGCATCCCGGTTCGGTATCCACCAGTCTTGGCAAAAACAACAAAGGCGTCGTCAAATTTTTCTTCCGTGCCCTTCACCGATTCGCTGCATCCCCGGAAGAAGGAGCAGAAACCGCCGTTTATTTGGCCTCTTCGCCGTCAGTTGAAGGCATCACAGGCAAATACTGGGATCGATGCAAGACCATTATATCTTCATCCGATTCGTATGATGAAAACGCTATCCAACAACTTTGGGAAATCAGCGAACAACTGACGGGTTTAGCCACACCGCAGCAGACCCCGGAATATCAGTCTGTGATGATGCAATAGCCCTGAGCTTGAGGATGCTGACGACAATCTGCGCCCAAGATTCTCCCTTTCTCCGCATTGCGCTATAATCAAGCCACAAGCAGTTGTTCTTCAGGAGATAGACTGGATGAGTGGCTACGAGTCATCCAATTCACGACGCAATAACCGGGCACGTGACCGCCAGATGGCACGGCAGGGTCGGCGCTCTGCGATGGCAACACTGGCTGGACAATCTGGTGAAGTCCTGCGTAAACGGCTGACGCTTCCGGGTGGGGATGGTGATTGGCGCGGACGGGTTGGCTTGCTTGCCCGCGACCTGCTCTGGTATGCAACCCATTCACCGAAAGTCTGGTTAGCCGGAGCCGGGATTCTGGGTGTTCTGTTTTTAATCTTCCTTGCCAGCCACATTTTTACCGGGCGCATTTTCCCCAATGTCTGGGCTGCTGGCGTTTATATTGGTGATCTCACAGTTGATGAAGCCGCTGCCGTGCTGGAAACCGCCTGGGAAAATCAGGTACACATCCGGCTGGCGGATGGCAACCGCGAATGGAACGTTCCCCCGCTGGAACTGGGGCTGGATATTGATGGCCTGAAAACGGCAGAAGCGGCGCGCAACATCGGACTTTCCGGTGTACCAATGGGTTATGGCATTCCGCCTGTCGTCAGTGTGGATTACACCACTGCCCAAACTTACCTGCTTGATCTGACGGCTTCTACAGATGTTCCGCCCCGCAATGGCACTTTCACATGGGAGTCTGACCAACTGGTGGGCGTTCCCGGCACGGATGGCCGAATGCTGGATGTGCCACATACGATGGAAAAGCTGCTGACCGACCCGGTTACGGTCGTCGAAATGGGGCGGCTGGATTTGGAAATGGCCGCGCTGCCGCCCGAATTCCCCGACCCCGAACCCTTCCTGGCAGATGCGACCGCCATCACCAGCCAATCCTTTACGCTGACCGGGTATGATCCGTTTGCTGACCAGTTGGTCACATGGAGCACCAACCGTGATGTTTTTACCTCGTGGCTGGAAGCAGGAGACAACCAACTCAAACTCCGTGACGATACTTTTGCCACCTTTATGGATGCTCAGAATCAGTCACTGAATGGCGATTCTGCACTTGGCGAGCGCTATCTCGATCCCTCACTCACCCGCCAGCGCATCACCGACGCGATCAACGAAAAAGACTCCACTGTACTGCTGCGGATTCAATACCGCCCGACCGAATATGAAGTTGAACGAGGGGACACAGGCTACCGAATCGCCCGCAAGACTGGCATCCCCTTTTATCTGATCGAAGAAGCCAATCCGGGGCGCGATCTGGGTGTGCTTTCGCCGGGTGATGTCATCCGCATCCCTTCGCGCGATGTGACCATGCCGCTTGAACCCATACCCAACAAACGCATCGTCGTCAATCTGGATAACCAGACGATGACGGCTTTCGAGAACGGCCAGCCGGTTTTTAACTGGCTGATTTCGTCCGGCCTGTCACAGTACCCGACTTCGCCGGGGATTTATCAGGTGCTCAGTCATGAAGAAGTCGCGCTCGGCAGCAGTTTCACACTTTGTAACGTGGGTGGGGACTGCGGTCAGTGGGAGATGTACTGGTTCATGGGGATGTACGAAGTCGGGCCGGGTTTGATGAACGGCTTTCACGGCGCGGTGCTGCTGCCCAACGGGACGTATTTGGGTGGGGGCAGCGTGGGCGCACCCTATACCTTTGGCTGTGTGATGTCGCAGAACGATAATGCCAAACTGCTTTACGATTGGGCAGACGAGGGCACGGTGGTTGAGATGGTTTCGACCGAGTACGCCCCCAAAAGCGATTTAGGCCGCCTTGTTTACCAGCAGGCCAACCTCTCCAACGGAACATAACCCGGAAGGGCGCATCACTCTGCGCCCTTCCCTGAAAATATTTCAACTTTCCGGTGTGTAGGGAGCCTCTTGCTGAAGCGCACCGACGAATTCCGGCAGGTTCGGATGCCCCAATAACTGACGCACTGCCAGCGCTTCCCCCAGATGAAACCAATAGTGATAACATACCCGCTGGAGCATTGTCCCAACCGTTTCGGCGTGTGGTTTGCCGTTTACGATCATGCGGGTTTGAAGGGTTTCCACCGTCAGCGAATCGAGATAGGGATCAGCGGCTTTGGTGATGGTGTGCCACGCCGCCCACATTTCATCGAGCGGCGGGGTGCTGGCGGGTTTATCCCAGCCGACCAGCGGTTCCAGTTCCGGCGCGATACTTTTCCCCTGTGCCCGAACCAGCCAATAGGTATGTTCCTGATAGGCCAGATGACCGATCATCCAGCTTATACAATTCATGGGCATGAGCCGTTTGCGGGCGTCTTCATCCGAAATGCCGTCCAATCCGCGCAGCCATTCACTGCGGATGAAACGCAGTTGGGAAACCATAGGGTGAGGCATGAGAGGTTCATCCTTTTTCTAGAACAGGTGTACCGCTGACTATACCTCCAAACGGCGGATTTTCCTATGTTTTATTGCGGCGATTCGGGATGGCTGTGCCGCTGCAATACTCGCTGAATGGGGTGATGGCGGCGGCGGCGGCGTGGCGAAAATGGGTTTTGGCCGCCACTAAGCCTTTAGCCTTTAGCCATCAGCCTTTAGTAAATACAAGAAGACCGCGTTTGCACTATTTGTGTCATTTTCGTCAATTCTATGTCGTAAATCTCGCGCAAAATGTCACTGCTGAGGGGAGATGTCGTCAATGTCGTCAATGTCATTGTCAGTTACCAGTTGCCAGTTACCAGTTGCCAGAAAATACGGAAAGTGTTTGCGGCGATTGCGGAATGGGTTTGCGCGCAAATGGGGGATTGTCGTCGTCGGACAGGGTTTGTCGGACACGTATACATTGATAAGATTCGCAAATTTCTGCAATTTCTTCAAATTCTGCAGAGGAATTTTGTGCAATTTGTGAATCTTTGAGACGGAAGTGGCGGCGATGGGCGGCGGCGGGTAGAGGCGCAACATGTTACGCCGGTACTCGGACAAGTATCGATTCATAATGTACGAGAAATGCGAAGACGGTTTTTGTGCAAATTTCGCATTCTGTAAACGGGCGAATGGATTGATCTGGTAGGGCTGCATTAAGTGGTGGAGGCAATTTACCCCACCCCCAAACCCCCTCCCCGCACGCGAGGAGGGGGCTTTAAAGACTACTACAGATCATATTGTTGCCCTTTTTAGCCCAAAATGCGTCTCCATTGTTTAATGTGATGCTCCTTGTCAATGGGTAGCAATCCAGTGTTTTGATCTGGCTTCGCTAAAATATCAACACAATCCGGTTCTGCGGCGCGCCGCAATTTGCCTGCCCCCTCCATAACCGATACAATCTGGTTAAAGTCACAGATTCTAACAGGTGATATGAACAGCATCCCGATTGTCCGCCAAGAAAAAATTATCCGCTGGCTGGCGGAGGAAAATCCGCTTTCGATTGATGAACTCGCGCGGCGGTTGAATGTTTCCAGTATGACGGTGCATCGGGATGTGGATGCGCTGGTTCGTCTGGGGCAGGTGACGAAAGTACACGGCGGGGTGAAATTAGGGCAGTCCACGACCCAATCGACGCCACAGATGCCGACCTGCCGCTTATGTAACAGCGCCATCCCGGAACGCACCTCGGTGATTTTGAATCTGCCATCCGGCGAAACGCTGGAAGCCTGCTGCCCACACTGCGGCCTGATGCTGGCGGAAAGCAAACATCCCACCTCCATCCTGATGAAAGATTTTATCTACGGACGGATTGTGAACGGATTACAGGCGGCGTTTTTGGTGGGGTGCGAAATCAAGCTGTGCTGTCTACCGAACGTGATCTGCTTCGCCAGCATGGAAGATGCGACCCGTTTTCAGATGGGGTTTGGGGGCTGCGTGATGTCCTTTGGTGAGGCACAACATACGCTCATCAACGACCATCTCAAAGTGGTGCATGAGCATTAAATACGGATTCACCACAGTCCCGCAAGCGGGAGGCTTCGCACAGGACACAGATAGAGTTGGCTAGTGCAAGATCACGGTATTGATCAGCGCACTTGCCACTTCGCTGTCGAAGTTGGCAAATGCCAGCCGCACCGTCGCCGTCAATTGATAGCTCACTTAATACGGCAGATAATCCACATTGCCTGCAATTCGCCGGCGATAACCGACAAACCACTCGGACGATACACGCAGACTACCGAGCAGCATGCCACCACCGCGCCCGCACCTGCGACCCCACCGCCGGGCGATGTTTTTGATTCGGTTTTATCCATTATCGGCGCACTTCGGTCATGATTTTTGCAGTTTTACTCAGTGGCAGGTGTCATGTTGCGAAATCTAAAGGAAATACAAAGTCCAATCAGAATTACACTATAAAAAGCTATTCACAAACCATAAAGGAGCTACCCCTATGAAGGAAATTGGAAGCGAAACCATTCTTGCATCAGAAGAATTTATCACTGTCAAATATCTTCCGGAACGCGGAATTATTTATCACACCATCCACAAACCAATAACAGGTAAACCGTTACACAATATATTGGATAAGGCAGCGGAGTTTCTTAAAGAACAGGGTGTAAGAAAATGGTTGTCTGATGATCGTAAAAATGGTCCGATTCCCCCGGAAGATGCTCTATGGGGTAGAGATTGGAATCAACGTATGATTAAAGCCGGGTGGAAGTATTGGGCAATTGTCGTTCCTGCTGAAATCCATTCGGCTGGTGCACTCTCACCCGTAATTGACGAATTGTATGAGCTTGGCTTGCGTATGAGGGTGTTTTCGGATCTCGAAAAGGCATTTGAGTGGTTAGATAGCATGGAATGACGCACAGCGAATAATTTATAGAAGTTACGCAGTTGAAGCAAAATCTCGCTCAGACAAGGGGTTTATGGAGTTTGCGAAATTAAACCGGATACAGGCCGACATAACGCAGTAAATCCAAAGAACCGTGCTGAAACTGAGACAACCAAGCGGAAACAGCGGCTTGCAAGCCTGTCCAATCATCTGCCCAGGAATGGAGATGCAACACGTCCTGATACAACCAGCGCCACAGCTTTTCAATGGGGTTCGTCCAAGGGGTATAAGTGGGGAGAAAGAGCAATTCCAGGCGGGTTTGGTGAAAAGCATGGATCGCGTGGCGTACCGCCTGCTCTGACAGCCTATCCGTCGCCCAATCTCGTCCACTTTGAGCTGTTCTTCTGCGCCCGCCGCACCGTAAAGCCATTGCTTGACTTTAGACTCTGCCGCAGCCCTGCTCGTTCTTCATCTGTGAGTGATCGTGCATACAGTGGTTTCATGCCTCAATTTGCCACTCTTCATTCAACCCCTTTACTCTGACCCTGCACTAGGCATTGACTCCGACTGAATACCCCACGCGCTTATCAACAGCAAAATGGTCATAACTACGCCGCCGATTGCAAACGGCGCGGATGATCCCTGCATCTGGAAAATCAGGCCGCCAAGCAAGGGGGCGGCGGCATTGGCAAGGCTGACGAAGGCCGCGCTTAAGCCGAGAATCGTCCCATACTCCTGACGGCTGACTCGTTTGGTCATCAAGCTGTTGAGGCCGGGGCGAATCAAACCCGCGCCGACGGAAACAGGCACAATCCCGACCAGAAACCACAGCAAGCCGCCGATGCCTCGATTATCTTCGGTGGGCAGCGTTATATCAATTTGGCCGATGATGGCCTCGGTGGCATCCGGCGCGAGGGCTTCCAAGTCATGCTGCGCTTTGTTGCGGATGTAAAAGGGATGGGGCTGTTCCGGCGTGAAGGCGATGAAGATGAGGCCGATTGCTAAAAATGCCAGCGCCGCCAGCACCAACTTGCGTTCGCCATATTTGCGGCTGAGGCGTCCGATCAAGCGCACCTGCACCCATACCAACACAAAACCGACGAAGATGAACACCAGCGCGTTGCCCTGTCCCAATAATCCCAAGCGGCTGAGGGTGAACAGACCCAGCAAACTCTCGAAAGCGAAAAAGACGATCTGCTGCGAAAACATCAGCGCCAGCAGCCAGTTGATTTGTGGGCGGCGCATCATGTTTAGGGAACTGGTCAGCACATTAAGGCGTTTGCCCATTTGCCCCCGGCGTTCGGGCGGCAGCGTTTCGCGGAAGCTGAACAATGTCAGCAAAATGGAGACGAAAGAATAAGCGGCGGCGATCAGGGCGGGCGTGCCGAGGCTATCGGAGACTTCCAGCGAGAACAAGGCGATGGCTGGCCCGATGATGAACCCCAAACCGAAAGCCGCGCCTGTTAAGCCCAAGCCCTGCGCCCGATTGCTTTCGTCGGTCAGGTCGGTGATGGCGGCCTGCGCGGTGGAGAGATTCGCGCCGAACAGCCCATCGACGATGCGCGAAAGAATCACCATCGACAGCGAATTCGCGCCCGCCAGCATCAAAAAGCTGATGCAAGTGGTGATCTGACTGATGAGCAGCAGCGGTTTGCGCCCGTAACGGTCAGACAGCGCGCCCATGACCGGGACGCCGATCAACTGCGACAGGGGAAAGGCCGCCGCGACCAAACCGATTTCCAGCGGGGATGCGCCGAATGCGGCTGCGTACAAATGTAAAAGCGGCAGGATAATCGTCAGTCCCAACACATCTACAAAGGTGAGGACGAAGATGGGCATCACGCGCGAGAAATTGAGTCCGGTGTTAGATGTCATAGTTGCTGTCTGAATAGATAGACGAAATCCGGCAAATAGTAACACAGTGCCGGTTGACTATGCTCCTAAAATGGCTCTAAACTGGAACAAATTATCTATCTGAGGGATTGGATATGCTGGATGGGTTGGATGACATCAAGTGGGGGGAACTCACACACGCCTATGGCTCGGCGGCGGATGTGCCGGATTTGATTCGGCAGTTGTTGAATGATGATGAGGAAACGCTGGAAGAAACCTTCGAGGGGCTGTTCTCCAACATTTGGCATCAAGGAACGGTATACGAAGCCAGCGCCTATGCTGTGCCATTTTTGATCGAACTGGTGCAATCGGAAACGGTGCTGATGCGCGAGGGCATCCTCAGTTTGCTCAGTTGTATCGCCAGCGGCAGATCCTATTATGATGTGCATACCCGTACCCCGGAAGAACGCGCCAAGCCGGAAATGCAGGCCAAAATAGCCGAGGAAAAGAAGTACGAGCGGGCAGCCCATGAAGCGGTTCGCAAAGGCATTCCGGTTTATCTGCGTTTGTTGGGACATCAAAATCCGGGGATACGGACGCTCGCGGCGGAAGTGCTGTCACAGTTTCCTGAAGATGGAATTCAAATTATTCCAGCGGTACGGACTGCGATACAAAACGAGTCTGCATCAACGGTTCAAGCGGATTTTCTGGCGCATCTGGGAACCCTGCTCTCCAAAACCAGCAATCTTCCACAGGACGAAATCGATGCCTGTGTGCGGCTACTGGATGGACTGCTTGGGGCGCAAAACCCACCCGTTGCGCGGCTTTCGGCAGCGGTCACACGGACGCAGCAAGCGAAAGCCAATACGCCCAATGAGGCTGTTGATATTTTGGTAGAGGCGTTAGTTCATGAGGCAGCTTATAAACCGACTGGTCAACAGCCCACTTTCTTTTCGATGCTTTATTCGACTCAGCCCGTTATTCGTGAGTTGGGGGCGATGCGCGGCGTCCCGGTTATGAGCCGCATTCTGGCAGCGGCAACCAATTCGCAAACTGTGCATGAGTGCGGGCGCGATCTGTTAGGGATGGTTTTTGAGGATGTCGATTTAAGCAATTGGGGGACGGCGACCCAGCGCAAGGATGGCGTTCGGCACATTGAATACTGGTATTATTTCAGGCCAGCGCCGCCTATCCCACCGCGTTCGCCTTCGCTTACAGGGCTCCAACAGCAGGCATTGAAAGCTGTTGTGGAAAGCGATGTGTTTTGGGAAACCGTTAGCAATTTATTGAGTCTGTTTGGCCTGCCGACTGAACGCGAGGCATTGCGGACTTTCGTGCGGGATGCGGTGATTAGCGACAGTAACTAAAGCAACGGTCAATTTTACCCCTAACCCCAGCCCTTCCCCCGCACGCGAGGGAAGGGAGCAAAATGAATTCATTCAGCTTGTAGAGCTTTGGGTGTTGTTTGCGCGGTTTTGGGGTTCAGCAAAATCGGCTTTGGTTGTTGGTAAGTCGGTTTCGGCCAGATGCGATTCGGCGTTGATGACGTGGCTTTCGCGGCGAAGATACTGCGCCAACAGTTTGACGTAATGCAGATTTTTGCCGAGGTCGTAATTCTCGAACAAGGCATTGCCTTTGCTATCAATGCGAATGAGGGTGGTATCGGCATCAAGGCGCTGCAACCGAATCTCAATGCGCGAAAAATCGACTGGATCGGGAATGCCTAACGTCTTGATGTACAAGCCTGCCCGAATGCTGCCCATCTCGCGGTCGGTTTCGTACAGGCGCAAATATTGTTTCTTCGCCAGCAGCGATTCGAGCCGCAGCAGGGGGTCATCCGGCACCGGCACGTTCTGACCATCCAGCGTTTCCAGCGCATCAAGGGTTAAATCAAAGGCGGCGTTAAATGGCAGATCGATTTCGACGGTGCGCTGCTGCCGCGAATCGAGGCTGTCATCGGCCTGTTTTTTGTCGAGCATGGTGCGCTGCTGTAAATAGCTGCGGGCGATTGGGCCAGTGGCCGCCAGCGCCGCCGTCAAAGCTGCACAAATGACCGTGTAAAGCAAACGCTGATCCAGTTCCAGCCTGAAAGCGATCATCAGCATATAAAAGAAAAATGAAACCAGCGCGGTGAATCCGGCGACCATTGTAATACTGCGATTGGTTTGAGTCATGATGCGCCCTTGTACGCTATTTAGCTCACTATACGCGCAAATCAGCGCGGCGTTGCGGTCAGGCGGTTTGCTGCCCGCTGCGTTCGGCGTAAAGCTGGGCAAAATCCAGCAGGGAGTTGACATCAGTGATGTACTTCTGGATTTCGGCAGCTACATCGCACGCGCGTTTACCATCCAGCGTCGGCAGTTCCACCTGCATACCGGAGTCATTGCTCATTAAACCTGCCCAGCGGTCGATATGCTGGATGGCGCGGCGGATGTCGCGGACTGTGCCGAGGATATAACCTTCGGGCGTGTAGGAGGCCAGCGAGAGTGTGGCGGTATCGGCCTGAATGGTGTCGTGAGCATTCGCAATGCAGGCACGCATGTGCTTCATCAAATCGCGGAGTTTTACGGGGTCTTTGGTGCTGACCGGATTCAGTAGATGAACCGTGCCCGTACCCGGCAGGCTGTGGATGATCTGGGTATAGACACTGATAGCAGTATAGGCCAGCTTAATTTTTTCGCGCAGCGCACCATACAGCACCGTGCCGATGAATTTTTCCGGCGGCAGGCGCATCCAGCGATAGCGCGTTTCGTCGTGCAGGGCGGCCATTACAGTCACATCCTTGCCAAAGTACTTTTGTACCTGCATGGTAAACCTTCCGCCTAACAAAAAACCAACACGGAGGAATGAGTTATGCTGTTTACCGCTGAAGCCGGAAAAATGATGTGAAAAGTTTGTGAATTCGAACCGATTAGCGTTTCTTCCGATTCTGCCCCTTTTCAGCTTTAGCGAGCGTAACGGTGATTTTGTGGTTGCGGATGCGGGTTGCTTTCAAGGCGTTTATAACCTGCTGCGCTTGATTGCTGGGCACATCCACCAGCGAGAAGTGATCGTAAATTTCAATCGAGCCGATGGAACGTCCCGGAATATCGGCCTCGTTGGCGATTGCGCCGACAATATCGCCGGGGCGTACGCCTTCTTCGCGCCCTACATCAATGTAAAGGCGGGTCATGCCGTGCTCTGGCCCCATGCGGTTGTCATCCTTGCGCCGCTTGGGGGGCCGTTTCGCGCCGGATTTTTCCGGTTCATCGGGTTCAGCCAGCTTGTCTTCGGTTTCGTCCGGGGCTGCGCCTAACAACAGTTTGAAAGCAGCGGCGGCTAAATCCGTCGGGCTGTATTCTTCACCCAATTCCTCGGCCATGATGACATAGGGTTCTAAACCCTGTTCGGCAATGGTTTCGCGCAGGGTTTCCTTAAAGCGTTCGCGGCGGCGGGTGATGACATCGCCAATCGTGGGTAAACGCATCCGCTGGATTGAACCGGATGTTGTCCGCTGGATGGCATCCCATAAACGGCGTTCGCGGGGTGTCACCAGCGAGATGGCGGTGCCACTGCGTCCGGCGCGTCCGGTGCGTCCAATGCGATGTACGTAACTTTCCAGTTCCAGCGGCAGATCATAATTGATGACGTGTGAAACATGCTCGACATCTAACCCGCGCGCAGCGACATCGGTTGCAATCAGCAGTTCCATTTGCCCGCTGCGAAAGCGTGCCATCACCCGGTCGCGCTGTACCTGATTGAGATCACCATGCAGGGTTTCAGCGGCGAAAGCGCGGGCGGTCAGGCGCTGCCCCAGCGAATCGACTTCCAGCTTGGTGCGGCAGAAAACGATAGCGGCGGTGGGGGTTTCATAATCCAGAATGCGGGTGAGTACTTCCAGCTTGTCGCGCTTGCCAACCTCGTAATAAATCTGGCGGATTTGCGAAACGGTCTTTTGTTCAGCCGCAACCGTGATGCGCTTGGCATCGTGCATGTAGCGGCGGGCAAGGGCGGCAATCGGTGCGGGCATCGTGGCGGAAAACAACGCCGTCTGTCGGGTTTCTGAGGTTTCCTTCAGAATCGTTTCGATGTCCTCGATGAAGCCCATATTCAACATTTCGTCGGCTTCATCCAGAATAACTGTCCGCACAGGGGCTAATTGCAGGGTTTTGCGGCGGATGTGGTCGAGGATACGCCCCGGCGTCCCAACCACCACCTGCACACCGCGTTCGAGCGCGCGGAGTTGGCGTTCAATCGGTTGGCCGCCATAGACGGGCAGCACCGAAACCCGATGATACTTGCTGTAGGACTGAAAGGCTTCCGCCACCTGAACGGCCAGTTCGCGCGTGGGAGTCAAAACCAGCGCCTGAGTCGCGCGGACTTTGGGGTCCAGTTTTTCGATGATGGGCAAGGCAAAGGCGGCGGTTTTACCGGTTCCGGTCTGCGCCTGAGCAATCACATCCACGCCTTCCAGCATCAGTTGAATGGTCTGTGCCTGAATAGGGGTGGGTTCTTCGTAACCTAATTCGGTAACGGCTTTAAGCGTAGGTTCGCTTAAACCGAGTTCTGCAAATGATGAAACCATGTTGGCTTTCCCGGCTGTTATTGATGCCACAAGTTTACATCAGTTTGTCAAGAGAAATGAGTGTCAGTACGCGATGACACTCATTTCTCAGACGGTCGCCGGTAATTCGTAATGCGTTTTGTAACTTTACCTGTTACTGCCTGTTTATCAGGCCATATCCCAGCGGGAATAACGGTGCATCAGGATGCTGCTTAAGGGCTTTCAAGGGTACTTGCTCCATGCTGCGCGGGAACGAGAACGACAGCTTTCCGGTAAACGGATAGTCACCGAACAGCACATCGGTGATGCCATCGGCTTCGGTTCCGGGCAGCCATGCCGCAACGAATGCGTCAGCTTTGGGCAGCACATCAGTGATGACCATCGGCCTGCCGGAGATTAACACAACCACCAGTTTTTCGCAGGATGCCCGCATCCGGTCAATGACCGCAATGTCTTCGGGCGAAAGATGCAGATTGTTATTATCGCCCATGCCTTCTGCATAGGGCGATTCGCCAACAAATACCAAGCCTATGGGGGCGAGATTACCGCCTGCAAAAGTGCCTTCCGGGCTGATCTGTACTTCTACACCGGCTTTGCGGACAGCATCGAGGGCAGATGTGCCAACTGTCGTCATGCCACGTCCACCTTGCCAATCAATCGACCAACCGCCGCACAGCATCCCAACATCATGTGCGCCTTGTCCAGCGAGCAGAACGGGAACATCCTTCGAGAGGGGCAGCGTATTGTTCTCGTTCTTGAGCAGCACCAGCGACTTGCGAACGGCTTCCCGCGCGACCTGTCGATGTTCTGCCGAGCCCACTTCGGGGAGCAAATCTTCACGCCCGAAGGGATGCTCGAACATGCCGAGCCATGCTTTCACACGCAGGATACGGCGCACGGCATCATCAATGCGTTCGATGGGAACATCGCCATTTTCGACGGCTGCGGTGAGGGTGGCGATGAAGGTTTTGTAGTCAAAAGGCACCATCACCATATCCATGCCCGCGTTGATCGAGGTGATGACGCTGGTTGAATAACTGGGGTCAATCTGGCTGACGGCCATCCAATCCGAGATGACAAAACCGTTGAAACCAAATTCATTTTTGAGGACATCGGTAATCAGGTATTTTTGGGCGTGCATCTTCACACCCTGCCAGCTTGAGAATGACACCATCACGTTCTGCGCGCCCAGATCAATGGCGGCTTTGTAGGGTGGCAGATGAATTTCGCGCAGGGTAGCTTCGTCAATTTGGGCGTCGCCCTGATCGATGCTGTAGCTATCACCGGGGGCTTGCCAGTTGCCTTGCAGCCATTCGTAAATCTGAGCCGTCCCCCAGATTGTCCCGCCATCGGCAACGAAGTGTTTGATGGAAGCCAGCACGCGCGGGTCTTCATCCTGCAATCCCTGCATATAAGCGGTAGCAAGTTCGGTCACAATGGATGTGTCTTCGCTGTAACCTTCGAAGGAACGTCCCCACCGAATGTCCTGCGGAACGGAAACGGCTGGTGCGAAGTTAAAATGGGTATTGGTGGCGATTAATTCGCGGGCAGTGATGCGGGCAATCCGGCGAACAAGATCAGCGTCGCGGGTTGCGCCCAGACCGACATTGTGTGGGAAAATGACCGCGCCATGCATGTTGTTATGCCCATGCACCGCGTCTGAACCGTAGATCAAGGGGATTGCCAGACGGGTTTTAAGGGCAGCTTCCTGAAAAGCGCGCACCATCGCTGCCCAGTTTTCCGGCGTGTTGGGTTGTGGGTTGCCACCACCGCCACTGAGAACCGAGCCGATAAAGTAGGTGGTGACATCCTCAACCGGGATGCTGTTCTTTTCCACCTGAGTCATCTGCCCGATTTTTTCGGCAAGCGTCATCTGTTGAATCAGCGCGTCAATGGCGGCTTCATCCGTTGGGGCTGTTTGTACTGGACTCTGTTGCATTATCTCTCCTTGAACCCCAACGGGGTGATAGATGGGCAGCTATTTATCCACCCCGGTAATCACGATGCCTTGAATGAACACCCGCTGCGCCAGAAAGAAAATTGTCAGCGGCAGGATCATCGAGATGATGGCGGCTGCCAGTATAAGCTGTGGTTCAGTATTATATAGGCCGTTGAATTCCGTCAAGCCAACAGTGATCGGATTCGCCTGTCGATTGCCTGCCAGATAGATCAACGGGCCGAAAAAGTCGTTCCAGGCAAAGAAAAAATGGAACAAGGCAACGGCGGTTAAGGCAGGAACAGCCTGCGGCAAAATCACCGAGACAAACGTCCGTATCCGTCCCGCGCCATCAACCATCGCGGCTTCTTCCATCTCACGCGGAATCGTCAGGAAATACTGCCGCAACAAGAATACGTTGTAGGCATTGCCGAACATCTGCGGGACGATCAACGGCAGCCATGTTCCCCCCCATCCCAAGACCTTCACAAAAACTGCATAGGTCGGGACGAGCGTCACGGCGGGGGGCAGGATGATGGTTGACATCAAGACCAGAAACAGCACATTTTTTAAAGGAAAATTGAAACGGGCAAAACCGTAGGCAACCATTGATGAAGCGATCAGCGTACCGATCATGGTAATTGTCGCATACATCAGGGTATTTGTCAGCAGGCGCATGAAAGCAATTGTGTCCCAGGCTTCAGGGTAATTTTCCCAGTGGAACGAGACACTGGTGACAGGGGTGAGATTGCGCCAGTTGCCTTCCCATTCGAATGTTCCTGCATCAGGGTTGCTAATATCCAGCATAGTGCTGGAACGGCGACCCGGATCGATCAGCGCATATTGATGAATTCCGGCATCTGTGGGGATTTCGTAGACATCATAGGACTGCCCCTCATATTCGTACTTCGCCGATTCAGATGGCAAAATCGGGGCGCGAATATCGGCGGACTGTTCGGGCGACTTCAGTGAATTGAGGAAGCCATACGCCAGCGGCATCAGATAACCGCACAGGACGATGATGGTCAGCAGGGTAATGGCGGCACGATTGAGAATTCGGCGGCGCTGCTGGGCGATTTTCCATTCGGTTGGATGGTTGGGGATTGCTGCTATATTTGCCATGTTATTTGCTCTCCCCGGCGTAGTACACCCAATAACGAGCTGTCCCAAACAGGAATAAGGTGATGGCTAAAGCAATAATGAACAGCAACCATGCCAGTGCCGAGCCGTAACCCATATTTTGGAAAGTAAAGGCCTGTTTGTAAAAAAGGATCATGTAAAAACGGGTTGAGCCTTCCGGGTAGCCGCTGCCAGAGTTCAACACCCAGGGCACAATGAAATATTGGAGCAGACCGACCAGACTGGTGATGAGGTTATAGAAGATAACGGGTGTGACCATCGGAATGGTGATTTTGCGTAATCGCTGCAACCAGCTTGCGCCGTCGATGTGCGCGGCTTCGTAGAGTTCCGTCGGTACGCCTTGCAGACTGGCAAGATAGATCAGGATGCTGTTGCCGATGCCCCATATCCCGATGAAGGTGTAGGCGATGTAAATCAGATTAGGATCATCCAGCCAACGCAAGCCGTTGGTGCCAATGGCGGTAAAGCCTACACCCTGAAGCAGACGGTTGATCCAGCCTGTATTGGGGTTGAGCATCTGTGTCCAGATGAGGATTGACGCGATGAAAGGCACCATAGTTGGGGCGTAAAAAAGTGCGCGGAACAAATTTCGCCCGATCAAATCCTTGGAGTTGAGCAGGATTGCCAGCCCAAAAGCAAGGCCAACACCAATCGGCAGGGAGATCAGGGCAAAGCGAAATGTGACCCACATACTTTCCCAAACGTTGGGGTCTTCAAACAGCATCCGCCGCCAATTATCCAGTCCAATAAAATGGGTGGCTTCCGGGTTCGAGAGGGTGAAATCGAACAAGGAAAACCCGAATGAAGTAATCATCGGCGCGAGGTAAAACAGCACAAATCCAATGAGCCAGGGACTGATGAAGAATAGTCCCCATCGGGCTTCTCGCCGTGCGAGCAGCGACATTTTCACCCGGCCACCACGTCCGACACGGACACCCCGCCGGGTGTTGCTCAGTTCTGAGATCATGTCCATGAGATGAATCCTGCGCTAAAAGTGGACGATGAGGGAGAGTCTGCTGGCAGATTCATAATCTGCCAGCAGACTGAAAAAATTACTTAGCTGCCGGTGCTGGCGGTGTCGAAGATGGCCTGCAGATCGGCTTGCAGGGTATCGAGTTCAGTGTTTATGTCTACATCGGCGTTGTTATCCACAACTTGCAGATATTGGGTGTAGCGGTCGCTCGATTCCAGGAAGCCGGGCATACCCTCTTCGTGGTTGGGGTTATCCGGGTAAGCCAGTGATTGCACGGCGACATCCCAGTTGATATCGAAGTTGGCATCGGGATACTGTTCAGACAGGGTTGCGGCGAAGTGTTCAAAGAAAGTGCCTTGCAGGCTCAAACGAGCAGGCATACCACCGTAAATAGTGGAGAGGGTTTCGGCCTGTTCGCCCAACAGATAGGTCAGAACGGTGAAAGCAGCGTCCGGGTTCTGGCTGAAGCGCATAATACCGAAGGTGTCGGCGTGCAGTTTGGCAGTCGTCACACCATTATAGGAAGGAATAGGTGCGAGATCCCATTCGGCGTCCAGATCGGCCGTGCCCCAACCCAAGTACCACAGGTGAATCGGCACCATCGCCACATGGCCGCTGCCGAACCAGTTGCCGCCCGCCAGCAGGTCGCTGCCCGCATACGCGCCGCTTGGATAGAAAGCGTTCGGGCCGTACATGGCATCATGATACCAATTTTCGGCATAGCGCCAATTTTCCGGGACAACCGCTTTGCCTTCGGCATCAACAAAGTTGCCAGCGCCAAACAGGGTGTCACGTCCACGCATATCGGTATGGCTGACGCCAAAACCCCACTGAACAATCTGGGTGTTGTCAAATTCGTCCATCGTCGCGTCGTTGCCATTGGCATCAACGGTCAGGATGCGGGCGAGATTGGTTACGGTGTCCATATTCCATTCGAGTTCGTTGCCGTCTTCGTCGATGTATGGTTCACCATAGTTCGCCGGAGGATGGGGCAGGTCGGCTTCATCGAACAGATTCTTGTTGAACATCATGAAGGAGGGGAAGACCGCAAACGGAATGCCCAACTGACCCTGACCTTCAACTTTGTAGAAATCCACCAGTGCTGGGTCGAAATCGGTCAGATCGTAGCTGTTGGCTTCGATCAGCCCGGTCAGGTCAAGCCATGCGCCGGGGAAAGACGCGCGACCACGAATGCCCATCGGGCCAACAATATCGGGGGCATTGCCAGCGGCGATCTGGGTGTTGAGAACATCGTAAGCCTGAGCATTGTCCACAACTTCCAAGATCAGTTCGATTTCGCTTTGGGAAGCATTGAAGGCATCAACAACCGCCTGCTGCTGTTCAACCTTGTCGGCGTCCGTGCCAGCACCGAGGCCGACATACCAGCGAACCTGAACTTTATCCTGTGCCTGAACAGCGGTGAGTGAGAGGACAAGGGTAGTCGCAAGGACGAGAAGAATGACTGTTAATTTTGTTTTACGCATGATTTTTCCTTATTGGCTGAGAGCGCTTTCAAAATCATTTAGATTGTCTGACAAAATCTTCCTCATGTTTATGAGCTAAAAACGACGCGGCATAAGCCGCTACGACGGGTCGGGCGCTTTGAGAGCGCTTTCAAAATGATGAGTTAAAAATCTTAAGCGATACAGGTCACCTCCTCATTAATCAAGTTTGGGTTGCTTCTGATTGCTCCGCACCACAACTAGCCCGGATAATCAGCTTCGCAGGAAGAATGGTATGGGTGGGTGGTGCGTCAATGCCGTTGAGCATCTTGCTCAACAATTCCACAGCGGTCACCCCAAGTTGTTCAATTGGATGTTGGATGGTTGTCAGCGGTGGGTCGGATTGTGTCGCAGGTGGCAGATCATCAAACCCGACGACGGCAATATCTTCCGGCACACGTAGTCCTGCTTCGCGGATTGCACGTAATGCGCCAAGCGCCATTGTGTCCGACGCGATGAAAACGGCATCGGGATTAGCAGGCAGGAGGGATTTCATGGCTTCGTAGCCACTTTGCATCGAGAAATCGCCAAATGTAATCAGTGTTGGGTCGAGGGCTAAACCGTAATCATGGAGTACTTTCTGATAGCCTATCAATCGATCATCACCGGCTGTGTTTTCGTTTGCACCAATGATGCCAATACGGTGATGCCCCAACTTTATCAGGTGTTCCGCAGCCATGTAACCACCCGCGACATTATCGGTATCCACGTAGGTTATTTCCGAGTTGGTTTCCGGCCTGCCGATCAGCACAAAGCTGACACCATGCCTGACGAATTTGGGCACAAACGAATCTTCTTTGCGGTCAGCCGTGATGATTAAACCATCGAGCAATCCAGTATTCAGGATGGTGCGGATGGTACGCGCTTCTTCATCTTTGGTTTGAAACAGGAATAGGGAAAGGGTGATATTGAGCCGATTAGTGGCTCGCGTGATGCCCTGTATTAGTGTGGGGAAGAATGGATCGGTGAATACCATTCGTGGGGTATTGGGGATAACCAGACCGATTATTCCCGAACGGTCTGAGGCCAGCGAACGGGCAATCAAATTAGGCTGAAAACCCGTCTGGGTAATAATTGCCTGGATGCGTTCCCGGACTTCCGGTTTGATGTGCGGGTAATCGTTGACCACCCGTGAAACCGTCGCCCGTGATACCCCAGCTAATTTGGCAATTTCATCTAAAGTAAGTCGCTTCATAATCAACAAAGTATTTTTTGAGAGCGCTTTCAAAAGCGTACTTCATTGTTAGGTGATTGTCAAGCAAATGCTGAAAGAAAGGATTGTCCAGAGTTTACAAAATTGGATTGACAAGCCGCACCTTTTGGATGCGACTGTCGTGGAATGCGTGGTTACTTCAAACCATCGAATAGGTCTGTGGACACAAAAACAAGCTGCTGCCCATCCCCATACGTGATGATGAGTTGGTCATCAGTAATTTCGTAGCTGGTGGCGGCTTGCAAGGCTTCAAAATAGGCTGTTTCCTGGGCCATGATGGTGTTGTCGGTGCAGGCCATTAAAGTGCTGAAGACCTCGCTGAAGCTGATGCTGTCTCCATCAATTCGATAGCTGCCACCATAAGTGTTGCAGCCACTCGAACCACCTGCCTGGTTATCACTGGTGAATCCAAGTGTGATATTGGTGGTTACAACCACAGGGGTTTCTTCGCCAACCGCACCGTAGGATACAAGCTGCCAATAGGTATCGTTGAGCGTGTTTATCCGCGCAAAAACAAGCTGCTGTCCGTCTCCGTAGGTGATGATAAGCTGGTCGTCAGCAATTTCGTAGCTGGTAGCGGCTTGCAGCGCTTCAAAGTAAACCAACTCTTGCTCCATAAAGGTTTCATCCATGCAGGCCATTTTGGTGCTGGTGATCGGGCTGAATGCAATGCTGTTATTTTCAACTGTATAGGTGCTGCCGTAGGTGTTACATCCACCTGTTCCTGCTGCCTGATTATCCTCGCCAAATTCAAGGGTGATGCCACTATCTGCAATTACGAGGGTTTCTTCGCCAACTTCACCATAGGATACAAGCTGCCACTGCGTATCGCTCAAGAGGCTCAATCGGGTGAAGACAAGCTGCTGCCCGTCTCCATACGTGATGATGAGTTGGTCGTCTACAATTTCGTAGCTGGTGGTGGATTGTAATGCTCCAAAGTAAGCCTGCTCTTGCTCCATAATCCCGGTCTCGGCACAGGCTTTCAAGGTGCTGATGACGCCGCTAAAAGCGATGGTGTCGTTCTCAACTGTATAGGTGCTGCTATAGGTATTGCAACCGCCCGATCCCGCTGCCCGATCATCTTCGCCAAATTCGAGGGTGATTGTGGAGTCCGCGATGAGTGGATTTTCTTCGCCTGCCGCGCCGTAAGCGATTAATATCCATTGTGATCCAACCAGCCCATTGGCATCCTGTGCCATTGAAACCGTCGCGGGAATGAGCGCGAAGATTATTATACTGATGACTGTTAGTGGTAATGTCAGAAATTTCATCGGGTTCTTCCTATCTATCTCAAGTTACCTGATATAGATGACAAAACCGGTTTTTTAGTTCCTCAATTCGTCATCAAAAGCCTCCCTTCTTATTGTTTACTCATGCTTCAGCCTGAAGATTTAAGGCGGATTAATGGTTGATGGGTATTTTGCGAGATAAAATCTGAGCAGAATTATTGATAACTCAATGCTGGGGCAAAACAATATGCATCTAGCCATTCATGAGGTTGAACGCTTTTATAGTATCTGGTTTCCGTTGCTGTATTATGTCAACCAGCAGCGGAAACTTGTGCCAGAATTTCCTAAAGTATGGGGTAACAGCAGTGTGTCGCCCGAAGCGGCTATGCCATTACGGGACGCACTTTGGGAAGATGACCGTATGCGGCAGGGGTTCATTGCCGAGAACCCGGCTAATCTATCGCAAGATGATCTGGCTCTGGTTGATAGTTGGAAACATCGGATCGTCGGGGACTTTTTTATCTTTCGTTATCTGAAGAAATTCACTGTTTTTGTGGATGATGATTCACCAGCACACGGATATGGTGTGCTTGGATTGACCAGTCCAATAGAGGCGGTTGTTGGGCCACATTTGCCCATCTACGTGAAGGCTGTTTTGCTGCCGTTTGAAGATCGGATTATCTACGACAGTTTATTGTCAAGCTATCCAATCTACTTTGGCAGTGGGTATCGCAGCAGTCTCCAGGATGCTTACCGAGATATTCAGGAACGCGGCGGGATTATTACAAGGCTTCCACCCGAAACTGCGGGCAATAATCTGGAAAGTGTTCGGGCGAGTAACAAGAAAGTGCTGACTGCTTTTCAAAAGGCACTAGGTATGTCTGGATTAAGCCCGAAGATGGTGCAGGAACATACAGGCAATCTCGCTACTTTTGTGGATGATTTTTTGCTCAAGCATACACCACCGATTATGTTACTCAACATCACCCGACGGAATATTGAAACCTATCTGAAATCACAGGACAGTAAGGTCAACCTCGTTAGTTTGAAGCGTTTTGTGCGGTTTTTGCGGGATACAGGTCGGGTAGATTGGGATGAAGTTGACGACTTGCTCAATTATCTGAAGCGCTACTAGCTGGGGAGATCAGCTAACTACCAGCGATTCCGATAGAAATGATTAAAAGAAAAACGGGAGCGAGTATTACCCGTTCCCGTTTTGTATCTGTCCTGAATAACAGGATTTGCTTTAGCTACGTTTGCCTTCAAGGGCAGCGTGTGCTGCTGCAAGACGAGCAACAGGTACGCGGAATGGTGAACAGCTTACATAATTCAGTCCTGCTTTTTGGCAGAAGTGAATGCTCTTTGGATCACCACCGTGTTCGCCGCAAATGCCTACTTCGAGGTTCGGGCGAGCCTTGCGCCCTTTTTGTACCGCTACCTCGATCAATGCTCCTACACCGTCTTCATCAATTACCTGGAATGGATTTTCCGGCAGGAAACCATGTTCGACATAATGCAGCAGGAACTTGCCTTCGGCATCATCGCGGCTGATGCCGAATGTTGTCTGCGTTAGATCGTTAGTACCGAAGGAGAAGAATTCGGAATACTGCGCCATCTGGTCAGCGATCAAAGCGGCGCGCGGCAGTTCAATCATCGTACCGACTTTGTACTCGACTTTGCAGCCGAATTGTTCCATGATTTCGTTGGCGACTTTTTCGATCAGTTCGCGCATGAACTTAACTTCGCTGGCCGATGATGTAACGGCAACCATGATTTCCGGGTGAACATCTACGCCTTCGCGCTTCAACTGACAGGCAGCTTCAAACAGCGCGCTTACCTGCATGGCGCTGATCGCCGGACGGACAATCCCAAGCCGGACGCCGCGCAAACCCAACATCGGGTTAAACTCGCGCAATCCCTCGACGGCGGTCATCAGTTCTTCCACGCGCGTCAATTCGTTGGGGCGGTCGCCCATCAACCGCAGGCCAGCAGCCCGCATCGCCAACTGTTCGTGATCGGGCATGAATTCGTGCAGCGGCGGGTCAAGCAGGCGGATAATGACTGGATAACCATCCATCGCTTTGAAGATACCGTAGAAATCGTCGTGCTGGAAGTGACGCAGCTTTTCGAGATGCACAGCTTCTTCTTCGCTCCCCGGTTCGGAGAGGATCATGGCCTGTACAATCGGCAACCGTTCTTCCTGGAAGAACATGTGCTCTGTGCGACACAGCCCAACACCCTGCGCTCCATATTCACGCGCACGTCGGGCATCTACCGGGTAGTCAGCATTGGCATAAATACCCAGCTCACGGAACTCATCTGCCCATGCGAGCAATGTTCGCAGGTAGGTTTCGTGGGCGAATTCCGGCTCAATCCGTTCAATTTCGCCTATGAATACCTCGCCTGTAGAACCGTCAATGGAGATCGTATCCCCTTCGTGAATTACAACCCCGCCTACCGTAAGCTGACGCTTGCGAATATCAATTTCCAACGCCTCGGCACCGCAGACACAGGGTACGCCGAACTGTCGTGCGACGACTGCCGCGTGGCTGGTTGCGCCGCCCCGGCTGGTCAGAATACCGCGTGAGGCGAGCATCCCATGCACATCGTCCGGTTTTGTTTCCGGGCGAACCATAATGACTGATCGTTTTGCCTTGCCCCATTTTTCCGCAAGATCGGCGTCAAAAGCAGCGACACCAACGGCTGCACCGGGCGACGCATTTACGCCTGTTGCAACCATGCGCCCCATTTTCTTCGCTTCCTGCTTTGCCACATCATCGAACTGCGGATGGAGCAACTGGATCACATGCTGGGGTGTTACACGCTGCACTGCTTCCTGCTTGCTGATTAACTTCTCTTGCTCCATATCAACGGCGATACGAACTGCCGAGCGGGCCGTCCGTTTGCCATCGCGGGTTTGCAGCATCCACAGTTTGCCGCGTTCAATGGTGAATTCCACATCCTGCATATTGCGATAGTGGCGTTCGAGTTTGTTGGCGATGTCTACAAACTGTGCGTAAATTTCGGCATTTTCGCGTTCCAGTTCGGCAATCGGTACGGGGGTACGAATACCAGCTACGACATCTTCGCCCTGTGCGTTCATCAGAAAATCGCCAAACAGCTTTTTCTGACCTGTCGCTGGATTGCGCGTGAAGGCAACGCCAGTACCGGATTGATCGCCCATGTTGCCAAAGACCATCGTTTGCACATTGACGGCTGTGCCAAGATTGTGCGGAATGTTGGCAGCATTGCGGTAATCCACCGCGCGCTTGCCATTCCACGATTTGAACACCGCTTCGACCGCCAGTTCCAGTTGGCGATAGGGGTCTTGCGGGAAATCTTCACCGGTTTCTTTGCGGAAGATTTTCTCGAATTCGCGCGTGACTTTCTTCCAGTCCTCGGCTTTTAGTTCGACATCTGACTTCACACCACGTTCACGTTTGACCTCAGTGAGATAATCCTCGAATGGCTCGTCGTCAATGCCCATCACAACCGAGCCAAACATCTGAACCAGGCGGCGGTAAGCATCATATACAAACCGTTCGTCGCCTGTCAATTTGACCATGCCTTCGGCAATGGCGTCGTTCAAGCCGAGATTGAGCACTGTGTCCATCATGCCGGGCATTGAGAACTTTGCACCGGATCGTACCGAAACCAGCAATGGATTCTTTACGTCGCCAAACGACTTACCTGCCTTCTTCTCGACTTCTTTGAGGGATTCTAATACCTGTTCCCACATATTCTCCGGGAACTTGCCTTTGGCGGCAAGATAGGCATTACATGCTTCGGTTGTCACAGTGAAACCGGGCGGTACGGGCACTTTTGCACGTGTCATATCACCTAACCCGGCACCTTTACCGCCGAGCAGGGAACGCACTTTGTCCCATGAGCCTTCTACCATTTCCTGGACGGTATCGATCTCATCAAACAGGAATACCCAGCGTTTTGCTATTTTTGTTTGTGCATCCCGTTTCTTTGGGGGAACGACTGCGATTGCCATAAGTTTTCTCCTAGCTTTTAATTTGGATTGTCCACTTTTATAGAGGGCAGTCCTAATGTCATTACGCTGATTGTTTTGTGACAGGTGTCACATTCAAATAGAGAGGCGATCAAATGACCACCTCTACAACTCTTGCTGCTAACAAATTCGCGGTAATTGTTCACCGCTCAACATATCTAAAATGCGGGTGGCTCCGATGGCACTTTTCAGGGTTACCAGTTGATCCTGACCTGCTGCGACCCTGCCAATTTGCCGCGCTTCGCTGCCGAGGATGGACAGGGTGCGATCTGCATCCTGCTCTGGAACGAAGGCGACGAACCGCCCTTCATTGGCTACATACATGGGGTCTAGACCGAGGATTTCACACGCGCCACGCACATCTTCATTGACGGGAACGACTGCTTCTTCAATATGAATGTGGAGATTGGCTGTCTTTGCAATTTCACACAGCCCGCTTGCCAATCCGCCGCGTGTCAGGTCACGGAGACAATGTACCTCTATGCCAGCATCGAGCAGTGCCAACACTGGCTCTGCCAATGGCGCACAGTCGCTTTCAATCTGGCTCTCGAATTCCAGTCCTTCGCGCACCGCCATGATTGCCATACCGTGTCGCCCTAAATCGCCATTGACGATGACAGCATCGCCCGGACGAACAGACTGCGGCGCAATCTGAAGGGGATGTTCAATGACGCCAATACCTGCCGTGTTAATGAACAGGCCGTCACCTTTTCCTTTATCCACCACTTTGGTATCGCCTGTGACGATCTGGACACCTGCTGCTGCTGCTGCTGCCTGCATAGTGCGGACAACGCGCTGAAGCATTTCCATCGGCAGGCCTTCTTCAAGGATGAATCCGGCGCTCAGGAACAAGGGTCGAGCACCGCACATAGCGAGATCGTTGACTGTGCCATTCACCGCAAGTGAGCCAATATCCCCACCGGGGAAAAACAGAGGATGTACTACATATGAGTCGGTGGTAAACGCTAAACGTGCTCCATTGATGTTCAATACCGCACCATCGTGCGCTGATTCCAGCGCGGGATTGGTAAATGCTGGCATAAACACCGACTCCAGCAGACGGTGCATCGCCCTGCCACCACTGCCATGTGCCAACTGTACCGTTTGTTCATCAATGCGTGGAACTGGACAGGAGAGGGTGAAATCAACCATGGGCTACCTCCATTCGACGGTAGCGGTAATAGGCTGCACATGCGCCTTCAGACGAGACCATCGTTGCACCCAATGGGCGTTCCGGTGTACAAAGTGTGCCAAAGGCAGGGCATTCGTTCGGTTTGCGTTTGCCTTGCAGAATTTCTCCACTGACACAATCGGCACTCTCTTCGGCAGTGTAGTCAGTCAGCCCAAAACGGCGTTCGGCATCGAAGGCAGCATAAACAGCGCGCAGACCCAAGCCGCTGTAAGGAATTTCGCCAATGCCCCGCCATTTACGCGGCACGACTTCAAACACTGCCCTTACAAGTTGTTGGGCTGGAAGGTTTCCCTCGCGCCGCACACAACGTGCATACTGATTCTCGACCGTTGCGCGCCCGTTTTCCAACTGGCGCACAAGCATATAAATGCCCTGCAAAATATCGAGCGGCTCAAAGCCTGTAACGACGAATGGTACGCCGTATTTTTGGGCAAGCGGATAATATTCTTCATATCCCACGACGGCACAGACGTGTCCCGCTGCCAGAAAACCGTTGACGCGGTTGCCGGGCGAACTCAAGATTGCCTCTATTGCGGGAGGAACAAGGACATGTGAAACAAGAATGCTGAAATTAGGTATTTCTAATTGTGCGGCTTGATAAACTGCCATCGCATTCGCAGGGGCGGTTGTCTCAAAGCCTACGGCGAAAAAAACGACCTGTTTATCAGGATTGGCCTGTGCGATTTTGAGTGCATCCAGCGGCGAATAGACCATACGGACATCGCCACCGCGCGCTTTTGCAGACAGGAGATCGCCGTGTGTACCCGGCACACGCAGCATATCGCCAAACGATGTGAAAATGACATCCGGGCGGGCGGCGATCTCGACAGCTTTATCAATCAATTCGACAGGTGTGACGCATACCGGGCAGCCCGGCCCATGCAGGAGGCTGACCTGTGGTGGGAGCAGTTCATCCACGCCAAACTTGATGATGGCGTGAGTCTGTCCCCCACAGACCTCCATAATCGTCCACTCGCGGGTTGTGATTTTCGCAATCGCGCGGGCGAAACGGCGGGCAGATTGGGCGTCCCGGTACTCGTCAATATACTTCATGGCATGGCTGCTTTATAGTAGGTCAGTGCCTTCATATACTGTGCGCGTTCATAAGCTGATGGGTCTTCGGCGTGCTGCTGGCTCAATGCGCCGCGCATTTGCGCTACTGATTCATATTCGTGTTGTGCCATCCAATCGCGCAGTTCGTTTTCGACAGTTTGCAAGTAGCTGCTGCCATTCTTGAGCAGGGCGGATGCCATCATGGTCACAGTTGCGCCTGCCAACAGCATTTTCGCCGCATCCAAGCCGGTGTGAATGCCACCCGTAGCCGCAAAATCAGCACGAACACGCCCATACAGAATTGCGATCCAGCGCATCGGCAACCGCTGTGCTTGCGGTGTGCTGAGGAGCAGATTTGGACGCACTTCCAAGGTTTCCAGATCAATATCCGGCTGATAGAAACGGTTGAATAACACCAGTGCTGATGCACCGGATTCGTCAAACCGTTTTGCCATATTGGCTATGTTGCTGAAAAACGGGCTAAGTTTGACCGCGACTGGAATGCTGATGGAGCTACGCACCGCATTTACAACATCTACATCCCTTTGTTCGATCTCAGTCCCTAATATGTTAGGGTCAGTCGGAATGGTATAGAGGTTTAGTTCCAGCCCATCTGCTCCCGCCTCTTCGATCTGCCGCGCGAACTTCACCCAATTACCGGGTGTTGTTCCATTCAGGCTGGCGATAATGGGAATACCAACCGCCTGTTTTGCCTTGCGGATGAGTTCAAGGTAGCTAACTGAAGTCGCTTTGTACTCCTGTGGTTCCGGGAAGTATGACAGCGCCTCTGCATAGCTTTCTGTTCCATACGTCAGATGGTGGTGCAGCGATAACTCTTCAAGGCGGAGTTGTTCTTCAAACAGGGAGAACATCACCACCGCGCCTGCCCCCGCCGCTTCCAACCGCTTGATTCCGTCAATATTCTGTGAGAGTGGGGATGCCGACGCCACCAGCGGAGAACGCAGCTTGTACCCCATGTATGTTGTTGTTAAGTCCATGCTATCCTCCGTGCCCATTCGCGCCAAACGGACGCGATGCCATATATTCATATAGTGCCCAACGCATGTTTACGTCGCCCTGTGCTTCTTCAAACAGGGTTGCTGCAACTTCCGGTTTCGTCAGTTCGAGCATCTTGAAACGATTTTCCATTTGCAGATAATCGCGCAGCGGGAGTTTCGGTGTGCGCGAGTCCAGCATCAGCGGATTCTCGTTTCTTTCAGCACGGTCTGGATGATAGCGATACAGCAGCCATTGTCCGGTTTCGACGGCGGCTTTGTGATTCTTCAGCGCTGTCTTCATGTCAATGCCATGCGCGATGCAATGACTGTAGGCAATGATGAGCGATGGCCCATCGTAGGCTTCGGCTTCAATGAATGCACGCAGGGTTTGCTCGTCTTTTGCGCCTAAGGCTACCCGTGCTACATAGACGTTGCCGTAGCTCATAGCCATCAAGCCGAGGTCTTTCTTGGCCGAAGGTTTGCCGCCCGCCGCGAACTTCGCTACCGCCGCCCGTGGGGTTGACTTTGACATCTGACCACCTGTGTTGGAATACACTTCGGTATCCAGCACGAGAATGTTGACATTGCGGCCACTTGCCATCACATGATCCAAGCCACCGAAGCCGATGTCATATGCCCAGCCATCACCGCCGACAATCCATACGTCGCGTTTGACCAGCCCATCCGCCAGTTCGTACAGGCGATTTGCTGCGGGCGTATTGAGGGTTTTTAACTTCGCTTTGAGGGTCGCAACCCGTTCACGCTGCTCATAAATACCCGCTTCATTGCTCTGGTCAGCCTCCAGCAGTTCGTTGGTCAGGACACCGCCCACTTCGGATGTGAGCGATTTCAACATCTCAACAGCTTGCTCCAACTGTTTATCAAGCGCTACCCGCATACCCATGCCGAATTCGGCGTTGTCCTCAAACAGCGAGTTCGCCCATGCCGGGCCACGTCCTTCACCATTGATGGCATAGGGAGTCGTGGGTAAGTTGCCGCCGTAAATCGAGGAACAACCGGTTGCATTGGCGATGATGGTATGGTCGCCAAACAATTGTGTAATCAGCTTGATGTAGGGTGTTTCGCCGCAGCCAGCGCACGCACCGGAGAACTCGAACAACGGCTGTTGTACCTGCTGCTGGCGAATGCTGGTGATTTTGATCGTGCGGCGGTCGGTTTCCGGCAGTTTGCGGAAGAAGTCCCAGTTTGCATTTTCCTGTTCGCGCAGCGGCGGTTGTGGACGCATGTTGAGCGCCTTCTGGTTCAACATTGATTTGTTCTTCGCCGGGCACACATCCACACAGATGCCGCAGCCAGTGCAGTCTTCAGGCGAAACCTGAATGGTGTATTGCAAGCCTGACCACTCGGTATCCCGTGCTGTTACTGCTTTAAAGGTTTCGGGTGCGCCTTCAAGACCAACAGGTTCGTAGGCTTTGATGCGGATGACGGCATGTGGGCAAACCATCGCACACTTGCCGCACTGGATACAAATTTCGGGATCCCAAACCGGGATTTCCTGTGCCAGATTACGTTTTTCGTACTGGCTTGTTCCCGATGGATATGTGCCATCAATCGGCATTGCGCTTACGGGCAGGTCATCCCCGCGCCGTGCGATCATCATGCCGAGCACATTTTGCACGAAATCCGGTGCAAATGCGGGCACTGGTGGGATCATTGAAATACTGCTGCTGACGGTTTCAGGCACACGGACTTCAAACAGATTTTCGATTGTGTTGTCTACGGCTTTCAGGTTCATGGCGACGACTGCTTCGCCCTTCTTACCGTAGGTTTTTTCAATCGAATGTTTAATTTCGGCAATTGCTTCTTCGCGCGGCAGCACACCAGATATAGCGAAGAAACACACCTGCATGACCGTATTGATGCGTCCGCCCATTCCGCTGGCTTTGGCTACTTTGTAGGCATCAATGACATAAAAGCGCAGGCCTTTGCTGATGATCTGTTTCTGAACCTCAGATGGCAGTTGATTCCAGATTTCGTCTGGCCCAAAAAATGTGTTGAGCAGGAAAACACCGCCGGGTGCAGCCTCGCGCAGCATGTCGAAGCGGTCGAGGAACGTTGGCTGGTGGCAGGCGACGAAATTTGACTTGGTAATCAGGTAAGGCGAACGGATAGGGTTAGGGCCAAATCGCAGGTGCGAAATCGTCATCGAGCCGGATTTTTTCGAGTCGTAGACGAAGTAGCCCTGTGCGTAATTTGAGGTGTTTTCGCCGATGATCTTGATGGAGTTTTTATTTGCACCGACTGTACCATCGCTGCCCAAGCCGTAGAAAACGGCACGCACCACACTGTCCGGTTCAATCGAGAGATCAGGATCGAAATCGAGGCTGGTGTTGCTTACATCGTCGGTAATGCCAATGGTGAAGTGATTTTTGGGCTTCGGCTGTGTGAGGTTATCGAAGACAGCCTTCACCATCGTGGGAGTGAATTCTTTCGAAGACAGACCATAACGTCCACCAACGACTGTTGGGAACGATTCGCCCGTCCATTCTTCATGCAGCGCAGTGAGTACATCGAGGTACAGCGGTTCGCCTGTACCGCCGGGTTCTTTGCAGCGATCCAGCACTGCGATCTTTTTCACGGTTGCGGGCAGTGCTTCGGCAAACCGGCGCATATCGAACGGTCGGTATAACCGTACCTTTAACACACCCACTTTTTCGCCGTGTCCATTCAGATAGTCAACGGTTTCGTGGGCGGTTTCGCTGCCCGATCCCATCACGACGATTACACGGTCGGCATCTGGCGCACCGTAATATTCGTACAGGTGGTACTGCCGTCCGATAATCTGTGCGAACTTGTTCATTGCCTGCTGAACAATATCCGGGCAGGCGGTATAAAACGGGTTGACCGTCTCGCGGGCTTGAAAATATACGTCGGGGTTTTGGGCTGTGCCGCGCACGAATGGATGCTCTGGCGAAAGGGCACGACGGCGATGAGCGAAGATTAATTCTTCATCGATCATTGCGCTCAGGTCGCTATCGTCAAGCAGTTGAATCTTGGCGACCTCGTGCGAAGTGCGGAAGCCGTCAAAAAAGTGGATAAACGGCACACGCGCAGACAGTGTGGCTGCCTGTGCAATCAGCGCGAAGTCCTGGGCTTCCTGAACGGATGCTGATGCCAGCAGTCCCCATCCGGTTGCCCGTGCTGCCATCACATCACTGTGATCGCCGAAGATCGAAAGCCCCTGTGCTGCCAGCGAACGTGCTGCCACATGAAACACAGCAGTGGTGAGTTCGCCCGCGATTTTATACATATTGGGGATCATCAACAACAAGCCCTGCGAGGCTGTAAAGGTGGTGGTGAGTGATCCGGCCTGAAGCGCTCCATGTACTGCGCCCGCTGCGCCCGCTTCGCTTTGCATTTCGACCACTTTTGGCACCGTCCCCCACAGGTTCGGCTCACCATTGGCAGCCCATTCATCCGACCACTCGCCCATCGCAGATGAAGGCGTAATCGGATAAATCGCGATTACCTCATTCAATTTGTAAGCGACACGGGCGACTGCCTCGTTGCCGTCCAGAGTCATAAATTCAGTCGCCATTGAGTTCTCCTAACTCGCCCAATTCTTCAAGATAATCAAAAACGCGCTGTGCCTCGATTTCATCTACCGTGCTCAACGCGAAACCAACATGCACAATCACGTAGTCACTGACATTCGCTTCGGGTACATAGGCAAGGCTGACCTCTTTGATCACACCGCCAAAACTTACTTTGCCAGTGCGTTCAAGTCCCTCGCCGTTCGTACTAATCAGCTTGCCCGGAACTGCTAAACACATCACTACCTTCGCGTAACGCCGCCGCGATTTGCCCCAGCGCAATCCCACCATCGTTGGGTGGAATATGCTGTTGCCAGTACGGTGTGAAGCCCGCCGCACGCAGCCCGGTAATGCATCTTTCCAGCAGCACCCGGTTCTGGAAACATCCGCCCGTGAGTGCTACCTGGGGTATGCCTACCTGCTGCGCCACTTCAACCACGATCATTGCCAATGTGTTATGAAACTTTGCGCTTATCAGCGCAGGGTTGCTCTCATTCAATATGGCAGCAAGTATTGGCTTCCATTCAATGATGCCTCTGTCTGCATGATGTGTGTTAGTGATGGGTGTAATCTTATAGGGGTAGCATTCGTCGGTATCTGAACGCAGTGTGGCATATTCCAGCGCCATTGCTGTCTGCCCTTCGAAACTGCATTGCTGCTGTAAGCCCGCCAGTGCGGCTACGGCATCAAACAACCGTCCCATGCTGGAAGTCAGCGGTGTGTTTATGCCTTTTTTGAGCGCAACAAGCAGCAGATTAAGTTCGTGAGGCGCGAATTGCAGGCGTTGGCGGGGTAAATCGTCACCATACATTGCGTACAGGAGGCCGAGTAAACTGCGCCGGGGTTCTCTCGATGCAGTATCTCCACCGGGCAGTGGAAATGGCCGCAGGTGGGCAACTCGTGTGAAATCCTGATCTTCAACCAGCAAAAACTCGCTGCCCCAGATGGTACCGTCTGTACCATAGCCAGTGCCGTCCCAAGCAATACCCAGAACGGGGTGTTTCAATTGGTGTTCTGCCATGCATGAAAGCACATGTGCGTAATGATGTTGAACACGCAGAACGGGCAATCCAGACTGTTCGGCATATTGTGTGGTTACATAATCAGGGTGCAGATCGCAGATGATGGTGGACGGTGTTGATTCGTAAAGGTTTTGGAAGTCTGCCAAAGTCTGCTTAAATACATCAAAGGTTTCGATGCTTTCCATATCACCAAGATGCTGGCTGATAAAGCTGTGTTTATTATGCAGCAGGGCAGTCGTATTTTTCTGATGTGCGCCTACTGCGATGTAGCTCTGTTTGTCAGCCGGAATATCTATGGGCAGGGGGGCATAACCCCGCGCGCGCCGCAGCGTTAGCACCTCTCCCATTGCGACACATACTACTGAATCGTCCACATGGCGGGCGATTGGGCGGTCATGCACCAGAAACAGGTCAGCGATCTTGCCAAGTTTTGCCAGCGATTCGATTTCATCTGTGCAAATGGGTTCGCCGGAAAGATTGCCGCTGGTGGCAACCACCGGAAAGCCAAGATCATTCAGCAAAAGATGGTGCAATGGAGTGTAGGGCAGCAGCGCACCCATATAGGGATTACCCGGCGCGACTTCCGGCGCGATGTCGCCACCGCGATAACGCAGCAGGACAATGGGCGCTTCAGACGATGTGAGCAGCCTTTGCTCTGCAGCATTTATTTCACAGTTATCTTTGACCTGTTCCAGTGATGGAAACATGACAGCAAGTGGTTTTTCGTAGCGTCCCTTGCGCGTTCGAAGCATTGCTACTGCATCGGAATTACGTGCATCCACCATCAGATGGAAACCGCCCAGTCCCTTTACTGCCACAATACTGCCTGACCGGAGTGCATCGCCTGCTGCCTGTAAAGCCCCGTCGCGCGTTTCCATCACCCGCCCACTGCGATCCCATAGGGTTAGGTGGGGGCCACACTTTGGGCAGGCATTGGGTTGAGCATGGAAGCGGCGGTTAAGAGGGTTTTCGTACTCTGCCTGACAGTCCGCACACATGGTAAATCCGCGCATTGTTGTGTTCGGGCGATCATAGGGTAAGGCAAGAATGATGCTAAAACGTGGCCCACAGTTGGTGCAGTTGGTGAAGGGATAGCGATAACGGCGATTGGTCGGGTCGGAAATATCGCGCAAACAGTCCGGGCAGGCAGCCAGATCGGGTAAGATGAGCGCTGACTTTACACCGTTGCTGTTGCTGTGGTGAATGTAAAACCCGTGATCTCCCTGAAGCGGGATTGTCTGTATGTTGAAATCGCAGATCGAAGCATGAGGGGGAAGCTCACCTTGCAAGCGGGCAACAAAGGTATCCAGAGTCGGTGTCGAGGCTTCTACTTCGATGACGACACCCTGCGAGGAATTGACTATCCATCCACCTGTGCCCAAGTCTGTCGCCAGACGGTATACAAAAGGGCGGAAGCCAACCCCCTGCACTGTTCCCTGTACCGTCAGCCGCCGCCGCTCAATCATGGGCTGGCTTTCGTGGATTTCGCTGTGAAGAATATCGTTATTATCTCGTCAATAGTTTTGATGATCTCTGGCAGCAGAGCATCAATTTGAGGTGAAAAGGTGACTCCGTAGTCAAACGATGCTCCGACGACTGAGATGAGCAGCGCCTGAGGGGCAGCACCGTACAATTCCTGGGCAGCCGCAAGCAGCGAAGCCGGGGTTACATTGTGAGTAAGTGCATCGGTCGTCCGCATTGGCTCGACGTGTTCATGCACAATCTCGCCGGGTGTTTCGCCCCAACGGGCATCTAGAAAAACAACCCGCTCTGCACGACTAACAGGCTCTGCAAGTTCTGGCGTGAGCTGGGTACTGGTGATTATGTTCTGGCCATTCCCCAGCATTTCCGCAAGATGCTGCCCAAGCCGATCATCAGAACGGAGCGGGCTGCCATAACCAATGATGAGATACATACCTCACCGTTTAATCTCATCAACTACACCACCATCTGGCGCAACCAGTTGAACATGCAGCGGCATCTGCCCAACGGCGTGTGTTGAACAGCTTAAACATGGGTCGAACGAACGAATCAGGGCTTCAACCCGGTTGAGCATTCCTTCATTCAACTGTGCTCCATGGACGTAGCGTTTTGCTACTTCGTAAACGCCTCTATCCATCGCCATATTGTTGTGACCAGTGGCGATAATCAGATTGGCACGGGTGATTAACCCATTTCGATCAATTTCGTAGTGATGCATTAATGTGCCGCGTGGTGCCTCGCTCACGCCGACACCTTCACTGCTGTTTGGTATGGCATGGGCGCGCACCCGATCGCTCAAGATGTCTTCATCGTGCAGCAGTTCGTCAATCTTCTCAAATCCATACAGGATTTCGATCAGCCGTGCATAGTGATAGTGGAAACTGCTCTGATAATCCAACCGCCGGAAATATTCCATCTCTATATCTGCTCGCGGGGTGCCGCATGATGAGATGATATTCAGCCGAGCCAGCGGGCCGACTCGATAGATTCCGTCTGGATACCCCATTGGCTTGTAGAAAGGTGATTTGAGATAGGAATGTGGCTCAACAGCTTCACCGATAAAGTCTGCATAATCAGTCGGTGCAAGTTGATCGGCGACGATATGGCGATTTTCATCTGCAATACGGATCATGCCATGATACATCTCAAGCTGACCCTCCGGGGTTACCAGCCCCATGAACAGGGTTTTCAGCGTACCAAAAGCGGCGATTTCCGCAGCATAGGAGGCCAGTGCCTCGCGGTACCACTTCAGGGTTCGTTCGGCGATAGTTATGCCTTCGGGCAGCATTGCCAGTATCGCATCACGTTTTTCGGTGGTCAGGGGTTCACTCACGCCACCGGGGACAACCCAACCGGGATGGATACGTTTGCCGCCGAGTAGTTCGATAATCTGCTGTCCAATTTGACGGAGACGTACACCGTCGCGGGCAAGCTGTGGATGGGTTTGCGCCACACCGAACAGGTTGCGCTTTGCCGGGTCAGCATCCATGCCCAGCAACAAATCCGGTGATGAAAGATAGAAAAAGCTGAGGGCGTGCGACTGGATAATCTGCGCCAGATTGAGTATTCGTCGCAGGTTTGCCCCTGTTGGGGGAATCCTTACTGCCAGCAGGGCATCACACGCTTTGGCAGATGCGATAAGATGGCTGACCGGGCAGATGCCGCAGATGCGCGCCATCAGCGATGGCATTTCCTGAAACGGACGACCCTCGACAAATTTCTCGAAGCCGCGAAGCTGCGTAACATGGAAATGTGCGTTTTCAACCTCACCCGCATCATTTAACTGAATGGTTATTTTGGCGTGACCTTCAATACGGGTCACAGGATCAATGAGAATAGTTTGCGGCATTCTATGCCTCCTATGCGCCGAAACGCGACCTGCCGCTGAGGTCTGGTACGCGCCCTGCGAGAAGTTCAGTCAATACCCAGAAAATTACATCGGCATGTGGCGGACAGCCCGGTACGTAGACATCTACATTGACAACCGAATGCACAGGACGCACGACGGGTAACAATCGAGGAATCACCTGATCCGGGATTTGAGGGTTAATCAATTGAGGGTCAAGGTATGCTCGTTGCAGAACGGATTGTGCGCCGACTGTGTTACGGAGCGATGGTACATTGCCTGTTACGGCGCAGTCGCCAAGTGAGACGAGGATACGGGTGTGTTGGCGGATATGGCGGATTTTTTCGAGATCTTCCTCGTTGCTCACCGCGCCTTCCACCAATGTAACATCCACCTCGTCGGGGAACTCTTTACGATCAACCAGTGGGCTGTAGACCAGCTCGATTTGATCAGCCACTTCAAGCAGGCGTTCATCAATATCGAGAAATGACATATGACAGCCGGAACAACCATCCAGCCATACGGTCGCCAAACGTGTACGAGTCATTTCCTTCCCTCCCGCATCTGCGCCAGATAGCTTAAGAAGGCGTAACGTTTTGACATCTCTCCAACCGCTTTGCCTTTCTCGAACAGGGCACCTGTTGGACATGTCTGCACACATTTGCCACAACTTGTGCAAGTTTCGGAGTCGCCCCAGGGCTGATTCATATCGGTGATAACACGGGATTGGATTCCACGCCCCATCACATCCCATGTATGTGCGCCTTCGATTTCATCACAGACACGTACACAGCGCGTACACAGGATACAGCGGTTGCTATCAAGCGCGAACCGTTGGTGCGAGGCGTCTACACTCCGTTTAGGATAGAAGTACGGCAGACGAATGTGATCAATACCCATCGATATTGCTAGGTTCTGCAACTCGCAGTGACCATTCTCTACACAGATGGAGCAGATGTGGTTGCCCTCTGCGAAGAGCATTTCTACTGTCATGCGGCGATATTTTCGCAGGCGCTCCGAATCTGTGAATACTTCCATTCCCTCGGTCACAAACGTGGTGCAAGCGGGCAGTAACTTGGAAACACCTGTGACTTCGACGAGGCACAGACGGCAAGCCCCAACACTGGAAAGCCCGCTAACCTGACACAGGGTGGGGATTGCCACATTGTGATCGCGTGCCACATCCAGAATGGTTTCGTCTTCTTGCCCACTCATATCCTGATCGTTTAGCTTGAGCGTTACAACACGGCTCATACAGGCACCTTCGCTTTCAACGCTTTGCACACACCAGCAGGGCAGGTCTTGTCAACAATGTGCGCCAGATACTCCTCGCGGAAGTAGCGCAGCGTGCTTTGCACCGGGTTCGGCGCTCCCTGTCCCAGACCACATAAACTGGTGTGCTTCACCATGTCACACAATTCTTCCAGCAGAGTCAGATCATCCAGCGTTGCTTCGCCAAGTGTGATTTTGTCGAGCAGGTGATACATCTGTGCCGTACCAACGCGGCAGGGAATACATTTGCCGCACGACTCCGACATGCAGAATTCCACAAAGAATTTGGCGACATCCACCATGCAGGCACTTTCGTCCATAACGATCATGCCGCCCGAACCCATGAACGACCCGACCTTCGCCAGTGACTCGTAATCCACTGTGATATCGAGATGTTCCGCTGGAATACACCCGCCAGATGGGCCTCCCGTTTGTACTGCTTTGAAGTGTTTGCCATCGGGAATGCCGCCAATATCGAAGACGATCTCGCGCAGCGAAATTCCCATCGGAACTTCGATCAATCCTGTTCGCTGGACACTTCCCGTGAGCGCAAAAACTTTCGTGCCTTTACTACGCTCAGTGCCAATTTTGGCGAGCCAGTCACCGCCCTCACGCAAGAGGGGCATAATGTTGGCAAAAGTCTCCACATTGTTGATGAGTGTGGGGTAGCCCCAAAGACCATGTTCCGCAGGGTATGGCGGACGTGGACGCGGGGTGCCGCGTTTTCCCTCTATAGATGCAATCAATGCTGTTTCTTCGCCGCACACAAACGCGCCTGCACCGAGCCGCACATCCAGTTTGAAACTGAAACGTGTGCCGCAGATGTCCTGTCCAAGTAATCCGTGCTTCTCCGCCTGTCGGATAGCGTGGCGCAGTCTTTTGACTGCCAGCGGATATTCCGCACGCACATAAAGATAGCCTGCATCCGCGCCGACTGCATACGCAGCAATTAACAAGCCTTCAATTAATTGATAAGGAGCATCTTCCATGACGCTGCGATCCATAAATGCGCCGGGATCACCTTCATCACCGTTGCATACGACATATTTATGCTCACCGACGGCTTTGGCAACTGTGCTCCATTTCAAGCCAGTGAGATAACCCGCACCTCCACGCCCACGCAAACCACTTTTGGTGATCTGCTCGATGACCTGTGCAGGAGTCATTTCAGTAAGAACTTTGATGAATGCTGCAAAACCACCGTTAGCAATATAGGCTTCGATGCGTTCGGGATCGAGCATCCCATTATGTTCCAGTACAACTTTCTTTTGCCGGGTAAAGAATGGCATGGAAACATCACAGCGCAGGCGTTCGACAGGTGCATCACTCAGACTTGCCACAACATCGGCTGCATCTTCGGGTTTCACACCTTGATAGAGAATATGCTGTGGCTCGACAGAAACGAGCGGGCCTTCAGCACATAAGCCTCGGCATCCGCCACCCGTAATTGCACAGCGTTTTTCTAATCCCTGCTGCTTGACCTCTGCTTCAAGTTTTTCAATAAGTTGTTCACTCTGGAGTGATTGACAGCCTGTGCCGGAACACACAATGATTCGATGGTTAAAGCTTGCTTGCGCCTCGCGCTCTTTATCAGCAAGCTCAAGGAGTTCATCCGGGTTCATTTTGAGTCCAATCTTTTAACCGTATGACCGCTTCATCCGGCTCAATTTTTCCTGCTACTTCGCCGTCAAACACACAGGCAGGTGCAAGCCCACACGCGCCCAGGCAGCGGGCTATCATCAGCGAAACCTGTTTGTCTGAGGTGGTTTCACCTTTGTGAATCCCGGTGGCATCTTCAAGCGCAGACAAAATTTGTGGCCCACCTTTGATGTAGCAAGCCGTGCCGAGACAGACGACACAAGTGTGTGCGCCCTGTGGCTTCAAGTTAAAGAGGTTATAGAAGGTTGCTACCCCGTATACACGGCTGAGGGGAACGCCCAAACTTTGGGCGACATAATACAGCGCAATATCATCCAGAAATCCAAACGCCTCCTGCGCGCTGTGCAGCGTTTCAATTAAAGCGTCTGGCGTAAACCCATGTTTACGCATTGTTGCGCCGACAATCCGCCAGCGTTTGTCTTCCGAAGGCGGCGCAACCGTATTAACGTGCATACAATCGCTCCTTTACGTAAGCTCAATATCGAAAGCATAGCGGGTCCAGGAAGCACCCGAATGTGGCAAATATCACGCATATATGTGAAAAAAGTCACAATAAAAGATTACGATGTGTTCAGACACGATTCACGCTGCTCAATGATGAAATCCAACCATGCATCTATCCCAATGTCACGTTTTGCCGAGACTTCAAAAACCGGGATGCCGGGATGTATCTTATGTAGATTGGCGAGCGCAGTTTGACGATCAAATTCAACCGCCTCCGCCAGATCGATTTTGGTGATGATTGCTACATCAGAGGAATTAAACATGGGCGGGTATTTCAGCGGTTTGTCTTCTCCTTCTGTTGTCGAGAGCAGCACGACACGTATAGCCTCGCCCAGATCATAGCTGGATGGACAAACGAGATTGCCGACGTTCTCAATAAAAAGGAACTGGAACGCGTTTATGTCCCAATCGGCGATGAAATGCTGGATCATGTTCGCTTCCAGATGGCAGTTTCCGGCTGTCTGAATCTGCTTTACAGGTATCCCGGTTGCCGCTAATCGTCGCCCATCATTGTCTGTTTCCAAATCGCCCACCAATGCGGCAACCGAATAACCGCGTGCTGTCAATTTGCGTATCGTTTTCTCAAGAAAAGTTGTTTTGCCTGCGCCGGGGCTAGAGACCAGATTAAAGGTGAACACGCCCGCCTGTGTGAATTGTTGACGCAGGGCTGCCGCCAGTTCGTCATTTTTGTTTAATACACCCTGCCGAATTTCAAGCAGTCTGGTATGCATGTTCAATAATCTCCATAGATGTGAGTTCCAGTTCTTTGCCGCCTCGAATCTCGGTCACTGGGTTTCCGCAGACGGGACATTCAAAGAATTGAATAGAAGGGAGTTGGCTTTCCTGATTACAGGTCGAGCAGTAGATTACCAGCGGCAAATCTTCAATTTTCAGCAATGAACCTTCAAGTAACGTGCCTTTGGTGGCTATATCGTAACCAAACAGTAGAGCCTCTTTCACCACTCCGGCAAAGACCCCCAACTTGAGATTAACCACTGCTACACCCTCTGCATGAGCTGTGCGGGCAGCAGCTTCCGCAATTTCAACCAAATCACACGCGATGGAGAGTTCGTGCATAACAATCTTTCAATGGGGCTTCAAATTCGTGCATGTTTACTTACAGCGTACAGGTAACTCCACTAACTCCTCAACTGACATCTGCCATTGTTAGTGGCTTATCTTTGTCGTAATCCTTGAGATGAGTTTGGCGCTATCAAGTGGTATAGCAGATTGCGAGAACGAAAAGTTGATCGGTGAAAAATGAGGATGTGGTTGCCACTAATGGCATGAATTCTTGAGGGATTGATGCGGAATTCAGGTTTTTAGCGATCCGGCCAGCAAGCCCCGGATAAAGTAGCGACTTAAAATCACATAAACGACAATCGGTGGCAGCGCGGCAACGACCGCACCAGCCATCGGCAAGTTCCATTTGACAGCTTCCCCACCTGCTAACTGTGCCAATCCGACTGTAATCGGTTCAGATGCACCCGTCGTCATGGTAACGGCAAACAGAAATTCGTTCCAGATTTGCGTAAATTGCCAGATGATTACCACCACAAAACCGGATACCGACAGCGGAAAAACAATCCGGGTATAGATGTTCCAAAAACCGGCTCCATCAATAGCGGCGGCTTCTAACATCTCATCGGGAATCTCGACGTAGAAATTCCGAAAAATCAGCGTGGTAATTGGCAAGCCATAAATCGTATGGATGATGATTAAGCCGGGTATACCACCATACAGACGCATATCCCGCATGAATTCAAATAGTGGGATGAGAATGCCCTGATACGGGATAAACATACCGAGCAGAATCAGCGGAAACAGAATGCGCTCACCGGAAATCCGCCACTTGGACAATACATAACCATTTAGCGATCCGATGATGGCTGACAAAATAGTGGAGTTCGTTACCAGTGTGATGCTGTTCCAGATACGCGGCCCAAATTTATCAATCGCTTCTGCGTAACTCTGCCAGTGAATTTGTTCGGGCAATCGCCATGTGGTCGCCAGATTAATTGTGGCTGGGTCTTTGAGGCTGGTATTAACCACCACAAAAATCGGCAGAAGAAAGATGACCATCCCGACGATCAGGGTAATATACAGTGCGGTACGCAAAGTGTACTGTCGGAATCTGGCTCCAAAGTATTGCATTTTAGTCTTGATTCCGTAGTTGCAGATACAAATACGGAACGATGATGATGACCACGAGCAGTAAAACAATCGTGGCGATGGCGCTGGCCTGTGCAAAGGAATTCTGGCGGAAACCTTTGGTATAGACCAGAATGCCGGGTACAACGGTGCGCGCGTTATCCGGCCCGGACATGGCAAACACGAGGTCAAAAATCTTGAGTGAGGTGTGTCCCAAGATGATAATCGCACTGACCATAAATGGGCGGAGCTGTGGCAGTAAAATGTGTGTGTATATTTTGATGTTGCTGCATCCATCAACCAGTGCTGCCTCGCGCAAATCCTCTGGAATACCCCGCAGTCCAGCGGTTAAGATCGCCATTACGTAGCCTGACATTTGCCAGATAGCCGCGATGACGACACCGACCAGTGCGGCGTTAAAACCTTTTGGGGCGATGCTCATCTCGGCTTCCGGCACATCCAGCAGCAGCCAGATTCGATCCCACACGCCGGAGGCGAAAATCACAATTACGATTAGCGCCAGTGAACTCATGAATCCCGCTGAACGCCAGTGCAGCCGCAGCGCATGACGCACTGCCAGAAACGCCAGAATTGCAAACCCTGCAAACGTCAAATACTGTGGTACTTTGTCCCACGTAAACTGGAACCATATTTCCTGACTGTTCAGCCAGTTAAAGCGGATTGGTTCAAAGCCAAACACAGTGGGCAGGTAATTCAAGCCGCCATCGGGTTGCAAAAGCCAGCGCCAGATGGTTCCCGTCACCACAAATGAAAGTGCCATCGGGGACAAAAAGACCGTTCGAAAAAAAGTTTCACCGACAATGTTTTGATCCAGAATGATCGTCAGCAGTAAGCCGACCGCGATGCTGCCAATGACAAAGAACACGAAGAAAAAGAACATATTGGTCAGGGAATTGCGGAACATGGACTGGACAATATCTGTCATCAGGTTTTCATAATTTTGAAACCCGACAGCTTCACGGATGACCGTTTCGGATAATGCAGGCTGATCGGGATTTTCGCCCCAATCGGTGGTGGAAAAATAGACTGTTTTGCCGAGGAAAAAATAGACAAATATGCTCAGTAGAATAACTGTCGGCATCAGCATAAGCAGGGCGATAAAACGATCTTGTCTGCTTCTCATGTTGGGTTAAAAGCCGCAAGCACCCGCTTGAACACATACTGCTTCCATTGCAGCGGCTGCTCCAGTGCTGCTGCGGCTCTGGATATAAATATCGAGTACCTGATTAAAATCCCCCATGAAACGCTCGTTGGCTACAACGCCATGCATCATGCTGCCCACCAGTCGTTCATTCGCCCATTCCTCAGCGGTATATTGCAGATATGTGTTGTAAAGTTCTGGTGCAGCACTAACCGCGTCAATCCGCGCCGGAATCGAGCCTTTGAGGGGGTTAAAAGTATTTTGCCCTTCAACCGAGCCGAGCAGTCGCAACCAGGCAACCGCCGCCGCCTCGTTTGGTGCATCCACTGGTAAACCAAAAGTATCTGATAACCAGGTAAACGCACCTTCAGTACCCGGAAAATTCGCCCAACTATAATCTTCACCTGCGGTCATCTCCAGCGTTGTAGATAAATAACCAGCGACCCAATCACCCATCACGTTAAACGCTGCGTCCCCGGCTACCAATCTATCGGTCGCCTGCTGCCAAGATAATCCGGCAGCATTTTCATGGATGTTGGTGCAGTCCAATACCCTGCCAAACGAATCCCACACCGCGATCATTTCACTACTCGTTGGAGATAAGCCGCCTGTCCATAGTGCCTCATAACCATCCGCGTCCAGCACACTCAATGCCACTTGATCCCACAAGTGAATCGCTGTCCACGCTTCGCCAAGCACCAGCGGCGTGATCCCCTGACTTTGTAATGTCGCACAGATGGCATAAAATTCGTCGAGGGTTGTCGGTACTGAGATTCCCCATGTGCCCAAATTGTCGGGGATATACCACAGCACACCTGCCCGGTGTATATTGACCGGGACAGCGTAAATGCCGCCCTCATAGGATAATTGGTCAATGAGATCCTGTGGGAAAACATCAAACCAGTCCTCTTCTTCGTAAAGCCAGGTCAAATCTTGCATCCGATTGGCAATCACCCATGTTCCGATTAGCTCTTGCCCCGCATGAACCTGAAAGCTGTCTGGAGGATTCCCGCCCAGCATCCGTGTCTTCAACACTGCCCGGAAATTGACTCCGGCACCACCCGTTACAGTAGCGTTGATGACTTCAACCTTTGGATAGTGCGAATTGTAAAGCTCGATTAGTGCTTCCAATGCCGGGCCTTCATCACCCGCCCACCACGAAAAAATCTCCAGCACCCCGGTTGGGGTCTCGTTTTGGGCGGCCACACCACCCATAATCCCTTGTAATGCCAGCATACCTATAAACAAAATAAGGTGTCTTTTCATCAAAAAACTCCTATTTTGTTGAACTGGCTTTACTTTACTCCCGCACTTTCTCGCCACGCCCATAGAGGAAAAGCATCACCAGTATCACCAGTCCAAACGTAATATCTTTAGTGGCGGGAGGCACTTGAACTATATTCAGCGCACCATCGAGGAGACGCACGATGATGACGCCCGCAATTGTACCCATGTATTTGCCCGACCCGCCAAGAATCGACGTTCCCCCAACGACCACAGCGGCAATCGCAGGCAGCAAGAATGGCTCGCCCATTTCGTTAAAGCTGCGCCCCGCATTGCCTGCCAGCAGCAGACCGGCCAGCGCATTGAGCGCACCGCTGAGCACAAAGACCATAATCAACACACGTGGCGTTTTGACACCGGAAAGATAGGCCGCGATCTCGTTATTGCCAACCGCATAGGTTTTGCGCCCCAAGCCGCTACGACTCAGGACGAGATAATGAATCAGCGACACAAACGCCCACAGAAGCACCGCGACGGGCAGAAATCCGAAAAGGACTTCAGTGGCAGCTTTGCTCAACAGTTCTGGTGTTTGCTGGAACTGCGGAGCCGAGCCTGTATAAACTACCGTGACACCTTTCAGCACGGCGTTTACGCCCAATGTCAGCACCATTGATGGGATACGCAAGTAGGCGACGCCGATGCCGTTCACCAAGCCTACAATCATGCCGATTCCAATTCCGGCGGCACTCCCCAAGATAAGTCGATCATCCTGTCCAGCCGCGATAGAGGTAGCGATTACGGCTGACAGATTGAGTGTCCAGGGGATAGACAGATCAATATTTCCAGTCAGGATCACGGCCATTTGTCCGGCTGCAATAATGCCCAGAAATGAAGCGAGGCGTAACTGCTGGGTCAAAAAAGTAGGGGAGGCAAAATTGGGTGTAATGAACAGCGTGCTAAAAATAATCAGCACAACAATCATGCTGTAAGCAATCACTACGCTGCGGTTTTCGCGATCCATATTCGAAAATCGACTCCACAGCGCAGATTTTTGGGTATTTGCCATTTGTATTCCTTTTCGTCGCGTGATTAGCGCATGGTATCCAACCGACTGCGAACGGTGAAAATGCGGCTTGCCCCTGCCGCTACCGCCAACAAGATAACCGCGCCTTCCCACAATGGCTGTTGCAACGGATTGACCCGCGCGAAGAACAAAATGGTCGGAATCAGGCGCAATGCGACTGCGCCGGCAATAGTTCCAGCCACACCGCCGGAGCCGCCAAAGAGTGATGTGCCGCCGAGCACGACAATGGCAATGGATTGCAAGGTGAATACTGTCCCAGTGGTGGCATCGCCAGAGAGGGTTTGTGCTGTCAGGAACAACCCCGCTATTCCTGCAAATAAACCGCCGAGGGCATAAGCGGAAATTTTTGCCAGCTTTACATTGACTCCGCTCATGTAGGCCGCACCCTCGTTACTGCCGACAGCATAAACCCACATTCCCAACTGAGAACGCCGGAAGGGAATCCATACGATCAGCAGCACGATGATTAACAAAATTATCGAGGTTGGAATAAAGTTGAACAACGATTCAAAAAATGCCGCGATGCCTGTTGCTTCCTCGCCAAATAAAGAATCGGGCAAAAGCTGTCCAACCCGCCGCGTCAATAAATCGCCATACACATCGGGCACATAACCGCCGGGTCGTGGTCGTAAAAACAGGGCAATCCCGCTGTAGATGGATGCGGTTGCCAGAGTCACAATGATAGGCTGCAACCGCCCATACACCACGATCAAACCGTTGATAAGCCCCGCCAGTGCAGCCACTACCAGTACGATGATGACAACCCCAATGATGTTGAGTGCGTCATCGGTTTCGGAGAAGATGGCTGATGCCAGTGAATTGCTCAGACTGATGATCGGGCCTACCGATAGGTCGATACCACCGGTAATCACCACTGTGGTTTGGGCCATCCCGGCGAACACTAACGTCATACTCTGGTTTGAAGTCGATGTGATTACTGCCGGGGTAAAAAAACGTTCATTCAGAGAGGCGGTGATGCCCAACAGCACAAACAGAATGACAAAGGCAATTCCCACCCGAAAATGCCGGAGGATATAACGCCAGAGACTCGGCATGATCTGATTGGTTTGTGTAGTAGAAATCATTTATGACTCTTGCAGTTCGTGGCTAGGGGAATGGAGTCCCAATGCGGCAGAGACGATGTTCTCTTCGTTGATGTGTGCGCCAGTGAGTTCGCGGAAGATGCGCCCTTCATACAGCACCAGTACACGGTCGCACATCCCGACCAATTCACTCAATTCTGTAGAGAAGAACAGAATCCCAGCGCCGTTGTCCGCTAATTTTCGGACAAGTTGATAAATTTCTTGCTTCGTGCCTACATCAATGCCGCGTGTGGGATCATGCAGCAGATATATTTGAGCGTCGGTGAGCAGCCATTTGCCGATCACCACTTTTTGTTGATTGCCGCCACTTAAGCTGCGTACAGGCACATGCGGAGAGCCAACTTTCACCTGCATTTGTTCGATCATTTGCTGAACTGTGCTGCGTTCTTTCTGGTTATCCACCAGACCGAATTGATTCAAAAGTCGATCAATCACGGACAGAATGGCGTTATCACCAACCGACATGGGCAAAATAAGACCCTGTGTCTTGCGATCCTCCGGGATGAGTGCCATGCGATTGTGTTTGTTGGTCGCCGTCGATGGGCTGATGATTTTGACGGCTTGTCCATTAATCCGTATTTTGCCCTGTACACCCCGCAGCACACCGAACAGGGCAAACAATAATTCGGCCTGTCCCTGACCATCTAGCCCGCCGAGACCGACAATCTCACCTTTGTCAAGGTTCAGGCTGATGCTGTGCAGGGTAGGTTCCCAGGATAAATTTTCGACTTCCAGAACGGGTGTGTGTGCTTGACTTGACGCAGGCTTGGGCGGGAAGACCTGCTCCAGTTTTCGACCAATCATGAGCTGAACCATTTCCTCGTGACTGACGGCTCCCATCGGGAAGGAGCCGACATCTTCACCATCGCGGAAGATCGTCAGTGTATCCGCAATTTCTTCGACTTCACTCATGCGGTGCGAAATGAAAATGACAGAGCGCCCTTGATCACGCATCCGGCGGATAACCTCAAAGACGGTTTTGACATCCTGTACGGCCAAAGCGGATGTGCCTTCGTCCAGTATCAATAGCTTGGGATTGTGGGAAAAGGCTTTGGCGATTTCGACAAGCTGGCGCTGCGCCAACGGAAGCTCACTGACCAGCGCGCTCGGGTTCAGATGTTCAAAGCCGAGTTCGGCACAGAGCGATTCGGCAGCCTGTTTTAAGCGACTCCGGCTGATGATGCCAAAACGATTTTTCGGTGGGTTGGAAATAAAAATATTCTCGGCAATGGTGAGATCAGGCAATAACGATAATTCTTGAAACACAGGCAGGATACCATGCTGGGCTGCCTGCGTCGGTGATTTGATGCTCGAAATGCTGCCATCAATCTGGATGGTTCCCGAATCCGGGGTGACCACGCCAGCAATAATTTTGATCAGGGTGCTTTTCCCGGCTCCGTTTTCGCCAACCAGCGCATGAATGCTTCCGGGCTGACAAACGAAGGTTGCATTATTGAGCGCGATGGTGTTGCCAAAGCGTTTATTGACAAGGCGCGCTTCTAAAATAGGCGGCTTATCACTGACCGATTGCATCATGTGGGACTCCTGAAAAACGCTGAGCCGGAGATGTTCCGGCTCAGCCCTATAAAATCTGTTTTATTCGATTTCTACAGCGAGGATTGCTTCTGGATCGAGATCAACACCGCAGACCGGAATCTTGATCGGGGTGAAGAAATCGACAGGTAGTTCCGGGAAGTAGTGAACGCCTTCTTCGATGTCTTCACTGGTCACGAGTGGCAGCGGCATGGAGATCACGCGCGGCAGTTCGCGGCCTTGCAGCAGTTCCAGCGCCGCCTGCATGGATACGGCGATCATACCCGGTGTTTGACCGACTGAGATACCTTCAATGTCGCCATTGCCCATCGCCATGCGGAAGCCATTCTCTGCTTCTCCAGCCATCGGGGGCAGTTCTTCATAACCAGCGTCCGCGAAGGCTTGCAGCACACCAGGGCCACCGCCTTGAATCCAGACACCATCCACCTGAGGCTGGGTCGCCAGGAAATCTCCCATGACGGTCTGGGCAGTTCCACTGTCCCAACGCCCTTCCAGTTCAGCCAGAATTGTAATGTCAGGATATTCTTCAAAGACGGCTTTCGCACCAGCATTGCGGTCAGAATCGACACTTGTACCGGGAACACCGTTCACCATTACCACATTGCCAGCACCACCCATGCGTTCCGCCAGATCGCGGGCCATGACAGCGCCAAATTCAATCTGATCCTCATTAACGATAATCGCTTCTGGAGCATCGACAACGCCGTCAAATGCGACCACGATAATCCCTGCATCGTCAGCGCGACCGACGACCGCATCAAAGCTGGTGGGGTTAATCGCATTGAGTACAATAGCGTCAACACCCAGAGCAATCATGTTATCCATCGCTGCGATCTGTGCTTCTACATCATCACCTGTGCTGACGATGATGAGTTCTTCAATCAGCGGCGCAACTGCTTCAGTTTCGGCGAAGGCCTGTGCCATCTGAATCATCTGTGTACGCCAGGCATTGCCGATATAGGAATTGCTAACGGCGATGACATAGGGGCCTTCTTTGGCGTCGAACTGTACTGTGCGATCACTGCTTTCAGCGGCAGCAAAGCACACCTCTGGATCATATTCGACCACCTCTCCCTCGGCGTCCTGTGCCAGCATTGGCATGACAGCGAGGGCAGTGAGGATGCCTAACAAAATGAATATTGCAAAGCGTTTCATAAGTTGTCTCCTAAAAAATAAAAAGACCGGGTTGTTTTGGAGTCCAGAGACTCTTTCAAAACACATAGGAGTACTCAGCATGACGAACTCCTCGTCACTCGACGCTTATTTCGATGTTGTTGTGTATTATTCGTCTAAGGGGCGTATTATTCGCATACCACTGACCTGGTCAGAAGTCTAGCATAAGCACATTCCCTCAAATGACAGATTCATGCCAAAATGATGCCAAACTCTTAATCAGGCGCGACAATGGTGGAAAATTGTTAAAAATAGTGAGATTTATACGATGTCAAATAGTCAGGATTTGCCCGAAAGTTTTGTCGAGCAGGTGAAAGAGGCTTTAGAAAAGCTGTACAATTTTCAAGCACTTCAGGAAAACAGTTTAACCCGGAAGTTCAATTCTCAAGCGTCGGACACCCGAACAACTGGGGCACATCAATTGCGTGCCCAACTGATTGAAGCTATCGAAACACTCAATCCCGGCCAGAATGTCGCTGCACATTCCAGCACAGCGCGAATCTATAACCTGATCTATATGCACTATATCGGGAGGTTGACCATTCAGCAAGCCGCCTGGGAAGTGGGTGTGTCGCTGCGTCAAGCCTATCGCGATTTACGGTATGGTCAAGAGCTTGTGAGTGCCGTCTTGTGGCATAAACTTCACACCGAGGTTGATAGCCCTCAACAAGTCACATCAATCAACGCAGAACTAACGAGATTGAGCGACAACACCACTGTCGCCGCCTTGCAAGAAATGCTGGACAGTGCCGTGCGCCCCATACAAATTCTGGCTGATAAGTATAATATCGCTATCCAGATCGAAGCGCCTGCCAGTCCCATCATGCTAACCACCAATCTCGTCATTGCGCAGCAAATCCTCACCCATGTCCTGAGCCAGATTATCCAGCAAGTTCGGCCTCCAAGCCTGAATATCCAATTATTAGATAACAGCCATTTTATGCGGATGCACTATGCTGTTGACGGGCAATCACCCCTGCACATTAAGCCCATTATTCAGCAAATGATGGATCAAATTAACTGGGAGCTTCAATGTAGTGCGGCAGAAGGTACGCAGGAAATATGTCTGAAATCAGGTCAACGCAAAGCATTAATCCTGCTCATTGACGACAACGAAGGATTGATCCACTTGTTGCAGCGTTACCTGACCGATGATGCCTATACCCTCATGTCCGTTCCTAATACGGAAGATGGCTTGCAAATCATCCAGCAGTTGCAGCCTGATGCCATCATTCTGGATGTGATGATGCCCGGTATTGACGGTTGGGAACTCTTGCAGCGGCTTCGAACCAGAGCGGAAACCAAATTTATTCCTGTGATTATTTGCTCAGTCATTAATGACTCGGAACTTGCATTCGCTCTGGGGGCATCTCAATATGTGCCCAAACCTGTTACCCGTGAAGCCCTGCTTCTGGCGTTGCAAAAACTTCGGGTTTAGGGATTATGCACGTTATGAAAGATAATAGTTACCATGAGGTGCTGGCCGAATTTCGCGCAGATATTTTTCAACGCCTGTCGATCATTATTGCTTTTTGCAGTCTGATAACTGGCTTCGCACTGGTTTTTGTCGAACCGCTGCCGCACCAATTCGTATTTGCGCTGCAAATCTTTGGTGGTTTTGTCATCTACATACGTTATATCGCGCGTCAGCGTCCAAATCTTGCCCGGTATCTGTTCGTGAGTTCCCTGTATATTATTCTGGCAGTTGGTATGTTGATGCTGCCGATCAGTTGGCTACCGTTCATCGTCGCGCCGCTGTTGTTTGTCTCCGAACTGTTGTTGGCGCGGGTAGCGATCCTTGCCGGGATTCTCTTTCTGGGCTTTGCAGCGGTACTCGTCCATATCGGTCATGCGGATTACCCCCTCCCTGCGCTGATTCTGTTCACCATATTTGTGTTTGCGGTGTCTAATGGCAGCCTGCACACGATTTGGATTTTGCTGCACTGGTATCGTTCCATGTTCAGCCGAAGCAGCACTTTGCTGGAGGAAACCCGTGCGCACCGTGCCGAACTGCTCCAAACCTTAAAGTCGCTGGAAATTGCGCGTGACACACAGCAACGCTTGCAAACCCAACTGATTTACGCCCGCCAGCAAGCCGAAGAAGCCCGCCAGTTGAAAGAGCGTTTTGCCTCCAACATCAGCCATGAACTGCGTACCCCGCTCAACATTATTCTGGGATTTACAGAGATCATGCACCTCACACCGGAGGTCTATGGTTCTGTAAACTTCCCACCCAAATTGCAGCAAGATGTTTATCAAATCCATCGCAATAGCCGCCATCTACTCGACATGATTGATGATGTGCTTGACCTCTCGCACATTGAACTGTCGCAGTTTTCGCTGAACTTCGAGCGAACTGATCTCAAGCAATTTTTACAGGATACAGTTGATTTGGTAGCCAATCTGTTTCAAAACAAGCCGGTTGAATTTATTGTGGCAATTGCGGAAAATCTGCCAGAAATTCAAATTGACCGAACCCGTATCCGGCAGGCGATCATTAATCTCGTCAACAATGCTCAACGCTTCACATCACAGGGCAGCGTAACCTTGTATGTATATGCCAACGAAAGTGATGTGGTCTTTCAGGTCGTGGACACTGGTATCGGTATTCCACAAGATCAACTCCATCTCATCTTTGATGAATTTTTCCAAGTGGATTATTCCCTCAGCCGTGCGAACGGCGGAGCAGGGTTAGGACTGGCGATTACACGTCGCTTCATTGAAGCCCATAATGGTCATTTGCAGGTTGAAAGTCAGGAAGGTGTTGGCTCAGTTTTTACATTTACCCTACCGTTACCCAAGCTGTTGCCCGGCCACACGCAATCCACTCAGAAATCGGATGAAATCATACGAGAAATTGTGTGGCTGGTTGTAGATGCTGATCTACATGTCAGCAAGTTGATCCGTCGGTATATGCGTGGTTGTTCGATTGTCCAGATTGACAACCTTGAACAACTCGATGAAGCCATCCGCCGTTACAGCCCGCAGGGGGTCATCTTCAATAACCCGCAGGATGCTGCAATTCCGAACCATCTTATCGACCTGCCCATTCCGGTCGTGATCTGCTCACTTCCCAGTACTACCCAAATGGTTAAAAAATTGGGGGTGGATGCTTGTCTCTCCAAGCCGATGCTGCCACAACAGCTTATCGAGCAGTTGCAACCTTACGATGATGTTGAAACCATTCTGGTGATTGATGATGATGTGGGTGTGGTGCAGTTGGTGCAGCGGTCACTTGAGAATCGTTATCCACATCTGGTCGTCCGGCGGGCATATAACGGAGAGCAAGCCTGTGAGATGATGCGGACAGCCATCCCTGATCTGGTATTGCTGGATTTGGTAATGCCAACTATGAGCGGTTTTGAAGTCATCGCCATCATGAAGGCTGATCCGCAGCTCCAGCATATTCCTATCATTTTACTTACGGCGACCAAATACATTTATTCGGATGACGAAACGCGCGGCGAACTGCATATCCATCAGCATGGCGGCCTGAAACCGATGGAGGTTCTCAAACTGCTGAATATGATTGCCCAAACTAGCCTGGATTAGCTTGATATTGACCCAAACTTGAAACTGAGTGAAGCTTCTCCACTGCCATTGCAGAAATTTGTCTCATTTTCAACCACGAGGATGACCTGAAATCATCCTCAAGGTGGACGTTATAAGGGTCATGCAGTGCGACAATAAAAATCAGACGAAGTGCCTTTGTTAATAAAGGACGATTGTTTATGCGAAAGTACCATTGGTTGGCCGTAGTCGGTGTATTGTTCCTGACTGCGGGTTTCGCGCTGCTCGTTCAAACGAGCGTTGTGGCGCAAGATGAGCCAACCGAGCCTTTGGAAGACCCACCATACCTGGCGCAGTATTACTTCGCCTGGGTGGAGTCTCCTCATGCGGATCGGACGGCTGAAGCATTTGTTCATTGGGACGCAGAAGGTGAGGTTCCGGAATCGTGCGCCAAGTGCCATTCGGAACCGGGCTATCTTGACTTTATGGGTGAAGATGGTTCGGAATTTGGCGTAGTAGATGCCCCCGCAGCAATTGGTACGGTCGTCACTTGTGACACCTGCCATAACCCAACTGCTGTATCGCTCACCACTGTTGCATTCCCCTCGGGCGTGGAGATCACCGATGATGGTGGTTCTGCGCGTTGTATGCAGTGTCATCAGGGCCGTGCCTCAACGGATACGGTTAATGCCAAATTGGTCGAGCTAAACCTCGTGGATGACCTTGACACCGTCAACCCCGAATTGAGCTTTATCAATATTCACTATTACGCGGCAGCGGCTTCACTGTATGGTGCTGAGGCGCGGGGCGGCTATCAGTATGATGGTCAGGTATACCAGATGAAGAACGAACATGTTCCTGGGTATGCTACCTGTGCAAGCTGCCACGAGCCACACACACTGACCTTGAAAGTGACAGAATGTGCAACCTGTCATGAAGATGTTGAAACCGTAGAAGACCTGCGTTTCATTCGGATGGAAGGCTCCAGTGTAGATTATGACGGTGATGGCGATGACAATGAAGGCATCGCAGAGGAAATTGAAACCCTACAGGAAATGCTCTATCAGGCAATCCAAACGTATGCCAGGGAAGTTTCCGGTACACCGCTTGTCTATGACTCGCATTCACATCCCTATTTCTTCATCGACACCAATGACAACGGGGAGGCTGACGAAGACGAAATCAACTCTGATAATCGTTACAATGCCTTCACAGGTAATCTGCTGAGTGCCGCCTACAACTATCAAGTTACCTTGAAAGACCCTGGTGGTTATGCTCATAACCCGCAGTATCACATCCAACTGCTGTTCGACTCGATTGCGGTGTTGAATGAACAGATCGGCGATCCCGTTGATTTGTCCACAGCATCTCGCAATGATCCGGGTCACTTCAATGTCACTACAGAAGCCTTCCGGCATTGGGATGCAGATGGGGAAGTTCCGGGAACGTGCGCGCGCTGCCATACGGCTGAAGGGCTGCCCGTTTACCTTGCGAACGGCGTCAATATCGCGGAAGAACCCTCGAATTCGCTGACCTGCACCACCTGTCATGACAGCCTGTCTGAATTCACACTGCGTGTGGATAATGAGGTTGCATTCCCAAGTGGTTCAGTAGTGAGCTTTGGGGAAGAAGACGAGAACAATCTGTGCCTCAACTGCCATCAGGGTCGTGAATCGACCGTGAGCGTCAACAACGCGATTGCGCGGGCTGGCGTTGGCGATGATGAGGTTGCAGAAGGTTTGACGTTCCGCAATATTCACTACTTTGCGGCGGGGGCTTCGCTCTTCGGCACGGAAGCGCGTGGCGCTTACGAGTTTGAGGGTAAAGAATATGTCGGGCGCAATATGCATGATGGCGAGGAAATCCTTGCCTGCACCGACTGTCATCAACCTCACAGTGGCGAAATTCGCATTAACGAATGTGAAGACTGTCATGAAGAAGTGCTCGATCCTGAGGATGTTCGATTGATCCGTGTGGTCGAGGATATTACCTTGATCGACTACGACGGTGATGGTAATGACACCGAACCCATCGCGGATGAAATCGATGCACTGGAAAGTGCTTTGTTGACAGCTCTTCAGGCCTATGCTACCAATACGATTGGCACATCGATTGCATATGACTCGCACAGCCATCCGTACTGGTTCATCGACTCGAATGGCAATGGCACGGCTGATCCAGAGGAAGTAAACGGCGATAACCGTTATGCCACCTGGACGCCGACACTGCTGCGTGCTGCCTACAACTATCAGTATGTCGCTAAGGACCCTGGTGCGTTCGCCCACAATGCGGACTATATCCTGCAAGTTCTGTACGACAGCATTGAGGCGGTTGGTGGTGCGGAGGCGGTTGCCAGCTACACTCGTCCACCGATGTAATAACTGAAAGGCTGATGTTGGACAGCAATACAATCCAACATCAGCATCGCGCTTGACAAGAACAAAAAACGGTCAGAATTTTTCTGGCCGTTTTTGTTTGCCTGTGTGAATTAGGTTTAGACTTATCAAGTTTCCTGACAGACGCTCAAGAATTGGGTTGTTGAGATTTCATCAAATCGCTCAACTGCGTCTTCAAGACTGTGCGTTGGCGTAAATAGGCATCAGGGTCAAGTTTGCCTTCGCGGTGTTGGTTGTCAAGCGCGGCGATTTGCTCTATCAAATCCTCTGCACTGGCTGGTTTGCGACGTTTAACCGGATTAAAGAAGCGTTCACGCAGATACAGTCCGCTGGCAATAATCAGGGCGCTTCCTCCTGCTCCAACCAGCATATAAGCGATTGGATTTTGAGCTTGCCCGGAAGTGTTCGTCTCGACAGAAGATGCGACATTAGCAGGTACAAGTGGCACAGGTACGCCGCGAATGGTGTAAGTTAAGCTCGCACCAGATGGCAAGGACAACTCACTGCCGTAGCGGGTGACATTGATCCCATTGGATGTGCGTGTATCGAGGGCAGACAGTGTGTCCGAATTAAGGCTCAAGCCATCGGTTGCGACCAGGACATCAACTGGCCCAGCCAGATTGAAGTCGAATATCTGATTAATTGTCAGCCCGTCAACGGCTGTTTCATCGTAGGGCAACGAGTAGGCAAGATGCATGATATGTGCCTCACCGGGAATGACGGGCTGAATATCAAACACCTGTGTGCCATCGCTCGAAATCTGGTAGTTGTTCTCCGCTATATCTTGTATCTGTGCGCCACGCGGGATTCTCACACTGACCGAATTATGTCCGTTCTCGCTTTGTACAAAATAGACACTTTCGGAAGTATTCAGGAACTGCACGATTTGCAGAATATAGAGCCTGCCATCCAGAACTTCGACTTGTGATGCGACCCGTTCGATCTGGATGACACTGGGATCATCGGTCATTTCCATATTCGGGTTGGCAGCCACTTCTTCAGTTGCACCCGGTACTACCGCAACCTCAGGACTTTGATCCGGGTTATCTGCGTTAATCATGTCGCGGCTGCGTGCCAGTGAAATCATTTTTGCGTAAGTGGCGACTGCCTGAAGTTGTTCAGCGACCAGCCTTTCGCCAAAAGCGGGCATCGTGTCTCCAACACCACCAGTAACACTGGCGAGGATGGCCTCATCCGTGAGTTCTGTCAGATCCGGTAGTGGTGCGCCTTTTTCCGTGCCTTCACCCAGCTTACCATGACACTCCGCACAGTTTGCCGCCCAGGTTTCTCCACCAAGCAGCATGGTTTCGGCGATCATCTGCTCTTCGGATGCGGCACTGTTACTACCCGGTGGGATTGTGGCAATAATTTGTGGCTCGCCACCGAGTCCCTGACATGCTGCAAGCAGCATTACGAGTAACGCTAATATAAGGATTTGTTTTGCTCTAAACTCCAACAGGTTAAGAATTCCTACGATAATTCCCGTTATACTCATACGTCTGTTCCTTCTTCCAATACCCCATCAACGATTATTTTCAGATTTTTCGCAGTTATGCCTGCGTAAATGAATTTGGCGATATTACCCTCACGATCAATGATGAAGGTTTCAGGTATACCTCGAATGTGATAGGCTTCCGAGATGCGTGCGCCAAGATCGGGGCCATTAGGGTAGGTTATACCGAAATCTTCCATGAATGCCAATGAAAGCGGGTTGTTATCGGCATATGCAACGCCGAGAAATACTACATCACCACGATCTTTATAATGCTGCCATGCAGCCTCAAGTTCCGGTGCTTCCGTCCGGCATGGGCCACACCAGGATGCCCAGAAATTCACTACAACCACTTTGCCGCGCAGGTCTTCCAGTCGAACTGTTTGCCCATCGAACAGCTCAAGCGTGAATGAGGGTGCAGCCCCTTCGGTTGACTGGATCGTATTTTGCCGCGCCAGTGTCAGCCCAAACACTGCTGCTACTGCTAGAATGCCCATCAACAGCACAATCGAACCAAAGTCTATCTTTCTGCGCGCAGGGGGTGGTGGCTTCTCGATGGGGTGTTCCACGGGATTAACCGGTGTTTCTGAAATATCTTCTATAGATGTATTCATTGCTCAATCTCCCCTATGCGTTTTCTATCACCAATCACTGCACCAGAGATGCGTACTGTTTGTTCCAAATATTGAGAGTCGCTGAGAGGGTTAATTTTCAATAAGCGAATGCCATATGTAGATTAGTCAATTTATGTATTTCCAGACGAGGATATTTTGTATCAATCTCTAGTGAGGTTTATCATCGCCCCGAAATGAAATATTGTTTAGAATGATTGGGATGAGGGGATGGATATGGTTTCGATCAAAAGTTTGCATACCAAGTTAGCTATCTCATTCTTAGCCCTGATGTTTATCCCGCTGATAGCAACGGGATTATATGGACATTTTTTCACGCGTGCTGCATTGTCACAGCAAGCGCTTGATCGTTCCATACATCAAGTCCATCTCCAAGCCGAAAGCATTGTGAGTACGCTTCAACAAGTTCAAGGCGATGCCTTGTATCTAGGGGCACTACGCAGCCTGAACATGATGCGGCAGCAACCTGTTTCCGAGGAAATTGAATTCTGGCGGCGTGAAGTTGAGCAAGATTTCCTTGTGCTGGCGACCATGCGCCCGATGTATCAAGGGCTGCGTTTGCTAACTACGCGGGGACAAGAGATTATTGATCTTCAGCAAACCGAGGATCAACGAGTAACATCTACCCCCATCGCTGCCCTACAAGACCACAATAATGCGACATACTTTAAAGAGGTATTGGCACGTCCTTTGAATGGTGTTTTTGTCGCCCCTTTTCTCATCGGAAATATACCCTACATCCATTATGCGGTTCATTTGCCGGGCGGTGTGCTGGTCATCGATTTGGATGTTGGTTGGCTGCTGCGTGCGCTTCCAATCAGTCCCGGCTCAGATACATGGGCGATGTTCGATCAGGATGGGAATTTTATTGTTTATCCAGAGGGTTTCGACCCGCAGAGTGCCGCTGACTATATTTCCACAATGATCGAAAATGGCAGCGGTAGTTTTGAAACCACATCCAGTGTTTTTGTTTATGACACAATTTATCCGTCTTTGCGCTCAGAAACACAGCTTGCAAATGAACAGTTCTGGGTCATTTTTCGTCAGACACCAACTCATATCCTGTATGCATCTGTAAATGACTTTTATCGTATAGCGCTGCTTTTTATGGTTGGAGCCGCGCTATTTGCTGTGCTGCTTGCATTGCTTACCAGCAGTCTGCTCATTAAGCCGATCAAGCAGTTGGAAGGACTGGCTGCACGTTTTGGTCATACAGGTGTTGCTCCTGAACTTCCTCAGCAGCTATCGAACGACGAAATCGGGAGTCTGACGCGTACATTTTTTGATATGGCGCACGAGTTGGAAGGCAAGCGCAAGCAGGAAAGACGCCTGATTGAACGGCTCATTCGGGCACAGGAAGAAGAGCGCAAGTTAGTAGCATATGACTTGCACGATGGGTTGATACAGCAATTGGTTGGGGCACGTTTTCATCTGAGCAATGGATGTATGCAGCAAACCCCAGAGGCGCGCGGCAATGTCCAGTGCGGTTGTGATGCGCTGACAGAGGCAATTGTCGAAGGTCGCCGTATTATTGAAGGGCTACGACCCGCGGCGCTCGATGATCTTGGTTTGGCTGCGGCAATCGAAGAGACCGCACGCACAACAGCGGATGCGGTTCAGTGGTCACTAACTCTGGATTTACAACCCCTGCCCAACGAACCGGAGAAAACAGTCGGGGTGACCTTGTATCGCATTGCACAGGAAGCACTGAACAACGCGCGCAAACATGCCAATGCACATCATGTGCGCGTATCGCTGCATAATGGGGATGGAATTTTCCTGACGATAGAAGATGACGGCATCGGTTTCGATCTGGATGGTTTGGCACATGAAAACGAAGGACGCGGTCTGGGAATTACAACCATGCAAGAACGAGCCAGTCTGATCGATGGTCAATGCATCATTCATAGCCAGCCAGGTCAAGGTACAAGGATTCAAGTCTATGTCCCTCATATTCTGGTTGGACAGCCCGATATTCCAAAACAGGCACAGTGAAATTGTATGAATGAGGAACGATCAACGTGATGAACGGCGAAGTAGAAGAAAAACTTATACGGGTTGCTATCGTAGACGATCACGGAATCGTGCGACAGGGTTTGCGTGCTTTATTGAATAGGCCGGGCATTGAAGTGGTAGGCGAGGCTGAAAGTGGCAATGAAGCTATTCGTCTGGCGGAGCGGGTTTTTCCTGATGTGATGCTGTTGGACATCCGCATGAAAGATGGGGATGGATTGCAAAGTCTTCCACACATTAAGGAAGTGTCCCCATGTACCAGCGTCATTATCCTGACAACCTATGCCAACCCCGCCTATCTTATACGAGCAATCAATGGCGGTGCATCCGGCTATCTTTCTAAAGAGACTGATCCTGATCAAATCGTGCGTGTAGTACGGGCAGCCTCATCAGGCGATAGCTTGATTGATCGGTCACTGCTTCAGGCAGCCCTCTCGCAAGCGTTTGACACTGCCAATTCGACCTCAACTGATGATCCGGCGAATATGTCCGATATTCCAATTGAGCCGCTGTCCGAGCGCGAACAAGAGGTGCTGACATTAATGGTGCAGGGACTCGCCAACAGTGCGATTGCCGAAACTTTGAGTATCAGCATTCCTACAGTGAAAACCCATGTCCAACATATTTTGCAGAAATTACATGTTTCTGACCGCACACAGGCTGCACTGCTGGCTGTGCGGCTAAAGTTGGTCAATTGAGTTAAGATATGGGATAGGAAATCATACGTCAGGATGAGCATATATCATCCCGTTGAACGATGGTTTCATACGATTGAGATGCGAGAATTTGATTATAGATATTATTGGAAAGGCAACGGCGATGGCCTCACCGACGCCCTGGCTGCGACCAAAATGGATCATGTTTGTTGGAATCATGCTACTCACCATGGGATTCAGCCTATTGTGGTTGCAGCAAATGCCCGTTGTTGCCCAGGACAGCGTTGATCTTTCTGATGCTGATTACATGGGCGCGGGCGAATGTTCTTCCTGTCATCGTGAACTTTCACGTACACATGACGACTCGCTCCATGTGCTGACCCTGCAAGATACCTCCCGCGACAAAGACGCTATTCTGGGGGACTTCAATCAGGGTGAAGAAACCCGCCAGGTGCTTTTCCCCGACAGTGATGCACCACGCGCTTTTAGCCAGGACGATATCGCATACGTGGTTGGTAGTGGACGCTATGTGCAGCGCTATCTGTACGAAGTGGATCGGGATGATTATCGCGTCCTGCCTGCTGAATGGGATGTTACCGCTGGTGCATGGCGACCGCTTAATCTGGCAGAGGCATGGGAAGACCCGGCCTATGATTGGGAAACAAGCTGTGCATACTGTCACACAACCGGGCTAAATGTCGAACGTGGAAGATGGGAAGACGATGGTGTGCAGTGTGAGGCCTGTCATGGTCCCGGCAGCATTCATGAGGAATTAGCCAGTGATGCTGGCCGTCGGCCTGATGAAGAGGAATTGCTTGCGATCCGTGCAGCAATTAACCCGGCGATTGATCCGCAAGTCTGTGGTCAATGTCATAGTCGAGGTCAGAATGCAGATGGCTTGCCCTTCCCGGCGGGATACATCCCCGGCACGAATCTGGCAGATGTGTTTAGCCTTGTCACCCTCGACCAGACCGATCATTGGTGGGTAACAGGTCATGCCCGCCAGATGAACATGCAGTACAACGAATGGATTGATTCAGGTCATGCGACTTCATTGAGTGACCTGCGTCTGGACGATGAGGCCGATGATAGCTGCCTGACATGCCACAGCAGCGACTATAGCTACAATATGCAGTTGGCAGCGGCTATTGAGGCAGGAGATCGTGAAGGCAGCGTACCACAAGCCCTGACATTGGATACAGCACAATTTGGTATCACCTGTGCAGGTTGCCATAATCCGCACACAGAGTCCGGCCTTGATGCGCTCATGGTCGAGGAAACATATCCGTTATGTACAAGCTGCCACAGCGACAACAATACTGACACCGTGCATCATCCGGTTCAGGAGATGTTCGAAGGCAGAGACTTCATTGAAGGTGTTTCAGGTTTCACAGGTGTGCATTTTGCAACTGAGAATGGGCCAACCTGCGCGACCTGTCATCTCCCTCAAGTGCCCGTAGAAGCGGGTGCAGAACGCACGAGCCACACCTTCCAGCCTGTGCTGGCTTTTGATGTAGAAGGGCTTGGCGACTCCTGCTCATCATGCCATGAAGAGTCATCGCCCCAGGCAATGGGTCAGCTCATTGCAGCTATCCAGACCGATACACAAGCCCGTATCGAAACTGCCCGTGCATTAATCAACGAATCTACACCGATATGGGTTGTGCGTGCGCTCGATTTTGTTGAGGGCGATGGAAGCCTCGGCATTCACAACTACAGTTATTCCGACGCGCTGCTCGACGCTATTTACGAGGAATTAGGCTTGTATACAGCGGAGGCCGGGCAATAGCCCGGTTAAGGAGATCGACATGACTGCCGCGAAACGCCGTCTTATTGGTATTTGCCTGGGCTTGGGAATCACGCTGTTCATTGCTGGCGTCAACATGCTGGTCTCAGTCAGCGCTCAGGATGTCACACCGGAAGCTACTCCGGAAGCCATCGCGATTTACGATTTGCCATCACAACCCATTGAGCCTACAGGCGACAATGGCTACTGTTTGGTATGCCACAGCCGTCCCTGGAAAACTGTTACGCTCCAGGATGGCACCATCATGAATCTGTACGTCAACCCCAACACAATGGCTGCTTCAGTCCATGGGGTGAACAGCAGCACCGGATCATTGGGGTGTCTTGATTGTCACGGCGCAGATTCTTTTCCACACAACGGGCCAACACCCAATGACGAACGGACATACAGGCTTGATTCCGTTGCGATTTGTGCTTCATGCCATACCGAAGAAATTGTAGAACTTGAGTCCGGGCTGCATGAAGAGGCCATTCTGGCAGGAAACACTGAGGCGGCAGTTTGTACAGATTGTCATGGGGCACATGATGTACAACCGGTTGTTGAAGAGTCTGAACTCATCGCTGGTGTTTGTGGAGATTGTCACACCTCAACCTTGACGGAGTGGCGTGCCAGCGCGCACGTAGACATTGGCCCCTTAGGTTGTGCAACCTGCCATTCGCCCCACAGTCAGCGGATTCGTGCCGGAGATACAGCCGCGGGATTGTGCCTCAACTGCCATAACGAGATGCCTGATCTATGGGTACATCAGCAGCACGCCAGTAATGATTTTCCGGTTGCCTGCACAGATTGCCATATGTACACACCAGAACACGCTCAGACAGTCAATGTTAATCTGTCCGAGACCTTCACAGCTCACACGATGGAACTCACTTCTCTGCCGTGTAACACCTGCCACGAACAACTTATGGTGGATGGAACGTGGGCGACACTGAGCGGTGACAGCGAAACCCTGCGAACCGAACTGGAAACATTACGCCAAGAATTAGCTACACTGCAAGAAACAAAAGCCGAGCAACCAACAAGCGAACCCATTACTTTTACCCCACTGCTGCAAGGGTTGATCCTGGGGGTTGGTCTGGGGGCTACCTTCGCAACCATTTTCGTTGTGCGTGGAGCGCAAACCTCCTCCCCTGCGCCTGAAACACCCAAGGCATTGGATACACATGGGGTGTCAGACCATCCTGAAAGTAACCCACAACCAGAAGTTTCCCAGCCAACCGAAAATAGCAACTCGCCGGATACGGACAACACAAGTGATAAAGAGGAATCCTCATGAGTGAACCGAAACAGGCACCACCGCAGGCTCCCCAAATATCCCGGTTGCTATCTCGCCGCGAATTTACGACGCTGCTCATCGGTGGTGGATCGAGTTTAGTGCTTGCGGCAACGTTAGCCCAACCTCTGGACACTTTTGTTCGGGAAATCCTGCAAGAGCGTGCGACCAATCCTCATGAGGGTGACCCCAGTTATCACTGGGCGATGGTGATTGATCTGGGCAAGTGTATTGGTTGTGATTATTGTGTCTGGGCTTGTCAGGCAACCAATGATACCCAGGATGATATGCGCTGGAACGTTCGTGTGGAAGATGAAACACCACTAGGGAATATCTTTCACATTACCCGACCCTGCCTACACTGCCGTAATGCTCCATGCGTCGAAGTTTGCCCGGTTAGCGCAACCTATCATCGGGCTGATGGGCTGGTCGTGATGGATTACGACAAGTGTATTGGCTGCCGCTACTGTCAGACTGCCTGCCCCTATAATGCACGCAGTTTTAACTGGGGCGCGCGCGAAGACGAAAACCCGTATGCACCGGAATGGGGCAAACCAGAAGTCCCACGCCGACCGCGGGGTGTTGTTGAAAAATGTACGTTCTGCATTCATCGCATTGACGCGGGTTTGGCGAACGGATTAATGCCGGGTGTTCATGAAGAAGCGACGCCTGCCTGTGTAAATGTTTGTCCGGTAACGGCGCGTTACTTTGGCAACCTCAATGATCCAGAAAGCACAGTCGCCAAGATCATCAGTTCACAGCCTACGCTGCGTCTCCGAGAAGACCTTGGAACAGAACCGAGTGTCTATTATATTCCGCCGGAAGGTCTGATCTCATGACCACGATGAATCCTGTGCAACCTGTTGCACAAAAAACAACACTGCCTATCCAAAGGCTGCGCTTCTCGCCGCAGTTTATCGCCTGGATCGTTCTGCTGGTGATTATGCTCGGTATTGGCCTAGTCAGCGCCATTCATGTGCTGTTCAATGGTCTAGCGGTTACCAACCTGACTGATGAACTACCGTGGGGATTGTGGATTACCGTTGATCTGTCATCCATAGGTCTTGGCGCGGGTGCATTTACGCTGTCGGCGGCAGTTTATCTCTTTGGCCTCAAGAAATATGAGGCTATTGCACGGGCTGCCGTGCTGGTCGGCCTTTTAGGGTATTCCTCGGCGATGCTGGCGTTGTTTGTCGATATTGGACGCTTTGACCGTTTTTATCACCCCATAATCTACTGGAATGTTCATTCAGTATTATGGGAAATCACCATGTGCGTCATCTTATACACGACCGTGCTGACAATTGAACTTCTGCCCGTGATCGTCGAGAGCACACCACTCAAACGCATACGGCCTCTGATGGCCTTTTCACATTTTCTTCACCGCCTGATGCCGATTGTCGCTCTCTTCGGTATGGGCTTATCATTGCTGCACCAGTCATCTCTTGGGGCAACCTATGGCATTTTGACGGCGCGCCCTTTCTGGTATTCTCCAAGCGCTCCTGTACAGTTTATCCTGTCAGCAATCGCAGCAGGGGTATCGCTAACGCTGCTCGTCACGCTCCTCAGCAGTAAGTTAATGAACAAAGAACTGGTACCCGGCGATGTTATTGACGGGGTTGCCCGTTTTGCCGGGTTCGCGTGTTTGGCCTATCTTTACCTCAAATTGTGGAGTTGGGCTGCAACCAATTACTACAGCCATGTACCGGAACAACAGTTAGGCGCGGAAGTTCTGGCACAAAACACACCCTATAATTACACCTTCTGGTTTGGGGAGGTGCTGTTTGGGGCGCTCGTTCCGGCCATTTTCCTGTTATGGGGCAGACTGCGTAGAAACCGTAATGCAGTGATGCTGGCAGCAGTGATGGTTATCGCTGGTTTGGTGATTAATCGCTGGAATATGACTTTGGCGGGCTTCGTTATCCCGCTTGACTGGTCGCCGGGGGTACGCGATGTGTTTCCAATCAATACTTACGAACCAGCAGCAGTGGAATGGGGCGTAGCAATCGGGATCGTTGCCTATAGCTGGTTCGCATTTACATTGGGCGTGCGTTTTCTCAATCTGTATCCTGCTGCCCGTTCAAGCAATCAACCTTCGCCAGAATAGTTTTTCAATCTGCACGGTGACCGTGATGTTCTCAGAACATCACGGTCACTGTTTTTTGAGATGTGCCGCCTGCAACCCCTTAGCCTGTTTTCGGCGGTCCCTGACGGATGCGGGTTTGCATCTGTCGGGTAGACTCTGGCGTTAAATCCACTTCCCAGCTCAAGCCGAAACGCCAAGGATCAATACCTTCCACCCACCACGTCACACCAACATCAACCAACGGCTTAAGGATAGCGGCAGCTTTTGCCGGGTCGTCACCGGGGGTTGTGCCACCATGTACCCAATCAAAGGGTGCGCTGAGGTCGGCGCGGTGCTGGTTGATATAGGCCATAATGACTTTCCAATCGTCAGCAGTCAGCGGTTCCAAACCCCATTTCAGCGGGAAGTAGCCTTCGTTACGGGCAGCACGGCGCTGGGGCGTATGTTTATCCCAATTGCCGCCCACCCACACCGGGATGCGCGGTTGAACGGGACGCGGCAGGAAGCGGACTTTTTCCATCTGGTAATGCTGGCCGCTGTAGCTGAAGAATTCACCTGTCCACAGGCCGCGCAGTATTTCCAACCCCTCGTCCAATTTCCCGGCGCGAATTTTGGCGTTCTGTTCTTCGTGGAAGAAACCATAATCCCACTGTACTGGATCACCCAAACCGATGCCGAGTGTCAGCCGCCCGCGTGAAAGTTGATCGAGCGTGGCGGTTTCGCGCGCCAGCTTCCAGGGTCGACGGCGGGCAATCGGCGTGACCATTGTTCCCAATCGAATGTGTTGGGTGGTCATGGTACAGGCTGCCAGTGCTACCCAGGGATCAGCGTTGGGATGGAATGATGGGTCGAAGAAAACATGATCCCAGATGAAGAAGCCGTCCCACCCAGCGGACTCGGCTTCACGGGCAGTTTCCGCCAGAAAGCGCGGATCAGCAAAATCACCAAAGGGGGGTAACGAGATGGCAAAGCGCATGAGCAGCCTCCAGTTATCAGTTTACGGTTATTTGTTGTTGGTTGTGGGCGTTGATGATTGAATTCATTATGATCGGAAATGAGCCGTAAAATTCCCCCAAAATGTGGCGCGGTGGAGGGACTTGCGATAGAATACTTTATCAACATGCGGGAAATTTCGCCCGCAGCGCCCCCGGCCAGCTTTCCCCATTGCCGCCTGATAAAACCCGTGATCCCCGATTTGTTGAACTTATACTGCTATTTAGTGGTATAGGGGTATACTCGTTTTTCACCAGTAAAGGTCTAATCAATTATGGATATTCGACGCTGGGCACTGGCTTTGTTGATGGCAGTGCTGATGGTTGGGGCTGCCTATGCACAGGATGTAACGCCGGAATTGACACCCGAAGTAACGGCTGAGGCAACACCTGAGTCAACGCCCGTAGTGATGGAATTTCCCGGCCCCGGGAGTTACACCGTGCGCCAAACATTTGGCGAAGTGGAGCGCAGCTACCGCATTTATATCCCGGCTAATTATGCTGAGGGTGATGAGGCTGTAGCGCTGATTATCGTGATGCACGGCGCGGGCGGAACAGGCGCAGGCATTGAATCGTTTTCGGGATTTAACGAACTCTCGGAGCAGGAAGGTTTCATCGTTATTTATCCTAATGGGGTGGATAATGTGTGGGCGGATGGTCGGGATGGCGATCCGCGTGTGGGTGTTCAAGATGATGTAGGTTATCTGGCGCGCGTGATCGAACTTTTGAAGCAGAGCTTACGCATTGATCCGGCGCGAATTTATGCCACCGGGCATTCGATGGGTGGGTTCATGGCGTTCCGGTTAGCCTGCGAACTGCCAGATCAAATCGCGGCGATTGCCCCGGTCGCGGCTACGTTCCCGAATTACTTGCGTGAGGAATGTGCCGATTCGCCACCTGTGCCGATGCTGATGGCTCATGGGACGGATGATAACATCGTGCCCTGGGCCGGGGTTCCAATTGGCTATTTTTCAGCGGGCGAATCGTTAGGTTTCTGGGCGATCCATAACGAATGTGCGACGCGAGACCCCATCACTGCACTGGAAGATATTGACCCGGATGATGGGACGTTTGTGCTGCGGGAAGGTTATACAGATTGTGCTGAAGGGGCAGATGTGCAGCTTTACGGGGTGTATCACGGCGGGCATACGTGGCCGGGGCATGTTATCGGCGTGTCCTTTGAGCTGGGGTTAACGTCAAAGGATCTGGATGCAACGGCGGTGATCTGGGAATTTTTTAAGGAACATCCATTCGCCTGAGCATTTGGTGAGGGGGAGTAGACAATCGTTTGTAAAATAAGTCACAATAGAAACAACAGGATGGTTTAGAGGAATTGTGGCTTATGGATTACGATGTGATTATTGTGGGCGGGCGTCCGGCGGGTTCGACGCTGGCGGCACGGCTCGGCGCACAGCATTTGAAAGTCCTGCTGTTGGAACGGGCGGCGATGCCTTCGCTCCCGGCGGCTTCTTCCCCCATCATTTATTCCCCAGCGTTGAAACTGCTGGATGAAATCGGCGCGCCTGAAGATGAGTATGCCCATCATACGCCTCCCATCCGGCGGGTGATCGGTCATGCGGCGGGTTTTTCGGCGGTTATCCCGATTCCAGAGGCGCACGGACGAGATTACGCCTATGCGATTGATCGGGCGCGTTTCGATCATGCTCTATGGACACATGCCCAGCGGTTTAACACGGTCACAGCGCGGGATAATTTCAATGTGACCGAACTGCTGTGGGACGGTGATCGGGTAGTCGGCATCGTCGGCAGCGCCGGGAAACATGCGCCAGAAGAACGGATTACCGCGCGTTTGGTGATTGGGGCGGACGGGCGGTTTAGCGTGGTGGCCCGTAAGACGAACGCGGCTGAACATGATGTGCATAACGAAAATCCGACTTCCTTGTATTACGCTTACTGGAAAAATGTGCGTCCTTATGATGAACATGGCCCGGCTGCGGTGGCTTACGAGGGCGGCGTGGGTTACGGGTTTCTGGTGATGGACAGCGCCGACGGCAGGACGGGAATCACGTTTGAGGGGCAGGCGGATTTACTCAACCCTGAACCGGGGAAAATCACCGCGTTTTATCTCGATCTGGTGAATAGTAATCCGCATATCCGGGCGCGGATTGCTGAGGCGGAAATGGTGACCGATGTTCACGGAATGCGGCGTATCGGCAATCTGTATCGTCAGCCGGGGGGCGAGGGTTGGGCGCTGGTGGGCGATGCTTATCATCAACATGATCCTTTAGATGGACAGGGGATTTTTAACGCGCTGTTCACGGCGAAGGCGCTGGCTCAGGCGGTGCGGAGTTGGAATCACGGTCAAAAAATCTGGACACACGCCTTAGCGGATTACGACGAAACTACCCGAATCAAGACTTATGGGATGTATAAACGGACGCTCGATCAGGTACGGCAAAATCTTTACAGCCCGGCACAGGTTCCCGGTTGGGCGCTGAACGGCATCCGGTGGGTGATGGAAGACCCGGCGATGCATTGGCTGATGGGGCAAATGCTGACGCGGCAGCTTCCGGCGGAGGTGGTTACTTTGTTGACTCCCGGCGTAGCGGTGGGGGCGATGATGCGCGGTTCGCTGCGGGATTTGCGGAAGATGGTTGGGTTTTAGTTATCGGTTTTTGGTTTTTAGTTATTGGTAAAAACCAAAACGATGTCGTCAATGTCAGAGGAGTCAATAGTCATTAGCCGGTTTTAAGTTGCCAGTTGCCAGTTTCCAGAAAATACAGGTCAGTTTACGCGAATGGTGGCGGCGGCACGGTGGCGGAATAGTTTTGGCCGCCACTGCGGTTTTTAGTTGTCAGTTTACAGTTATCGGTTTACAGAAAATCACCTCACCCCCAGCCCCTCTCCAATTTGGAGAGGGGAGCAAGATGGCGGCGATTGCGATTGCGAAAATGGGTTTGCGCGCAAAGGGCGGGATTGTCGTCGGTGTCGTCGTCGTCATCGGACAGATTTGGGCGACAAAAGTATTGCGACGATTCGGGATTGGGCTGCCGCTGCAATACCTGCTGAATAGCTACCAGTTACGGGTTTCCAGTTTCCAGAAAATACAGGGAAAGTGGCGGCGGCGGCGGCGCGGTGACGAAAAGGATTTGGCCGCCACTCAGCCCTTAGCCTTAAGAGAATAGTTGTAAAGAAAAGCATTACAATATAGACTCCAAACGATGAAAACGCGTAAACGCTATCCCACTGACTTAAGTGACACCCAATGGGCGCGATTGTATCCGCTATTGCCGCACAAACGCACAGCGGA
>JAIOHM010000222.1 GCA_019912965.1 Anaerolineae bacterium
GTATTGTTAAGGCGGTTGGGGGTGGGTTGGGGGAAGGTATGAGTAATGACGGATGAGTGAAAGGGCGCTGCCGGATGCTAAGCCAGAACCGATACGTTTTCAACGATCCACGACCTCATTTGAGCAAGCGAGATTTGATGATTTTATTATTCAATAGGTCGTGGATTTCTATCAGTTACTGGCTTAGACGCCCCTGAAATCAGATGAGTTATTCGGAAAAGTTTTCACCCTCATCGGTAATATCTGCTTTGGTGGGTATCGTTTGGCCCTGAATCTTTTTCAGCCAAACAGCATTGTCAGCAAACCATTTTTGTCCTTCGAGATAATCATCTACTGAAACCTGATAGTCTTTAGCCATTTGGTGCGGGTCATCTGGATTTATGCCCTGCTCTCTCGCACGCGCAATATCAGCAGGAAGATTAAAACGGCCATTGTAACGACGACCATCTGGCACGATGGCTTTCCATAACCTTTGGGCTTGTGCCAGTTGTTTATCTGCAAAAAATCTTACCCCAGTAAAATTGGCTCGCTTCAGATTTACGCCTCTGAAATTTGCATCGCCCATTCTCGCGTTCGATAATGAACCATCTTGTAGCCAACCATTTGCCCGCAGTTCGTCAACAGCCCGCCCCGCCGAGTTATGCCGCCGCGAAGGTATCAACCCGAATATGTATTACAAGTGGAGCAAAGAGTTCCTCGAAGCAGGCAAGGCGTGGCTGGTGGGCAATACGAAGCGGAGGCAACCAGCAGTGAGTAGCGCCCTACCCGCTTGATGCCGAATAACTCCATGACCTCAGCAATATCACCATACTTCTCCAGAATGTCCAAGACCTGCGTTTCTTTGGTGATTTCCATTGTTCGTTCCTCCAAAGTGAACTCAGTCACCCGACTCGGCTGCGATAGGAACTACATTTTTGTCCTGTAAGTTATTTATCCCGTTGTGGACAATCTGCCACAATTCATAGGCAATGGGCAGCATCGAAACAAACCATAGCCCATAAGCCACACCATGCAGGGTCGCCTGCTGCTCATGGAGGAAAATACCGACCCAGAGGAAAATCCCACCCAGATGTACTGCAATCAGACTGAACCAGTTCCCACCCAGCTTCGAGGGCGTATCCGGCAGAAAGATGCGCCGGAATAGCAAGGGGATCATCGCATATCCAAATTGGAGTACCCAACCGTAGATCAGAGCCTGCGGCGCATTTTGCTCGATGCCCGCTCCGGGAAAGCCGGACACCTGGAGGATGATGAGGGGCGCAACCAAAACGGGGGCGAGAATCCAAGCGTAGGCGGTGATAAGATGCAGCATTCCCGGTGTCCGCAGTTGGCGGTCACCCACCAACGGTTTGATGACATTCAGCAGCAGCCAGATTGTCGCACTCAGGTGCAGGATCAGACCGGGTACTGAGAACAGGTTCGATTGGAACCACGGCCCCAGCACCAATCCCAGCGCGCCAATGGTCATCATCCAGAAGATGGGCGTGATCGAGCGTGGCCAGGCCAGCGAACGTCCGGCAAAACTCGGATACAGATCAACCAGCAGTCCGGCGAATACCAGTGACATGAAGCCCCAGTTGTTGGCGTGGATATGTACTTCAATCGGCACTTTTATTTGCAGCCACGTGCTCCAACCTTGCCACAATCCTGTGCCGACCAGGATGCCCAGCAGTAGATATGCCAATCCCACCAGATAGAATTTGCGGCCTTCGGATTTTTGCGCCGTATCGGTAGCGCGCATTTTTCCCAGTTGTATCATGAGCAATGTAGCCGCAATGAAGATCAGTGTGCCGCCAGTGGTGATGAGTGCGGCGTTGATCGGCGGAATACCCATCAGCAGGATGAGCAGCCCCAAATTCAACGTCAGCCAGATATCCCACCGAATTTTAGGGCGCGGTACCCCGACCCGTGCCGCGACTAGCACCGGTAAGATGCCAAAGGCGAACTCTGTCAGCGCGCCCAGCGTGATGAAATGCACCCGCATCCAGCGCAGCCCCACAAAACCGGGCAGGAGTTCGAAGTTGATCAGCGAAGCATCCAACGCCCCCAATACAGCCAGCGCGATATACAGAAAGACCACGAGAAAATAGGGATTGAACACAATTCTGCTCCTCTTGTCCGTCAATGTTTTTGAAGCTGCAAAGTTTCTGTGATGAGGCTCCCTATCTATGTTGTTTCTGCGCAAGCTGTTCACGGGCTTTTGCCCCACGGAACGGGTATCCCATCATGAATCCCGCTACGCAAAAATCCAGCGCCCCGCCAGCAATGGGTATCAGTGCGATGAGCGCGAGAACTGTTCCCAGCGTATCCTTGATAACAAATAAGCTTATGGACATCAGAACGATGCCCGCGATAACACGCATCATGCGTCCTTGGTTACTGGTCATAAATGTCACGAATGTCATGCTACTTCTCCTAGTTATTAATCAATTCAGGCGATTCGGGTTGCAAGGAATACCAATCGGGTTTCAGCTTCTACACCGCGTTTAGCACCCTCCGGTGTGATCACTGTCGCCCCCGGCCTAACGGAATACCGTTCATCATCCACGATCATCCACCCCGTTCCTTCGAGAAAGTGGTATACCGCCAGCGCCTCAGGATGCGTCGGTATCTTCTGACCGACTTCAAGGCTGCCGATGATGACTTTTAGCTTCTCGTTCTCCGCCAATAT